>ONQV01000004.1 GCA_900320065.1 uncultured Eubacteriales bacterium | reverse complement strand
CCTGCACCGTCGAACAGGTAAAAGAAGTGCTTAAAAACGCGCAGGGCGTTGTTATTCAGGACGACCCCGCGAAGAACCTTTACCCGATGGCGATAACCGCCGAAAACCGCGACGAAGTATTCGTCGGTCGTATCAGAAAGGACGACACGGTGGAAAGCGGCATAAACTTTTGGGTAGTCGCGGACAATATCAGAAAGGGCGCGGCGACGAACGCCGTTCAGATAGCCGAATACGCCATAAAAATGGGCGCTGTTAAGGATCAACTCAACAAGTAAACTTTAACCTATAAAAATTTATTCGGAGGAAACTATGAATAAAGTTATTTTCGAAGGGGTTTGCACCGCAATGATCACCCCGTTCACAAAAGACGGAATAGATTACGCGGCTTTTGGAAAACAGATAGACTATCAGATAAATAACGGCATTTCCGCACTCTGCGTGTTGGGAACGACGGGCGAAGCGCCGACTATTACCGATGCGGAGTACGAAAATATCGCTAAATTCGCCTACGATAAAATCGCGGGAAGAGTAAAATTCATTTTAGGTTCGGGCAGTAATTGCACCAAAAAAGCGATAGAAAAAAGCGTACTTGCGCAAAAACTCGGCGCGGACGGGCTTTTGGTCGTTACTCCCTACTACAACAAATGTACGCAAAAGGGGCTCGTTAAATATTACAACGATATCTGCGACAGCGTGGATATCCCCGTGCTCTGCTATAACGTTCCCGCGCGGACGGGCGTAAATATCCTTCCGCAAACCATGGCGGAGATCGCCGAACACAAAAATATCAGCGGCATAAAGGAAGCCTGCGGCAATATGGAACAGATCTGCGAAACGGCAAGACTCATAAAAGACAAAACGGCGCTGTATTCGGGCGACGACAACCTTAATCTTGCGATGCTCGCAATAGGCTCGAAAGGGCTTATCTCGGTCGTTTCAAACCTGTTGCCGAAAGAGGTCAGCACGGTGAACAAACTGTTTGCAAGCGGTAAGCCGATAGAAGCGAACGAACTGCACGAAAGACTCTTACCCGTTATTGACGTAATGTTCTGCGAAGTAAACCCGATACCTATTAAGCGGGCTATCGAACTCGTAGGGCTTGGGACGGGTATCGTGCGTGCGCCGCTTACGGAATTAGAACCCGAACACACAGATAAAATGATAAAAACATTAAAAGATTTCGGCGTTAAATTAAAGGAAGACTTATGAAGATAATAATTTGCGGCGCGCTCGGTAAAATGGGCACGAAGATAAGAGAAAACGCAGCAAAAAGCGCGGACGTTACCCCGCTTTGCGGCGTGGATATAAAGAACGCGGACGTAAACGGATTTAAGGTTTACGACGGCTTCGATAAAATAACCGAAAAAGCGGACGTCGTTATCGACTTTTCGGCAAAAGCCACGCTTTCAAAAGTTTTAGACTACTGCGTTAAAACGCACACCCCCGCGGTGCTTTGCTCCACGGGATACGATAGTGCGGACGTAGCCGCGGTAAAAGCGGCGAGCGAAAAGGTGGCGATATTCCGTTCGGCGAATATGTCGCTTGGCGTAAACGTACTGATAGAAGCGGTAAAATTCGCCGCGAAACGGCTTTACGATTTCGATATAGAAATAATCGAAAAGCATCACAATAAGAAAACCGACGCGCCGAGCGGAACGGCTATAATGATAAAAGACGGCATAAAAGAAATATTCCCCGACAAAACCGAAGTTTACGGAAGATGCGGCTTGGTGGGCGCGCGCGATAAAAAGGAAATCGGCATACACGCGGTACGCGGCGGCACGATAGTCGGCGAACATCAGGTAATTTTCGCAGGGGATAACGAAAGCCTTACCTTTACGCACAACGCCGAATCGCGCGACGTATTCGCGGCGGGCGCTCTTGCCGCGGCACGCTTTATAACGGGTAAGGATAAGGGGCTTTTCGATATGAAAGACCTGATTGCCGAAAATGCTTAACCAAAACGTTACGAAAATATTAAACGAAATATCCGCGGGGAATAATCGCGGGGAGAAAATAACGCTTGTCGCCGCGACTAAAATGCAGAGTGCGGAAACTATAAACGCAGCGATAGAAAGCGGCGTAGAAGTCGTTGCCGAAAACAAGGTGCAGGAATTTCGCGAAAAGACGGCTCTGCTTTCCCCTTGCAGGCAGCATTTTATAGGGCATTTGCAGACGAATAAAGTAAAATATATCGTGGGAAAGGTGGAACTTATCCACTCGGTCGATAGCTTTAATTTAGCGACGGCGATAAACGATTTCGCGGCGAAAAAGGATATAGTGCAAGACGTTTTGGTCGAAGTAAACGTCGGCGGTGAAGAAACGAAAAGCGGATTTGCCTTTACGGAAGCGGAGAACGCGGTTATTGAAATTACGAAAAGCCTTAAAAACGTCCGCGTAAAAGGACTTATGGCGATGATGCCGATATCTTCCGATAAGGACTATCTAGCAAGTCTTTTCGACAAAATGCGTACTTTATACGACAAACTTAAAAATCAAGGACTTCCCCTGACCTATCTATCTATGGGTATGAGTGAAGATTATAAGACGGCGATAGCGCACGGAAGCAATACGATAAGACTCGGCACGGCGCTGTTCGGAAAAAGAAACTACGGAGAAAATAACTGATGGGCGTATTCGATTTATTCGGCAGATCACAGAAATCCAGAGAAGACCGCAAAGTAAAACCGTTTGCTTCCGCAGACGTTGAAACGGGCGGCATGCACAAAACGGGACCCGTTTCCGTTTTCGACCCCACTTCTTACGAAGACGTGTCGAAAATGATAGACGCACTCAAAGAAAACAAAAATATCATAGTGCATCTGGAAAAACTGAAAAAAGAAACGGCTATGCGTATTCTCGATATGTTGTCCGGCGCTATCTACGCACTGGGCGGCGGCGTTTACGAAATGGAAGACAATATCTTTATGTTTTCACCGAGCGGCGTGGAAATTCTATAACCTTACTTAAAGAATTTACGCCCCGATAAGGCAAGCCTTATCGGGGCGTAACGTTTTAAAATCCGTATTTCTTACGCACCCCATACGAACCAGCAGAAGGTATAACCGCCGAGCACGGCGACGAGCGTAAACGGTATTCCGATTTTGAAGAAATCGGAATTTTTGACTTTATACCCTGCTTTATTGAGTATTCCTATACCTACAACGTTAGCGGAAGCCCCTACGGGCGTTAAGTTGCCGCCGAGCGTCGCCCCGCACAGCAACCCGAAATAAAGAAGATACGGCGACACCGTTGGAAGCGCCGCGCACAAAGCCCGTATTACGGGCAGCATAGTGGCGACGTAAGGGATATTATCGATAAACGCCGAAAACAGCACCGAACCGAACACTATCACGGTATAAAGCAAGAACACGTTTTTATCTCCGAGACTTGCAAACAGTTCGCTTATATCGTCTATTATGCCGACCTTTTCCACCGTGAAAATTATTATAAACAGGAATATAAGGAAAAACACCGTCGCAAAGTCTACGTCCTTAACGCTTTGTGTCAGCCCTTCCTTTTTATATTTTATCGCGGTAAAAACAAGCGCGGCAAAAGCAAACGCGATACAGATAAGTCCGTTCGTTACGGCGGGCTTGTTTTCGGCAGGAATAAACGATATGGCGATAAGCGTTAAAAGATTAGTTAAAAGCAAAATAGTCGGAACGACCGATTTTATCTTTATATTTTCCGACTCGAAACAAAGTCGTTCCCTGTTTTTTCTGAAAATAAAGACGATAACGGGAATAGTTAAAACCGCCCCGAGTTCCACCGCCCAGAAAATAGACAGTTTACCGTTTAGAAAGAAGAAGTCGGAAAAACTCATATTCGCAAAACTGCCGAGCATAATGCTGGTGGTATCGCCGACGAGCGTCGCCGCGCCTTGTAGGTTGGAAGATACCGCTATACATATAATTACGGGTATAGGCGAAACCTTGGTTTTAAGCGCGACGGCTATACCGATAGGCGCGAGCATCAAAACTGTCGCCACGTTATCTATAAACGCCGAAATCAGCCCCGAAAGCACGGACAAAAGAACTATGGCAATAAGCGCGTTCGGCACTTTTGCGATAAGCTTGTCCGCTATAAAGTCGGGCATCTGCGAATACGAGAACGCGGAAACGGTTATCATAATCCCCACGAGCATCAAAACGACGTTTAAGTCTATCGCCCGAAAAATCTCAATAAACCCCGTTTTGCCGAAAATAAGACATCCCCCCGCGCAAACAAAAGCGGCAACGCCCGCAACCATGGGCTTTTTTCTGGGAAAAGCGATTATAGCCGCATAGGTCAGAATAAAAGCGACAAGTATAAATATTTTCATAAATTCCTCCGAAGTTTTTCGGTCGTAACACGCGCGGCTAAAAACTTTCGACCGATATACATAATACCCTTTTGAAATAAAAAAACAAGACTTTTACCGCAAAAACGGTAAAAGTCTTGTCAAAAACCGTAAGTTTTCCGCGCCGCCGAGCCATATTCTAGCCGTCCTGACGACAACGCGAACGCAAAGATTTTACGTTTCCCAAAAAACTTTGCGCCGACTACTCCCCTTTACTTTGTCATTATTATATTTATAAAAGGTTATTATTTTCTCAATTCAAGCGCGTCGAAAGTCGTGGTGAGCGAAACGATTTTCATGTCTAAAAGCGCTTGTTCCTGCGGCGTCAAAAGCAGATCGGCAATCTTTTCGATCCCGTTCACGCCCACCTGACAGGGAACGCCCATACAAACGTTGTCCGCACCGTATTCGCCGTGCACCAACGTGGAAAGTGGCATAATGGTATGCGTATCGTATAAAATCGCTTTCAAAAGGTGCATAACGGACGCCGCTATCGCGTAATACGTCGCGCCTTTCGCCTTAATTACCGTCGAACCCGACTTTACCATTTCCGAAAAAAGTTGTTCGTAATCGGATTTCATCACTTCTTCGCTGACACCCAAGAATTTTTTTGCGTAATCTTTAAGATTTAAGCCCGCTACCGTGCAAAGACTCCAAGGCGACATACAGGCGTCCCCGTGTTCGCCTAAAACGTAAGCGTTTACGTTATGCGCGTCCACCTTGCAATAATCGGCGACGTACTTTATAAGTCTGTTGGAATCGAGCAACGTTCCCGTGCCGATAACGCGGTTTTCGGGAAGTCCCGTGCACTTTATAGTGGCGTAAGTCAACACGTCCACGGGATTGCTGACGATAATATAGAGCGAGTCGGGCGCGATTTTAGCGACTTCCGGCATAACGCTTTTAAGAATACCGACGTTGACTTTTGCAAGGTCGAGCCTTGTCTGGTCGGGCTTTCTGCCTATACCGAAAGTAACTATAATAACGTCGGAACCCGCAACGTCCGCATATTCACCGCACCGAACTTTTACGGAAGGTACGCACGCGGCGCATTGTGCGAGATCCAGCGCTTCCCCTTCGGCTTTCGTCTTGTTTATATCGACTAAAACTATTTCCGAACAAAGCCCCGATATTGTCAAAGAATAAGCAATCGTCGCTCCTACGTTGCCCGTGCCTAAAACCGATATTTTTCTTCCTTTCCGTATCATTGCCCATTCTCTCCTATTATAATTTTGATTATTTAAATAATAACTCAAAAAAATATTTTTTGCAAACGTTTTAATGGCAAATTTCTACTTTTTCTCAACAATTTTTTTAACGGTAAAAATCAGACGCGATTACGACTGCGTTTTTAGGCATCTTTTTGCGATTTCGTAAATATCTCCCGCCCCTAAAAACAGTATTCTGTCAAAAAACGCGGCGCGATTTTTAAGTTCTTTTTTTAGAGAAACACAACTATTCGCGTAGGCTACGTTCTCTTTGCCGCGTTCCTTAATATTTTCAAAAAGTTTTTTACCGTCGCCCGCCGCCGAAAATTTCTCCCTTGCGGGATAGGTCTTATAAATTATAACTCCTTCCGCCGAAAAAAGCGCCGCTACGAAATCGGACATAAGCGCCGCGGTACGCGAATAAGTGTGCGGCTGAAAAACGACGAGCACTTTATCCCTTGCGTTTTCCAGCATAGCGCGAATCTCCGTAGGATGATGCGCGTAATCGGCAAAACACTTTGCGCCGCAAAACTCGCCCAAAAATTCGTTCCGCCGCCTTATGCCGTCAAACGCTTCAAGCGCCGACTTTATTACCTGAAACGGAACTTTAAGTTCGCTCGTGCAAGCAACCGCCGCAAGCGCGTTATATACGTTGTGCGCACCCGCGACTTTAAGACTTATCCGACCAAGCCGCTTGCCGTAAGCGTAAACGGTAAACGAACGGCACTCGCTTTCGCTTATATATTTCGCCTTATAAACGGCAAGGTTTTTCACGCCGAAAGTTACCGTGGAAGAATTAAACACTTTCCTTGCGTACTTATCGTCGGCGTTTATCACGGAAAGACTGTTTTTCGCAAAAAGCGAAAAAGCGTTCACGGCTTCGTCCATATTTTTATACGTATCGACGTGGTCGTTGTCTATATTGAGAATAACCGCGACTTCGGGGCGAATATCGAGAAAATTGCGTTTATATTCACACGCTTCCGCCACGGCGTAGTCGCCGCCGCCAACCCTGCAATTACCGAAAGCCTTTCTTTCGCCGCCCAAAAATACGGTGGGATCAAAATTCGCAGCGATAAGAATTTCGGCTATCATTGCGGTAGTCGTCGATTTTCCGTGGCTGCCCGAAACCGCCACGGTTCTACCGTGCAACGATAAAATTTCGCCCAAAAGTTCGCTGCGTTTTAAAATCGGCAACCCGTGCTTTTTTGCAAAAACAAGTTCGGGGTTATCGTCCGAAACGGCGGAAGAATACACGACGAGTTCCGCGTTTTTCACGTTTTCCGCTTTGTGTCCCTTAAAAACTTTTGCACCGAGCGCGGCAAGTTTTTTGGTTTCGTTGGACGCGGCTTTATCGCTTCCCGAAACGGAAAACCCTTTGGTCATACAATATTTTGCAAGTCCGCTCATCGACACTCCGCCGATTCCGATAAAGTGGATATTTTTAAAATCAGAGAAAAAAACGATATCTTTCATACTATAAAATATGAAAAAAAACGAAATTAAGGGATAAAAGCGGTGAATTTTTCGAATAAAACAAAAAAATAATGGGGAAATTTTAAAAACGTATTGAAATCGTCGATTTTATATGTTATGATTTATTTAGTCTAAAATTAAGGAAGGTACCGAAATGAAAATTTCAGACGTACGAGTTCGCATCGTCAAGAACAACGACAGCAAACTTAAAGCGGTGGCTTCGGTAACCTTCGATGACTGCTTTGTTGTACACGACATTAAAGTTATTGAAGGAAACGAAGGCTTTTTTATCGCTATGCCCAGCCGCAAGACTACCGACGGCTCGTATAAAGACATAGCCCACCCCATCAAAACCGAAACGAGAGAAGAACTTATTAAAGTTATTCTCGCCGCTTTCGAGGAAGAAAAAGCCAAACCGCAGGAATAATTTATTTCTGTTTTCGAGAATCGGTTTTACCGGTATCTTCCGTCCGTTTTATAAACGAGCGGTAGATTTTTATTGTAAAAAACCGATTGAAATTTAAAAACAACTATCAATAAAAGTAAATGAAAAAGCCCTTGTAAATCAAGGGCTTTCGGTTTATTTCGTAAAAATCTTATCGGCAAGGTCGGTTATATACGAAAGAGAATCGAACAACTCGTCGAAGTCATTAAAATCGTTTTTATAGACTTCTAAAAGCATAGCGCCGTCGAAACCCTTATCCCGAAGTCTCGAAAACACTTCCTTAAAATCGGTAATTCCCCTACCGGGCAAACACATCTTGCCGTTTTCGTCTATATCCGAAAGGTGCGCGGTTACGATATCGCCGCCCATTTCGTCTATAAACTCGCGGAAGTCCACCCCCGCTTGTCGCGCTTGCTTTATATCGAAAGTTCCTTTGAGCCCCGACGTACGTTTTTTAAGTTCGGAAAAAAAACCGATATAATTGTAATACGCCCAGTGCACGTTTTCATAGGCAAGCGTAACGCCGTATTTTTCGCAAACGTCTATTATCCGTTGCGTAATAGTGCCGACACGCTCGTAATCTATAATATACGGGGTGCGCTTTACTCTCGCGAGCCCGTGAAAGGTATAATATTTCGCGCCCATAGCCTTTGCCGCCTGCATCGTCTTATCGAGAAGAATAAAGGAATCTTTCTCGGCGCGTTCGTTTAAACTATAAAGCGTGGACTCGAACTGCGTTGTAAGCGTATGTATTGAGTGAATTGCGATATTGCCCTTACGGGCGGCTAAAAACTCGCCGAATTCCCTATTGTATTCGCAAAAGGATTCCAAAAAGACTTCCGCCGCCGAAACTCCGTTCCCGCTCAAAAAAGACAACGCGTCTTCGGTGTTGAATCTGCCGAACAAAGACGCGGTGGAAATACCCGTCTGCATATAGCGTTACACCTGCGGTTCTATTAAACCCAAATCGCCGTCGTCACGTCTGTAAAGAACCTGTACGGTGTTGGTTTTCGCTTCTAAAAAGACGTAAAAGGAATGTCCTAAAAGTTCCATTTCTTCTTCCGCTTCTTTTACCGTCATCGGGGTAAGAACGAAATTCTTTTTCTTTACTATCTGCCGTTTCGCGTTTTCTTCCGCGTTGCGTACGTCGTAGATGGCGGCGTCTGCAAAAGCCGCGTTTTTATTGTGCTGGTCGAATTTAGTGCGGTGTTTTCTTATCTGACCTTCTATCTTCGGCAATATTATGTCTATATTATCGTAAAAATTGTCGCTCGTCGCCGTCGCGCGAACGAATTTTCCGTTAAAGTCGAGCATAATTTCGGTCGTGAAAGAATTAGCCTGTTTTTTGAAACTTACCTTTGCCGTCGTTTCGTCGTCTTTAAAGTACTTGTCAAGTTTTGCAAGTTTCTGTTCGGTAACGTTTTTAAGTTTTTCGCTTACTTCGTAATTTTTTGCATAGATGTCGAATTTCATAATTTTCCTCCTTAAATAATAATTCGCAAAAAGCGTCCGAAAACCCTTTTGATTTTACGAAAAAATCAGCCGTTTATAAAAGAAAATTCTCCGTCAGCAGCGTCAACCGTTACGGTCGAGTTTTCTTTTAACGTTCCGCGCAGTATTTCTTCGGATAATCTGTCTTCTATATGCCGTTGAATAACCCGTTTTAAGGGGCGCGCGCCGTAGTCGTTGTCGTAGCCCTTTTCGATTATTAAATCCATCGCGGCGTCTGTTACGACGAGTTTTACCCCTATTACCGCAAGGCGCTTTCTCAAACTGCCTAAAAGAAGTTCGGCGATTTGCGCCGTTTCGTCCTTGGTAAGTTTATGGAATACTATTATATCGTCGATACGGTTTAAGAATTCGGGACGGAATTTTTCCTTTAACGCGTCCATATACCTGTCGCACATATCGTCGTAAGCCTTTTCTCCGCCCGAAAATCCCAGCGCGTTTTTATGCTGTATCTCCGTCGCGCCGACGTTGGACGTCATAATGATTATGGTATTCTTGAACGAAACAGTCCTGCCCTTACTGTCGGTTAATCTCCCGTCGTCAAGTATCTGCAACATCACGTTGAACACGTCGGGGTGCGCCTTTTCTATTTCGTCGAACAAAACGACGGAATAGGGCTTTCTTCTCACCTTTTCGGTAAGTTGCCCCGCTTCGTCGAACCCGACGTATCCGGGAGGCGCGCCGACCATTTTAGATACCGAGTGCTTTTCCATATACTCCGACATATCGACGCGGATAAGATTGTTTTCGTTGCCGAAAACCGCTTCCGCAAGCGCTTTCGAGAGTTCGGTTTTACCGACGCCCGTAGGACCTACGAATATGAACGAACCGACGGGGCGGTTGGGGTCTTTAAGCCCCGCTCTCGCGCGGCGGATAGCGTCCGCCACCGCTTTCACCGCGTCCGACTGACCTATTACCCTTTGATGCAACACCGCTTCTAAATCCAGAAGTTTCTGCGCTTCGGTCTCGGTAAGTTTTACTACGGGCACGCCCGTCCAGTTGCTTACAACTTTCGCTATGTCGTCGGGAGTGAGTTTCAATTTCTCCCTGTTGCTCTTCATCTTGCTTGCGGTCGCCCGAATTTCGTCGAGTTCCTTGTTTACTCGCTCTATTTCCTTATTGAGTTTTATGGCGCGCTCCAAATCGTCGCGGCGCTTGGCTTCGTTCTTTTCGGCGGTAAGCGTTGCGAGTTCGTTTTCCTTTTGCTTGGCTTCCGCGGGCGAATTGTAACTGTCGAGCCGCACCCTTGAAGCCGCTTCGTCTATTAAGTCTATCGCCTTGTCGGGCAAAAACCTGTCGGTTATATATCTGTCGGATAAAGATACCGCCGCCATAATCGCGTCGTCGGGAATACTCACGCCGTGGTGAGATTCGTACTTGTCGCGCAGTCCCTTTAATATTTCCACCGTTTCTTCGGTGCTGGGCGCGTCTACCATTATAGGCTGAAAACGCCGTTCCAGCGCCGCGTCTTTTTCGATATATTTTCTGTACTCGTCGATAGTGGTCGCGCCGATGGTCTGCAATTCCCCGCGCGAAAGCATAGGCTTTAAGATATTCGCCGCGTCCATATTGCCTTCGCCCGTACTCCCCGCGCCGACGATATTGTGAATTTCGTCGATAAACAGAATTATATTGCCGTTCTGCTTTACTACGTCTATGGCTTTTTTAAGTCTTTCTTCGAAGTCGCCGCGGTATCTCGCGCCCGCGAGCATCCCTGCGATATCGAGCGAGAAAACTATTTTATCCGCTAAAAGTTCGGGAACGTTGCCTTTTACTATCGCCTGCGCAAGCCCTTCCACGACGGCGCTTTTGCCGACGCCCGGTTCGCCGATAAGCACGGGATTATTTTTAGTCCTTCTCGAAAGTATCTGAATTACCCTGTCGATTTCCTTTTTCCTACCGATAACGGGGTCGAGCCGACCTTCTTGCGCCTGTTTATTAAGGTTCACGCCGAATTTTCCGAGTTCGCCGAGATCGCCGTAGTCCTTGTCCTTTCTTGCCTGCGAATATGGATTTTGCGCTGTCTTAAACGTATTCGCAAAAACTCCTTCTTCGCCCTGTTCGTTCTCTTGTTCGTCGTTACCGAAAAGACTTTCGGCGATTTCTTCCGCCATTTCTCCCGTATTGACGCCCATCGCCTGCAATATGGCGGTCGCGACCGATTCTTCGTCCATAAGGATAACGAGTAAAAGGTGTTCCGTGCCGACGAAACCCGAGCGCGCTCGCAAAGAAACGTCTATCGCCTTTTCCAGATGACGTTTGGTGCGCGGCGTAAACATATTGCCGGGAATTATCGAAGTCGGGTCTATGGTCCGTTTAAAATACGCAAGATATCTGTCGCTGTCAACACCCGCTTCGCGCAGAATAGAAGCCGCACGGCCGTCGGTAACGTTAATCAAGCCGAACATAATGTGTTCGCTACCGATGTATCTGCACCCGAAGCGCTTGGCAAGTTCGTTCGCAATATCTATAACTTCGTTCACGTTGCGTGAAAATGCTTCGTAATACATAATATCACTCCTTTAATTTAGTAAGTTTTTTGCCGACGAGTTCGGCGCGGAACAAATCCCTGTCCGTATCCGTAAGCGGTCTGCCGTACTGCTTGCAAAGATTTGCGGGGCGCACGGCGACGATCAAGTCGTCTATCGCTTCCACGTCGGAAATGTTTATCATCCCTAGCATAGCGCCGAGTTTGACTTCGGCGATAAGCGTTAAAAACTCCGTATAAGGCAGAAGTACCGCGTTGGTAAGCACCCCGAACGCCTTTTTCGCCCTGTCCATAGTAACGAGTTCTTTTTTGACGTATAATTTTTCTTCGAGTTCGCGCTCCAACTTACACACGGAAAGCACCGTTTCTTCCACCGATTTTATTATATCGTATTCGGAAATGCCGAGCGTTACTTCGTTGCTTATCTGATACATACAGCCTTCGGCACGGCTACCTTCGCCGTAAAGCCCCCGAACGGTAAGCCCTATCTCCGCCGCTTCCGCCACAAGGTCTTTTATCTTGCCGCTCTCGGTAAGAGCCGGCAGAAACATCATCACCGAAGCCCGCATCCCCGTGCCGAGATTAGTGGGACACGCGGTAAGATACCCTAAGGTTTCGTCGAAAGCGATATCGAGATTTTTGGCGAGTTCGTCGTCTATTCTGTCTATGCGCTTATACGCTTCGGAAATGCGAAGCCCTTTCATAAAGCACTGTTCGCGTATTACGTCTTCTTCGTTGACCATAATGGACAGGCTTTCGTCGGAATTTACGAGCGCCGCGCCGCACTCGGGATTTGCGATAAGGTTGTTGCTGATAAGATGCCGCTCTTTCATCGCTTCCAAAGTTATCTCGTCGAGATTAGAAACGAAATACAGGTTGAAAGTATCCGTTTTAACGAGCGCGCGGTTGACCTTTTTAACGACTTCCCGCCCGCTCGCGGCGTCGAGTGTGAACGGCATATCCCGAAGATTTCTCGCAAGTCTTACGCGCGACATTATTATATTGCCGGCATAAAGGTCGGGGTTTAAAACTTCCATACTATATCAGCCCCCTGCGTTCGAGTTCGGCTTTCAAATCCAAAAGCTCGTCTGAAATGTTTTTTACGTCGGAAAATCTGCTCTCTAAAACGGCGGCTTCCTTTTCGGCAAGAAGCCGCTTGTATTCCGAATACAATTCCTTATCGACAGAATTAAGCGTGGGTATCTTGCCTTCGTGTTTCGCGCCTTTCTGTATCTTACGGAGCGTTTTGGTTATCTCCGAACGAAAAGCGGTATAACAATGCGGACAGCCGAGCATCCCCGTCCGATAATAATCGGAAAGATACGTTCCGCAACCCCTACAAATTTTATCGTACATAAAATTCCCTTTCGCGCCCCGACGGAAAATCAGAGCGTTTTACTTATTTCCTTTATATAAGCCTTAAAGTCTTTGCCTATCTCTTCGTTGCGAAGCGCGTATTCCACGTTGGCTTTGATAAACCCTAACTTATCGCCGACGTCGTAACGTCTACCTTCAAAAGTCGACGCCAAAAGTTCGCCCTTTTTAGCAAGTTCGTCTAAAACGTCGGTAAGATATATCTCGTTACCTTTGGGCTTTAAAGTTTTGAGTTTACTCATTATCCCGCCCGCTAAAACGTATCTGCCGATAATGGCGTTGTTTGAAAGCGCTTCGTTAATCGCGGGTTTTTCCACGATGGCGTTCACCGTCATAATACCGTCCGTTTCACTCTCTATGCCTAAATTTCCGTATTTACTCACGTCGTCGCCGAATACTTCCATCGTGGCGATAACGCTTTTACCCGTTTTGTCGAAAATGTCGACCAGCCGTTCCATACACGACTGTTCTTCGGGCGCGGCGTATATCATTTCGTCGCCGAGAAGCAGTGCGAACGGTTCGTCGCCGATATATTCTTCTGCGCAAAGAATCGCGCCCGCAAGCCCGTTCGGCTCTTTCTGCACGGCGAATTTCACGTTAAAAGCGCAAGTCGCCTTTTCGATATCGTAAAGCGCTTTTTTACCGTCGGACAAAAGCCTGTTTTCAAGTTCGGGCGCGGCGGAAAAGTGCCGCATTATAACTTCCGATTCGGGACTTACGACTATTATTATTTCATCTATCCCCGTCCTTTTAAGTTCTTCCGCTATGTATTGAATATTCGGTTTGTCCACGACGGGAAGCATAGGTTTCGGCACGGCTTTCGTTATAGGCAAAAACCGTGTTCCCAGTCCCGCCGCGGGAATTATCGCTTTTTTGATTTTCATACTTTCTCCTTTAAGTCCTTATTTAAAGTTTTTTTCTTCGAGCGCCTTTATCTTGTTTACTCGCCTGACGTGACGTTCGTCGAAAGAAAAATCGGTGTTTAAAAACGCGTCGACGATTTCGAGCATAAGCCCCGGACCTATAACTCTTTCGCCCATAGCGAGAACGTTCGCGTCGTTATGCAGTCTCGTCATTTTTGCGGAAAACACGTCGTGACAATGCGCGCAGCGCACGCCCTTGACCTTGTTCGCGGCTATACTCATACCTATCCCCGTACCGCAAATAAGTATACCGCGGTCGAATTCGCCGCTTACGACCGCGTTCGCAACGAGCGCCGCGTAATCGTTATAATCACAGGAATCTTTGGTAAACGTACCGAAGTCTTTATATTCTATCCCCTTTTTATTAAGGTAATCGACTAAAACGGGTTTTAAGTTTATCCCGCCGTGGTCGCAACCTATTGCAACTTTCATTTTTCTCCTTTCTCCTCTATAATTTTTTGCAATATAATATTACACGCGTCTTCTATTTCGTGCGAAGTCTTAACGTAAACGTTAATATCCCCGCCGTAAGGATCGGCAATGTCATATCCCGTAATTTCGCTCATAGCGAAAACGTTCGGAAAGTTCGATATGTGCGATTTGTGTTCGCGCGTCATACATATAACGACGTCGCTTTTTATAAGCGTCGCGCCCGTCGCGCGCGAAGATTTAAAACCATAAGGCTTGTATCCCAAAAGTTTAAGCGCGCGTAAGGAGTTCTTGCTCATTTTCTCTCCGTCCGTAGCGGTAAGCCCCGCGCTTTTTACCGAAATCCCGCGGATTCCCGAAAGTTTTAATTTGGTTTTCAAAATCACTTCCGCCATAGGACTGCGGCAGGTATTTCCCGTGCATACGAATAATATTCTTTTCATATAATTACCCTTATCAGCCTAACCGCAAGACTTTTTAAGTCTGTTCATAATGCCGAGATATACCCCGTCGCATCTTCCGAAAGCCACGGCGATTATTATATCCGCTTTTTTTTCGCCATCTAACAGTTTATCGTACAGGTTAAAGGCTATCTCGTCCCCGCCTTTTCCTAAAAGCAACAAGTTTTTTCCTTTGAATTTTTCCGCCACGTCGTCCGAACACATAATATACGGCGTTCTGCCGCGCGCAAGTTCCGTTTCGTAAAGCGCCGCCGCCTTGTCCGTTTCGTCAATCTCGAAAAGCGCCGTGTCGCACTTAGGACGGTAATGGCGGTACTTTACCCCGGGGGATTTGACCTTGTCTCCTTCCTTGTGTTCCGCTATTTCGCACCCGCCCGCGATTTTTTCCACCATTTCACGGGTAATCAGTCCCGCACGAAGTATGCGCGGTACGTTCCCCGTAACGTCCAAAACCGTACTCTCTATCCCGCCCGAACATCTGCCGCCGTCTAAAATAAGCGGTATCTTACCGTTTAAGTCGTTAAAAACGTGTTCCGCCGAAACGGGACTCGTGTGTTTACTCAAATTCGCGCTGGGCGCGACGAGCGGAATATTTACCGCCCTTAAAAGTTTCTGACAGCCTTCGTGCGAAGGCATACGGATAGCGAGAGTATCGCCGCCCGCAACCGCTTCCTTACAGATAACGCCCTTACTCTCCATAACGAGCGTCAAGGGCCCCGGCATATACGCTTTAATAAGATCGTAAACGTAATCTTGCCTTATATGCACAAGTGCCGATACGTCGTAATCTTTATGAACGTGTGCGATAAGCGGATTGTCCGACGGTCTCCCCTTTACTTCGAATATCTTTTTCACGGCGGCGGAATTAGTGCCGTCGGCGGCAAGCCCGTACACGGTTTCCGTGGGCATAGCGACTATCCCGCCCGAAAGAAGTATTTTTGCGGCTTTTTCTACGCCGTCCTTTACGCTTAAAATTTCGGTAGTCATATTGTCAGTTAAACAACTCGTCGTCCAGACTTTTTACGCCGCTGTCGTCAATATCGAACGGCGGCTTACTATCGTCCGCGTTATCCGCAGGCGGCAACTCTTCCGCCGAGTCAAGCGAAGGCTTGACCGTTTTAGCGGGCGCGGCGTCCTTTTCTTCGGGTTCGCCCGTGTCTTCGTTGAAATTGATAAACTTGGTGCACTCGGATTTAAAGTAGAGTTTTACCATACCCGTAGCACCGTTTCTGTGCTTTGCTATGATGAGTTCCGCAACGTTCGGCTGGATCTTGCCTTCGGCAAGTTCCTTTTCCTTCGCACCGATATCGGGGCGGTGAATAAACATAACTATATCCGCGTCCTGTTCTATCGCGCCCGACTCCCTTAAATCGGAAAGTTGCGGACGGCGCTTTTCGGATTCCACAGCACGGGAAAGTTGCGACAGCGCGAGTACCGGCACGTCGAGTTCTTTTGCGAGTATTTTAAGGTTACGCGAAATTTCGCTGACCTGTTGCTGGCGATTTTCTTCCTTGGCTCTCGATTTACTGTCCATAAGTTGGATGTAGTCTATCATAACGAAATCAAGTCCGTGTTTGCGTTTCAATCTGCGGCATTTAGAGAGTATTTCTTCGGGAGTTATTACCGAAGATTCGTCGATAAATATACGGGTATTCGACAGCATTTCTCTCGCCTTTGCGATTTTAAGCCACTCTGACTTCTGCATCTGCCCTTTTAAGGCGTTACTCATACTGACGTTCGCCACGGCGCAGAGCATACGTTGAACTAATTGCTCTTTGCTCATTTCCAACGAGAACACCGCGCAGGACTTACCCGTAAGCGCGATATTTTCCACGAGATTCATTGCGAGCGAAGTTTTACCCATAGCGGGGCGGGCGGCAAGTATCATAAGGTCGCTGCCGTGAAATCCGTTTAAGATATAATCGAGCCCCCTGTACCCCGTTCTTATGCCGCGGAATTTGGACGAGTCCTTGGACAGTTCGTCGAGTTTCGTCATAACGTCGGGAATAACCGAATTTATCTTATAAATTTCGCTGGTATCGGCGTCGTTCGATATATCGTAAACGGTTTTTTCGGCAAGGGCGAGCGAATTTTTTTCATCCTGACTTTTACTGCACTCGTCGATTATTTTGGTCGCGCCGCCGATTAAACGACGGAGCATACTGTCCCGCCTTACCATCGAAAGGTAGGTCTGATAGTTTGCGGAAGAAGGCAATATATCCGTTAAACCCGTTATGTAGGAAATATCCCCCGCGTTTTTAAGGTTGCCCTGTTTTTCCAGCATATCGGTAAGCGTAATAACGTCCACCGTGCGGTTTTCCTTTATAATTTCGGATATAGCGTTAAAAATCAATTTATGCGAATTCTCGAAAAAATCTTCTTCGTGCAAAAACCCCGCTACTTCGTTCTGAATTTTCGGGTCTAAAATTATACAACCTAATAGCGCCTGTTCCGCTTCCAAACTGTGCGGAAGTCCGTTACTTAAATTTTTCGGCATATCGAAACTCCTTTATCTTTCGTAATTATAAGGCTTTGAACTCGTCAAGCGCGTCCTTAAACACCTTAAACGCGCCCGCGAACGGCTTATCCGTCGTAAGATCTACGCCCGCGATCTTCAATAATTCCACGGGACTGTCGGATCCCCCCGAAGACAAAAACTTAAAGTAATCTTTTACGGCGGGCTCGCCTTCGGTCAAAATCCTGTCCGCTATCGCAAGCGCGGAAATTATGCCCGTAGCGTACTTATAAACGTAAAACGCGCGGTAAAAATGCGGAATACGCGCCCACTCGTACTTTATTTCCCCACCGTGCGTTATAGCCTTTCCGTAATATTTCTTATTTAAGGAAAGGTAAATTTTACTCATATTGTCCTTGTTTAACGGCTCGCCCTTTTCGACCTTATCGTGCACCTTTTCTTCAAACTCGGAAAAAAGCGTCTGGCGGAAAAGCGTGGTGCGTATCATTTCCATAAGGTAGGACAACAGGTACTTTTTGAGTTTTACGTCCGTTTCGCTTTTTAAAAGGTAGCGGCACAAAAGCACTTCGTTCACGGTGCTTGCGACTTCCGCCACGAAAATTTTGTAATCGGCTTTTGAATAGGGCTGTTCTTTGCTCGAAAAATACGAGTGGATGCTGTGCCCCATTTCGTGCGCTATGGTAAATACGTCGTGCGTGGTCTTCTGATAGTTCAAAAGCACGAAGGGGTGCGCCCCGTAAGCGGAAATACTGTACGCTCCGCTCCTTTTGCCGTCCGCTTCGTAAACGTCCAGCCAGCGTTCGTCGTGCGCTTTGTTAAGTAACGCCGTGTACTCTTTACCGAGTACCGAAAGCCCCTTGACTACGAGTTTATACGCGTCGTCGTAATCGAGTTTTATATCCGCGTTTTCCACGGTGGGAACGTACGCGTCGTACATATACATTTTATCGAGATTAAGCGCCTTTTTCTTTTCCGACATATACTCGTGTAAAAGCGGCAAGGCTGTATGGACGGACGAAATAAGGTTTTTATATACCGAAACGTCCACGTCTTCGCCGCTAAGCGCCGCGGCAAGCGCGGAAGGATATTTTTTCGCTTTCGCGTAAAACGCGTCGCTCTTCACGCTTCCGTAATAGGTCGCGGCTATCGTATTGATAAGCGAAGTATACGCCTTATAATATGCCTTGAACGCCTTTTTGCGGAGCGCCCTGTCGGGAGACTGCATATACACGCCGTAAAGCCCGTGAGTTAAAGGGTACTTTTTGCCGTTATGCGAAAAACCGCCTATCGGAAGATCGGCGTTATCTATTTTCGTAAACACGTCTTTAAAAGACGAAAGCGCTTCGTGAGAAAGGGACAAAAGCCTTTCTTCGTTTTCGGAAAGCACGTGTTCTTTGTTTTTAAGAACACATTTAAGCGCGTAATCGTAGTCTTTAAGGTCGGGATTATCTATATACCCCTTTATAACCGCGTCGTCAAGCGCGGTGAGTTCGGGGCCTATAAAAGCCGTTTCCGCGGCGCACTTGACCGCAACGGAATTTATCCTGTTTAAAAGTGCGTCGAATTCGCTGTCCTTGGTGTTTTCGTCGTGTTTCATATAGGCGTAAACGGAAAGCCGTTCTAAAATCATATCCGTTTCTTCCTGTTTCTTCATACAGGCAAGAAAACCTTCCGCCCTTCCCAACTTTCCGCGAAACTCCTTAAAATCGGGGTTTTCTATCTTTTTGAAATCATCTTCCCAAGCGTTTAAGTCTTTATACAGGTCTTCGGTCGCCCACTTATATCTGTCGCTCAATTTTACACTCCTTTCCTTTTAAGCGGTTTCAGTTTTTGTTGCTATGTATGGGCGCGGGAATACGTCCGCCGCGCGCTATCAGCGTTTCCGAACCGTACGGGCTTACCGCCATAACGGGCGCAGTACCCAAAAGCCCGCCGAAGTCCACTTTATCGCCCACCTTTTTGTTCGGAACGGGAATAACCCTTACCGCGGTGGTCTTGTTGTTTATCATACCTATCGCCGCTTCGTCGGCGATTATGCCGGAAATCGTCGAAGCGGGCGTATCGCCGGGGATTGCCACCATATCTATGCCGACGCTGCAAACGGCGGTCATCGCTTCGAGTTTGTTTATGTCGATAGCGCCTTTCTCCGCGGCGTTTATCATACCTATATCTTCGCTGACCGGAATAAACGCGCCCGAAAGCCCGCCCACCGAAGAACTTGCCATAACGCCGCCCTTTTTGACCGCGTCGTTAAGTAAAGCGAGCGCGGCGGTAGTGCCGTGCGCCCCCACGGACGAAAGCCCTATTTCTTCTAATATATGCGCAACCGAATCACCCATAACGGGCGTCGGCGCGAGCGATAAATCGACGATGCCGAATTCGGCGTTTAAGCGCTTCGCCGCACGTTTAGCGATAAGCGTGCCCGCGCGGGTGATCTTGAACGCCGTCTTTTTAATTACTTCCGCTATCTCGTCAAGGCTTGCTCCGCGCATATTCTTGATGGCGTGGTGCACGACCCCCGGACCCGAAACGCCAACGTTTACTACCGTTTCGCCTTCGCCTACGCCGTGGAAAGCGCCCGCCATAAAGGGATTGTCTTCCACCGCGTTGCAAAACGCCACGAACTTGGCGCAGCCCAAACCGTCGTTATCTTCGGTTTTTGCCGCCGTCTCTTTTATTATCTCGCCGAGAAGGCGCACGGCGTCCATATTTATACCCGTTTTGGAAGAGCCGACGTTCACCGAAGAACACAATCTTTCGGTAACGGACAGCGCTTCGGGAATACTCTCTATAAACTTACGCTCGTAGGAAGTCATACCCTTTTGCACGAGCGCGGTGTATCCGCCCAAAAAGTCTATGCCGAGTTCCTTTGCCGCTTTATCGAGCGCTTTGGCAACGATAACGCCGTCGCCGCCCGAAGGCGCGGTAATAAGACTTACGGGGGTTACCGAAACGCGTTTATTGATAATCGGGATACCGTAAGTTTTAGCGAGTTCGTCCGCGACCGACACGATATTTTCCGCTTTTTTACAAATTCTGTCGTAAACGAGCGACGCAGTGGTCTTAGCGTCTTCCCTTACGCAAGGAAGAAGGGATATTCCCATCGTTACCGTTCTTATATCAAGGTGTTCTTTGTCCACCATATTGACGGTTTCAATTATTTCGTTTTTACTTAACATATATTACCGCCTTAAAGCGAGTGCATCGCGTTAAAAATATCTTCGTGCTGAACGCGTATCGTAACGCCCTTGTCCTTGCCCGTTTTATCGAGAATTTCCCCTAGTTCCGCCACGGAAATTTTATCGCCTAATTCGCACATCATTATCATAGTAAAATTGCCCTGAACTATCGTCTGACTTATGTCTTCGATATTAACTCCGTTTTCCGCGAGCGCGGTAGCGACCTTTGCTATTATACCCGATTTGTCCTTGCCTATAACGCTGACTATTGCTTTCATACCGTTCTCCTTGACCCTTTTTTAAGATAAAATTTCGTAAGATACGAGCACGTTCCCCTGCGTAACGAAGGAAACGTTTGCCTGTTCCGGAATTTCCGGAAAAGGTTTCTCGTAAAATACCAGCACTTTTCTCTCGTAAAAATCTTTTTTATATTTATTCCATTCGAGAAAGACGAGCGACTTAAAATCCACTCCGTCTTTATCCTGTAAAGTTTCGTCGTATTCGATAAAATTAGCGACCGTGGTTTCGCGAAGTCCCGTCGAAAGATGCACGCATATTTTATAGTAGCGCCGCACCCGTTTATACACGATTCCGAGATAGATGAAAGAAAATATCACGAAAACCGCGGTCAGAGAATAATGTCCCGCTTTTATGCGCGAAATTTTGCTAGCGGTATCGCCGTAGCCCTTGTACGGTAAAGTCAAGTAATATATTAAAAACGCAAGCGTCGCCGCGACGTATACGCCCAGCACGATAAAATATATTATAAGCGTTTTCTTCTTCTGTTTTTTTGCCGAATTAAGTTCGGCGTCGGTATAATACTCTACCATAACCGCCCCTGAAATTTATTTACTTTTCGTTCAGAACAAATCGTTTATTCTTTGCGATATCCGCTCGAAAAAGGTGTTTATTCCCCTTAACTTAATCGCAATATCGCTTACCGTGCCGACAATCTGTTCTCTTTTACAAGTGCCGAAATCCGCCGAACGGCTGTCGTGGCTCGCTCTTCTGTTGTCGCCGAGATAAAAAACGCAGTCTTCTTCCACTTCCCAACTTGTAGGCGCGGTGTCGCCGCTGTTGTTTACGTTGGGATAAAAGGTTATGCCTTGCCCGCCGAGATAGGGTTCTTCAAGTTGGATAAATTCCGTTTCGCCCGACTTTTTAAGATAGACGTAGCCGCCTTCTATCTTCACGGTGTCGCCCCCGAGCGCTATCGCGCGCTTTATAAGCCAGTCTCCGTTGTCCTTTTCGCCCGAAATAATTATTACGTCGCCGCGACGGGGAGAACCGTATACGTTCACCAGCACCACGTCGCCCGAATTAAGGGTGGGAACCATTGACGAACCGCTTACTTTCACCTTGATGAGAACGAAATTCGTAAGAACGACGAAAAAGACGAGAACTGTAAGCACAAACGCCGCAATAATGCCGAAAATAGCGTTGGATTTCAAATCGTCGCGATATTTTTCGTAAAGCGATTTTCCGTAGGTAAAAGTATTATCCCGCATCGCTTTCTCCTTTCGGATAATATACCGCCGTCATTTTTTCGGCGTCGGGCACGGAAACGAAAATAACGCGCCCGCAACTTAAACAGCGCAGTTTAACGTCCGCGCCCGTGCGCGTTATTTCCCACTCTCTCCCGCCGCAAGCGTGCGGCTTTTTAGATTTTATTTTATCCCCTACTTTGAAAATCATAAGGCTTTTATACCCACAAAAGATTGTTGACGATAAATCTGCTTTCGGAATACAGTTCGAGCGCTTCCACGTTATCGTATGATTTAAGCCCCATGCCTTCGGCGGTCTTGAAGTTGTTGAGTTCGAGTTTAACGTTCTGCCAAAGGTCTCCGAAAATATTTATTTTCGCCGTATATTCGGTCTTTTTGCCGTAATAATCGGTTATCGCCTTTATACTGAAATCGCCGCCGCCCTTTATGAACACGTCCAGCATAAGCATAGCGCCCTGCGCGGGTTTATACTTCTGCATATTTACTTTGAAAGTTACCACCCCTTCGTCGCAGGAAACGCCCGCTATATCCATAGGACCGTTTTTTACCTTGACTACCGCCTTCTCGTTTAAGTCTATACCGAAAGGCGCCACGTCGTTTTCGACGGCGGGATAATACCCGTTGAGCCCCGACGCCGAACGCGAAGAATAAAGAACGCGATGGCGGTCTTTTGCCGAAAATTCCGCACCGTCGAGTTTTTTAAAGCCCACGACGGAACAAAGATTAAGCCCGTTTTCATATTCGGCACGAGCGAAAAACGTTACCGTTTCCGAATCGCTGTACGGCACGTAGTTAAAGGTATACGCGCCGTCCTTTTCAGAAACGATTTTCTCTTCTTTGTTCCATGAACGCAAAGCGGGATTTAATTCTTCTTCCGAAAAGTACACCGAAACTTTTTTAAGTCCTTTAAGGTCGGGCGAAACTTCCGCTTTTATCACACCGTCTTCCGCCGTGATTTTAAGCGAAACTTCGTTCGCAAGATCGGGCGCGTCTTTTAACAAAAACGCGTCCATAAAAGTGAGCGCCCCGCGGAAACTCTCGGTACTTACGCACTTTCTTCCGCCGACGGTATAGTCCACCGCCGTGTAAATATTATCGGAAATTCGGGAAACGGTATCGTAAGCCCTGTCGATATCGTAATCGGGACTGTTCGTCGGCGCTAAAAGCATCAGCGGACATTTAACGTGCGCGGCGTACGCCTGCGGTTCAACGCCCGCGAGATATTTTAAGGCGTTGTCCGAAAACTGCGGTTCGGGCGTATCGTCGAACTTGCTTATTCCGCGATACCCCTTCCAGCCCGCGTTGCCGACGATAACCGCACAGGACAGCCCGCAGTCCGCCGTAATAACGTGCCAAAGCGAAGTAGCCGCTTCACCTATCCCCAAGACGCCGACTTTGGTTACGAGCGGATTCGATTTGATATATTCGAGCGAATACCTTATTACTCTGCCCCACTCGTACCAACAAGTGGCGAAAGCGTCGCCTTCTATTTCCGCTTTGTCTACCGTTGCTTTATCGTAAACAGAGTATTTAAGGCTTTCCGGATAAACGGTGTAAGGTTTATCCACGCCCGCAACTTCTCTCGCCGTATTCCGCTCCGTCGCGCCCGCAAGGTCCACCGTTAAAACGGTATATCCCCTTTCCGCGAGTTTTTTTGCGAGAGTCGTATCCGCGCCGTCGCAAAAATCCTGTACGACGACCACGGCGGGAGCAAGCGTCAACTGCGCTTTACGCGTAAGTACGGCGTAGATAGAAACTTCGCCGTCCGCGGTTTTCCTGCCCGATATGCGAAGATGCGTGAAACTGAAATTCTTCGTAGCCGATTCGTGTATAATTTCCGCTTTGACTTCGCCTGCGTTAAAATTTTTCCAGATGGCTGTCGGTGTTAAAAATTTTCCGGACATAGTTCTCCGAACGACCTTTCGCAAAGAAAATTGCGCGTAATTTTTCGCGGGAAGCGAAAGGCGATAAATATTTAAAGATAAATCTGTTGATTTTTGCGAAGGAATGTGGTATTATTACCATTACCCCGTTAAAAACGGTAGATTTTGCTATTTTAAATATTTATTATACTATTATAATACTTTAATTCGTCTTTTGCAACACTAAACAAACGATTTTTTTGCGAAACTTAAAGGTAAGCGCTTATGATATGTTCTTTTTCCAAAGAATTTTCGCAGAACGCCTACACGGGCGTGGAAAATTCTTTTATATGCGAATATCTTAAAGAAGCCCCCGGCGACGCCGTAAAGGTCTACCTTTACGGACTTTATCTTTGCGGAAATCCGTCCGTTTGCGACGGGTTAAAGGACTTTGCCGCCGCCCTTTCTCTTTCGGAAGAAAAGGTCGTGGACTGCTTTAATTACTGGGAAGAATTCGGGCTTTGTTCGGTGATAGAAAAAGACCCGTTTACGGTAAAATATCTGCCGCAGACGAGCGTTTACGCTAAACCCCGCAAATTCAAAGCGGAAAAATATACCGATTTTTCAAAAGGATTGCAGGCGCTTCTGCCCGACCGTATGATTTCGACGAGCGAATATTCGGAATATTTTACGATAATGGAAACTTATTCCATTACGCCCGAAGCGATGCTTATGATAGCGAAGTACTGCGCCGACAGAAAGGGCGCGGATATAAGTTATAAATACGTTTCAAAAGTGGCGAAAGACTTCGGCAACCGCGGCATAACCACCGTGGAAAAAGTGGAAAAAGAACTCTCTTCGTACGTATTCCGCACGGGCGAGATAACGAAAATCCTTAAAGCGCTCTCTATCCGCCGCGTGCCCGATATAGACGACCAAAATTTATTCAAAAAATGGACGAAAGAACTTTCTTTCGAGCCGGACAGTATCGTTTTCGCCGCGAAAACTCTCAAAAAGAGCAGTATGGAAAAACTAGACCGTTTGCTTTTGGATTTGTATTCCGCTAAACGTTTCGGCAAAGAAGAGATAGCGGAGTTCCTTGCGAACAAGCAGGCGGTTTACGACCTTGCGATACGCTTTAACCGCGCTCTTTCCGTTTACGTGGACGTTATCGATACCGAAATAGACGAATATATCAACAAATGGCTGTCTTACGGGTATTCGGAAGACGCGCTGCTCGTTATAGCGAACAGGCTTTTCCGCGAAGGCAAAAACACGCTTGCGGAAGCCGACGAAACCATAGAACGTTTGCGCGAACGCGGTATAATCGACCTTTCAAGCGTAAACGACTGCTTTGAACAAGAGAAGAACACGGAAGAATTTTTGACGAAAATGCTTACGGTATGCGGTGCGAACCGCCGCCCCAACGCGTGGGATAAGGAAAACCTTTTGATATGGAAAAGTTGGAATTTTTCCGAAGATATGATTTTGGAAGCGGCGCGACTTGCCGCGGGCAAAACTTCGCCCTTGCCCTACATAAACGGCGTGCTTTCAAACTGGAAGAATAAGGGTGTGTTCAGTCTTGACGGTGCGAAAGAACATACCGAAAACTTCGGCACTGCTTCGCAGGAAGATTATAACAGAGAGTATGCGAGAAGGCGGACGCTAGCCGTTTCGAGAGCGCAGAAAAATCTCGAAAAGGCTATGGACGTAGAAGGTTTTGCGAAGATTTACGAACGCATTTTCGGCATAGAAAAAGACCTTGCGTTTGCGGAGATTGCGGAAGACGCTACCGCCACGGAAACATTGAAGCGGGAAAAGGACGAACTTTATATTAAAGCGAACGAACTGCTTGCGAAAATCGGGTTGGAATTTTCCGACCTTTCTCCCAAATACGCCTGCGAAAAATGCAACGATACGGGCTACGTCGGCACGCACCGTTGCGACTGTTTCGATAAAAAAACCGATTAATTGCATAACAAACCGCCCGAGCGAAAAATTCGCTCGGGCGGTTTTGATTTTTAAAATTTATTCTTCTATCCTTATAAAGCCTTTAACTTCCACGACTTCTTGTAGAGCGGTTATCTTGTCGAGAGTTTTTTTCATATCGCTCTCGTAAGCGGGGTGCGTTATAACGATTATTTCGGCAAGTCCTTCTTCGGAAGTCATTTGTTTCACTTCCTTGATGCTGATATTACCTTTTGCGAACACTCCCGCGATTTTAGCCAGAACGCCCGCGTCGTCTTTTACGAACATCCTTACGTAATATTTGGAAACGAAATCGGAAACGAACTTGGTTTCTTTATTCCCCGCCGCGTTGTTTTTAAAGGGCGTATAATAATTCTCGCTGTGTTTAGCGGCGAAAATCACGTCGGAAACGATGGCGCTGCCCGTCGGAAGCGAACCCGCGCCCCTGCCGTACAGCATAATTTCGCCGACCGAGTCGCCGACTAAATGCACTGCGTTGAAAGAATCGTTTACACTCGCAAGCGGATTGTCGTTTTTAACGAAAGTCGGGTGTACCCGTACGTCAATACCTTCTTTGCCGCGCTTACCGATACCGAGAAGTTTAAGGGTATAACCCATAGACTTGCCGTAGGCGATATCTTCTTTGTTTACGCCCGTAATGCCTTCCCTGTATACGTTTTCGATACACACCTTGCTGTTGAACGCCAAACTCGACAATATTGATATCTTATACGTCGCGTCGAAACCTTCCACGTCGGCGGTCGGATTGAATTCCGCATAGCCGAGTTTCTGCGCTTCTTTTAACGCCGTTTCGTAGTCTTCTCCGCACTCCGCCATCTTGGTTAAAATATAGTTCGTCGTGCCGTTTATGATACCCATAATCGACTTTATTTCGTTAGCCTGCATACCGTCCTGCAAAACTCTGATTATCGGAACGCCGCCTACGCAACTTGCTTCGAACATCAAAGCGACGTTCATTTTTTTCGCTTCTTCTTCGAGTTCCGACCAGTGCTTTGCGAACAGTTCCTTGTTGGAAGTTACCACCGATTTGCCGCTCATAAGCGCCTTTAACACGAACGTCCTCGCGGGTTCGGTGCCGCCCATGACTTCGACAACTATGTCGACGTTAGGGTTAGAAACGACTTCTTCTATGTTAGAAGCGACGCACGAACGGTCGATACCGAGCGCGAGAGCGCGGTCGATATTCTTTTCCAGCGCGGTTTCCACGGTAATATCGAGATCCTGCGTCTTTTTAAAGTATTCTTTCTTTTCGGTCAGTATTTTATATACCCCGCCGCCTACTACGCCGAGCCCTAAAATGGCAACGCCGACTTTTTTCATGTTTCCCTTCCTTTTCACCGTAAAAATTTACGGCGTACTATTTATTCAAATCGTAAATGAGTTTTAACCCGAACAGCGTGAGCGTCCTGTCCACGACGCTTATACTCTTGGTTTCTTTCGCGATAATTTCGCCAAGTCCGCCCGTCGCGATAACTTTAACGTTTTCGTCGCCGAGTTCTTTCTTTATTTTTCCGACTATGTTGTCGACAAGACCTGCAAAACCGAAAATTATACCCGCCTGCATATTCGTTTCGGTGTTTTTCGCAACTACCTTTTTGGGCGGCACGAGTTCTATCATCGGAAGTTGCGCCGTACTCGACACGAGCCCCGAAAGCGAAGTCTTGATACCGGGGGCGATAACGCCGCCGATAAACGCGCCGCTACCGTCAATCACGTTGAAAGTGGTCGCCGTGCCGAAGTCTATAATGATAACGGGCCCGCCGTGCTTTTTATACGCGGCGACGCTGTTCACTATTCTGTCCGCGCCGACTTCCTTGGGATTTTCCACCTTGATATTGAGCCCCGTTTTTATCCCCGGCCCTACCATAAGCGGCGAAATCCCGAAGAAATATTCGCACATATGACAAATCGTATAGTTTAAGGTCGGAATTACCGAAGAAACGATTATCCCGTCCACGTCCGTCTTTTTTATGCCCGAATCGCCCAAAAGATTTACGAGTACCGAGCCGTATTCGTCGGCAGTTCTCGAAATCCTTGACGACACTCTGAAAGACGCGAGCATATTATCGTCCTTCCAGACGCCGTATTTGATATTCGTGTTTCCTACGTCTACAACTAAAAGCATTATTCTTCGTCCTTATTTTCGGTATCGGCGGTTCGTTTCGCCTTGGCGTCGGTCTTTTTGAAAATCGAACGGTCCACCACGTTTATAACTCTGTAAAGCGCGGGAACGACTATAAGATTGAGAGCAAACTCAAACACGAAATTAAGTCCTACGAAGCCGATTACGATAACCGCAAAGGCGTTAGCCCCTTCCGCTATAAAGCCCGCTGCCCGCAAAGACGGAATTATACAAAGCATACCGAGAATAAACAGCCCTGAATTAATTACGGGCACTACCCCCGAAGCGACGACCGTCGCGGCAAATCCGTTCTTTTTACTTATCCACTTGAACAGCAACGCGCTTACCGCACCCGCCGCCGCGGTTTTTACTATGCACACGAGCGATATGATAACGGGGTCGGTCGCAAAGAGTACGTTCGTAAATCCGTCCGCGCCGAGAATTCCGCCGTGTAACAGAATTATAAGTCCCGTTATAGCGCCAAGCGCCGTGCCGTACCATACGCCGAGAAGTATAGCCGCAAGCACGATGGGAATAAGCGAGAAGTTAAGCGTAACCGCGCCTATCCGCACGGTGTTGCCGATAAGTTGCAACACGACCGTGAGTGCCGTAAGCACCGAAAAGTAAGTGAGTTTTTTCGCCTGCGAAAAAGTTTCCATATTAAGTTGTACCTCCAATCAAATTTTCCTTTAAGGAAATATCTGTTGTAAAAAAATTTTCGGGATAACGAAAAGTCGGATTAAAAAACCATATCCGCTTTTCTCCCTTGCAAAGGTATTTTAACACATTTAAAGGAAATAGTGCAAACAAATAACGGGTGAAAGGCACATTTTTTCAATTAAATCAATATATTGATAATAGAAACTACCGCCGCAAAAAAATTTACATAGGCGGGAAATGCGTTTACTTTGGAGGTAAAAAAATGAACGGATGCTTTGACTTTTTGGGAAACAACTGTTGTTTATGGGTTCTCATCATATTACTTATAATCCTTCTCGCGAAGAACGGCTGTCTTAACGGGATATTCAACAGTTGCTACTGTCTGCCGATAGCCCTTTTACTCATCTGCTATTGCGTAAAAGGCGGCAGCGGTATGGGCAACCTTTTCGGCGGCGGCTGCTGCAAATAATCGCCCCGCCTAAAAGCAAAAAAGTCTTTCTGCGCAAAATGTCGCGGAAAGACTTTTTTAATGCTTTTTACCGTTATTTGGTTTTCTTCTTGTCCTTTTTGCTCTGCGGAAGTTCCACGTAAGCGAGTTCGTTTATTCTCTTCATCATCCGTTCCGCAAGCGCGTTTCTGTCGAACGTTGCGCCGCGAAGGACGGAATACTTTACCGGATTATCCACCACGCATACCCGTTTTTTCTTGTGATAATAGCAACAGGCGACGGGCACGTCCCTGCCCTTTTTATAAAGTCTTTCGCAGAGTACGGCAAATCCCCCGAATACGAATTTCAACTGTTCGAAATAGCCGTTCGACGAGTCTTCGGGAAAGATAACTATACTCATACCTTTATCAAGCGTTTCCGAACTTTCGTGAATAGTTTCTATAAGCCGTGCGTCGGGATAGGTGGGAATAACCGTGTTTCCGCTGTAATACCACGTCGCCAAAGGCGAAAGCAAAGCCCCTAAAAGTTTACACCTGAAATTACTGTAATTCGGGTATTTCTGTTTTAAAAATATTTTGGTATAATACGCCTTTACCGATTTATAACCTTTGGTCATCTGGTAAGTGCCCCACATACGCAAAGGTTCTTTCATAAAACGCTCGAACCCGAACGGCGCGGAAACTCCCGCGTGGTTAGATAAAAGGATTGACGGTTCGGTTATTTTTTCGCCTAAATACACGAATTTCGTACGCGGTGTAAAAAAGCCTACTACCCCGACTAAAAATCTGAAACTTATTCCGCGTATTTTTTACCGTTTATTCTCATAAGTAACGTATATTCGCTTAACGCCTATTCAAGACCGCGCGCCTTTCTTTTCAGCCGCGTTTCCGTGTCCAAAGTCTTTTTCCTTATGCGGATATTTTTCGGCGTGATTTCAAGTAGTTCGTCGTCGCCGATAAATTCCATCGCTTCTTCAAGGCTCATAATCTTCGGTGTTTCAAGTCTTAACGCGTCGTCCGACCCCGAAGCACGGGTATTTGTCAGATGCTTTTTCTTGCATACGTTGACCGAAATGTCTTCGTTTTTCGGCGAAACGCCGACGACCATACCTTCGTACACCTGCACGCCTGCGCCTATGAACAACTGTCCGCGTCCCTGCGCGTTATAAAGCCCGTAAGTTACCGCTTCGCCCGTCTCAAACGCCACGAGCGAGCCCGTCGTTCTTCTCTCGATCTCTCCTTTATATTCTTCGTAACCGTAAAAAATGGTGTTGAATACGCCTTCGCCGCGAGTTTCGGTCAAAAACTGACTCTTATACCCGAAAAGTCCGCGCGCCGGCACTTTGAACTCCAAGCGTATACGACTGCCGATATTTTCCATCTGCAACAACTCGCCTTTTCTGACGCCCATGCTCGAAAACACCGAACCCGTTTTGTCTTCGGGAACGTCCACCACGAGCCGTTCCATCGGCTCTAATACGACGCCGTTTTCTTCCCTGTACATAACTTTGGGCGCGCCGACCTGAAACTCGTATCCCGCGCGGCGCATGGTTTCAATGAGTATTGAGAGATGCATTTCGCCCCTGCCGCACACGCGGTAGGAATCGGCGGAATCCGTTTCTTCCACGCGGAGCGACACGTCTTTCAGCATTTCGCGGAAAAGCCTGTCGCGGAGATGACGGGTGGTAACGTATTTACCTTCTTTGCCGGCAAACGGGCTGTCGTTTACCGAAAAGGTCATTTCCACCGTCGGTTCGGAAATCTTGACGAAGGGCACGGGTTCGACCGCGTCGGGCGAACAGATAGTATCGCCTATCGAGATGTTTTCCAGCCCGCTCACGCAGACTATATCGCCAGCCCGCGCGCTTTCCACCGCCACGCGCTCCAACCCTTCTATCTGGAATATGCTTACGAGTTTGCCGCGAATTTCTTTGCCTTTTACGTTATAATTACAAGTTTCGACTTCCTGATTTACGAACGCTTTGCCGCGTTCTATCCTGCCGATACCTATTCTGCCGACGTACTCGTTATAGTCTATCGACGAAACGAGCATTTGGAGCGGACCTTCTTCGTCGACTTCCTGCGGTTCGAAATGATTTATTATTGCGTCAAACAGCGGCTTTAAGTCCGTACCCTGTTTATTGCAGTCGAGAGACGCCGTGCCCGCTCTTCCCGAACAGAAAATAATCGGGCTGTCTATCTGGTCGTCGGTGGCGTTAAGGTCGAACAGAAGTTCCAAGATCTCGTCCTGCACTTCGGAAAGCCTCGCGTCCGGACGGTCGACTTTATTTACGACGATTATGAGTTTATGATTGAGTTCAAGCGCTTTTTGCATAACGAAACGCGTCTGCGGCATAGGTCCTTCGCAAGCGTCCACGAGCACTAAAACACCGTTTACCATTTTTAAGACGCGTTCGACTTCGCCGCCGAAGTCCGCGTGCCCGGGGGTGTCGACTATATTTATTTTAACGCCTTCATAAAATACCGAAGTGTTTTTGGCGAGTATGGTTATACCGCGTTCTCTTTCAAGATCGCCCGAATCCATTACCCTGTCCGCGACTTCCTGATTTGCGCGGAACACTCCGCCTTGCTTTAACATCTCGTTTACTAGCGTCGTTTTGCCGTGATCTACGTGCGCGATTATCGCCACGTTCCTTACGTCCGTTCTTTTCACCGTGTTACCTTACCTTTTGATGTCTTGAAATTTCAGCCTTTTCCCCTTTAATAACGTGCGAACGCGCCGCTAAAACAGTGCGACAAGCAGCGCGATAAGCGTCTTTGCGTCCTTTATTTCGCCGTTTTTTATCATTTCGGCGAGCCGCGGCTTTTCCACCCACGCCGCGGACAGAAATTCGTCTTCGTCAAGATGCCTCGTGCTTTTATGTAGCCCCGTCGCCCTGTAAATGCGGATTATTTCCGAAGTGTACCCCGGGGACGGATATACGCTGAATAAAAGTTCCATTTTATCCGCTTTTATACCGCCTTCTTCTTCCAGTTCGCGGAACGCGGTCTCCGTCGGGTCTTCGCCAGCGTTGACTTTCCCCGCGGGTATTTCCCAAATAGTTTCCTTATAAGCGTAGCGGAATTGCCGCACCATTAAAATCTTACCGTCCTTTTCGCAAAGGATAGCAGAACCGCCGCTATGCTTTACTATTTCCCGAAAACTCTCCTTTCCGTCGGGTAACAGCACCTTATCTTTTACAAGGTCTAAAATTTTGCCGCTGTACAAAACGTTTTCTTCAAGCGTTTTTTCTTCAAAGTCCATTGAGTACGTCCTTTAAGTAATTTCCGACCTTTTTCTCTCTTCCGAAAAACATACGCTTTTTGGACTTAACCGCGTACTTGTATGCGAGAAAGGCGTATATTATGCCGTCTTTGTCCGCGGCGTTTATAGCGTTAGCGAACATATCTATAATGAGAAGGAACTCTTCTTTTATTTCGTCTTTAAGGCGGGAAGAACGCACTTTGGACTTATCTTCCACGAGTATTCTGCGGATCGCCTTAACGCTTTCGCCGTAAGCCTTTTCGGAAAGTTCCTTTTCCCTTCTCTGTTCTTCCGCCGCCGCCTGTTCCTGCTTGTTTCTGCGCTCTTCTTCTTCGGTGAACGCTTCCACGGGGTCTTGAAGTTTTCCGTCTATAACGCTTTCCATAAGCATTTTGACCGAATTCTTAAACGGCTTTATCATAGAATTAAGGAACGCGTTATAGCCCGCCGAAAAACTACCGTCTTCGTAAAAATATTTATTTATGAATTGCGCGAAGTCTATCCGTTTTGCGTCGATATCTACGAGAACGCTGAAAATAAACGCCAAAAGTTCGCGCGAGGACGAAGGAAGTATAAATTCCCCCTTGCCTTCCGCAAGATACTTGCTTTTAACGAGATATTTTTTCTGCGCGGCGGGATAATCGAACCCCGTCATACAGTTCTTGAATATGGCGACGAGCGTATCGGAAGCGGCTATGGCTTTTAAGAGTCCTACGATTTTAATATCCGCTATTATATACTTACTGTCGATAAGTTCGTCCGCTTTATCCAAAAAAAGCGCGAGTTCGGCGTTTTTATCCATATATTGCTCCTTAAACTGTTTTCCGCATAATTATACCACATTTTAACCGTTTTTTCAAACTTTATCACCTTTTTCCGATAAGATTTTATAAAATTTAGGTCAAAGTCCTTTACAAAACCGAAAATTATGATATAATAAAGTTTACATTGGATAGGTTTTCGCGCAAAAGAAACACGGTAAGGGCAAATTATGCAAGTTAAAGGGGATTCTTCTCTCAACAAGTTAATACTTTTATTCGTTTTCGATAAAATGGAAGTACCGCTTTCGGAGAATACTATTCTCGATATGTGCTGTTCGTCGAATAACTGGCTCGCCTATATGGACTGTCAGCCTATTTTAAAGCAACTTTTGGAATGCGGCTGGATCTATAATATCGGCGACAGCGACGAACCGCTTTACACCATCACGACCGACGGAAGAATTTGCCTTGCGAATTTCTTTATAAATATCCCCGCTTCCACGCGTGAACAGATATCCATATTTATAAAGAACAACAAAAACCGTTACCGCAGAAAGCAGGAGTGCGTTGCAGACTACTTTATGAATAAAGACGGCACGTACACCGTTTATCTTAAAATAATCGAACCCGTCCAGCCCGTTTTGGAACTTAAACTCGTCGTGCCCAACCGCCAAATAGCGAAGGACGTGTATAAAAAATGGGGCGAAAAAGCGGCGGACGCTTACAGAAGCATTTACGAAACTTTGGTGGATTAACGTAACGTATGCACACATATACAACTCGCGGGACTTGTTCCCATCACATAGAATTCGATGTTAAAGACGACAATACGCTTACAAAAGTAAAGTTTATCGGCGGTTGCACGGGCAACACGCAAGGGATAGCGAAACTCGTCGAAGGCAAAAATATCGACGAAGTTATATCGCTACTTAAAGGGATACAGTGCCGCGCAGGAACGTCGTGCCCCGACCAACTCGCAACCGCCCTTATAAAGTATAAAGAAAAAAATAATTAGATTTATATTTCCCCGTAATTTTTTAATTTTAAAAATATTACCGCCGCGGCTTCTGCCGCGGCGGTAACTTATACGTAAGTAATTTTAAGTTTACGCAACTTCTTCATCAATTTCATTGTCAATTTCATTGTCAACTTCTTCGTCAACTTCTTCGTCAATTTCTTCGTCAATTTCTTCGTCGCCGTTGTCGTCCCAGTCCTGACCTTGGCTTGATTGCTGCATAAGCGCCATCACGTCTACGTATGCGTCAAAAGACGGGAATTCTATTGCTGCAGGAGCGTTGAAAGATAAATCTAACGCGCCTTTAACCGCAAGACTTACGTTCGTAGTACCAACGGATGCGGAAACGGCAACATCAATTTTTCCCGCGACAGCGGTAATTTCTTTATTCGCGTTAATCGCGGCGTACAATTCTATATTCAATTTGGAAATAACGAAATTGGTAACCACGCCTTCTGTTTTAGAGGATATAATCGACGAAGCTAAAGTCGAAAGCTTTGTTCTCATTTCTTCCGAATCGGTAATCGCGATTTTTAATTTAACTTCGTTATCGGAAATGTCCGCGTAAATATCCGCGCCTATCATGGATGCGATACCCATAACCATAGTCAAAGCGTTTGTATCGGATTCGCTATCGGTTTCACTCGGAAGTTCCTGTCCAAATTTTGCCGCTTGGAGAGAATTTTCGTTTTCATCTTCTTCAATGCCTGCCTCATCGATGGGATAATAATCGTTATCGTCGAAATAATTTTTTTCTCCGCCGCCAAATCTGCCGCTGAACATACCAACAATCATTTGAATAAATTCTTCGGTAAACTTGTATTGCAAGCCGGTTTCTAACGCGCCTAAATCAAAACTTCCTTCGGGAATCATCGTTTTTACAGCCTCCGGAATACCGTTTGCTTTCGCGTTAACGTACACGTTCGTATCTTTTACGTACGCGTCTATTTCGGTTTTAACATTCAATGCGTTTAACATTGCCAACGCGGCTTTTATCGTACTTACCTCGTTGTTTTCCGCGGTGTCGACGTCATCTCCGTCGCTCTCGTCCGTTTTAGTCGTAGTGAATTGATCTCCTAACGCAACTGCTGCCGTACCGAAACCATCGTCGGATTTAACGTTCAATTCCATCTTATTGTATAAACCGGAAATTGCATCTAAACCGTTTTTATCCATTTTCGATATGTCCAAAATAAGATTAAGCAGGTCTGTCATCGAAATAGTCAACGATTTGTCGCCTATGGTCAAATTAATGTCAGCCTCAGCTTGAGCAGTGCCGCCCGCGACTTGGTTATTAACAACGGGATGAATGTCGCCGCTTAACCTTGTCGCTAACAGTTGATAGTTAGCATCATCGACGTCGAGTTCGACCTTTGTGTTGTAATTTCCTTCAATCGACCCGCTTACGCCCTTTTCTTCTACAACGGGTGCGGGAGTCGGATCGACCGAATTGTTATCCTTGCCGCAAGCAGAAACGGCAAAAACGCTTATCGCCATGATTACGGCAACAAATAATGTAATAAATTTTTTCATAAAACGTCTCCTTCCTTCGTTTTTCACTATTATATTACTTCACAATTTTTTTGTCAATACTATAATTAGAGTTTAACCGAAAAAAAGACCGTTTTTTAATCGGAATTACCATTTGCTGTCCATAACGACGGTAAACGGACCGTCGTTTATCTGTTCTATTTTCATATCCGCGCCGAATATCCCGTACTTTACGGGCACGACCTTTTCAAGTCCCGCGCCCACGTATTTATATAATTCGTCCGCTTTATCGGGACTTTCCGCATCCAAAAAGGACGGGCGGTTGCCGTGCGAAGTGTCGGCAAAAAGCGTAAACTGCGAAACGAGAAGGATTTTACCCTTTTCGTCTATTACGGAACGGTTTATTTTTTCGTTTTCGTCTTCAAAAATGCGTAACGTCGGCAGTTTTTTGATAAAATAATCGCCGTCCTTTATCCCGTCGCCTTTTCCGACCCCCAAAAACACCACTAGTCCCTTTCCTATTTCGGAAACGATTTTACCGTCCACCCGTAATTTTGCGCCTAACACCCTTTGCACGACCGCTTTCATAAAATCACCTGTAAATCCCTTTTTATTATTGTACCACTAATCAAAATAATTGACAAACGATGCGAATAAATATATACTTTTTATATGAATATTTACGGTCTGGAAAAATTATCGCTCGTGGACTACGACGGTTTTATTGCCGCGACGGTGTTTACGGGAAGTTGCAATTTTAAGTGCGGATTCTGCCATAATTCCGCACTGGTTTTAGACTATAAGTCCCTACCCCCTATTCCTGAAAGCGATATTTTAGCCTACCTTAAAAAGCGCAAAGGGATTTTGGAAGGCTTATGTATAACGGGCGGCGAACCGACCTTAAATCCCGACCTTCCCGAATTTATAAAAAAAGTCAAGGACGTAGGCTATTCGGTAAAAGTGGACACTAACGGCACTAATCCCGAAATGGTGAAACTGCTTGCAACCGAAGGGCTTGCCGACTACTTTGCGATAGACATAAAAAACGACCGCGAAAACTATTCGGAAATAATAGGCTTTAAGACTTTCGACACGAGTAAAATAGAAAAGACCGTGGAATTTTTGCTGTCGGGTAAAATAGGTTATGAATTCCGCACGACGCTTATCGCCGAATATCACAAGGCGGAAAACATACGCCGTATCGGGGAGTGGATTAAAGGCGCGGACAAATACTTTATGCAGAAATTTAAAAGCGGCGATAATTGTATAGCGCAAAATCTTTCCCCCGTCGCGGAAGATAAGGCGAAAGAATTTGCGGAAATCGTAAGACCGTTCGTAAAATCGGTAAATCTTCGCGGGTACGGCTGATATTCCCTTGTTACGCTGAAAAATCAAACTATAAAAATTACAAAGGAATATCTTATTTATGTATTTTATATTTGCATTGATTGCGCTTCTCGCATGGAGCGGTTCTGATTTATTCTCCAAAACGGGCACTTCGCAGAAGGATAAGTTTAGCCACTGGAAGGTCATTTTCGCGGTCGGCGTCATTATGGGCTTGCACGCGATAATCTGTCTGATAATAAGCCCTTTCTTGCCCGAAATACCGCAAATTTGGAGCGAAGAAGAAGGCGAAATGGTCGACAACCCCGAGTGGTGGCGCACCCTTATCTATACCGATTTCGTTCCTATGGACTTCGTTAAATATCTGCCCGTCGCGGCTATTTATCTTGCGGCGATGGTCGTAGGTTACGCGGGACTGCGTTACATAGAACTTTCGGTTTCGTCGCCGATATGCAATTCTTCGGGCTCTCTCGCACTCGTTATATGCGTGATTATCGGCTGGGCGACGCTTGGAATATGGACGGGTATCGGCGTGCTTCTCATCACCGTCGGTATAATTATGCTGGGCGTAGTCGAATACAGGGAAGACGAAGCGGCAAAACTTATGCGGCAGGACAAGTCGAATTTCAAATACACTAAAAGTCTGATTGCAATACTTATCCCCGTTATCTATCTGGTAATGGACGCTTTGGGTACGGTCGGCGACCAGATGATTTCCGAACTCGAACTTTTCGATATGTCGGAATTCGCGTCCAACACGGCGTTCGAGTTCACCGCGGTACTGTTTGCGATAATTGCGTTTTCTTGGGTAAAATTCGTCAAGAAAGACAAGTTCTTTACCTTCGGCGAAGGCGCGGACACGAAGTCGATACGCCGCAACCTGCTTATCGGCGGTATCTGCGAAACGGTCGGGCAAATGTTCTATATGGCGGTAATGTTTTCGGATTTCAAGGCGGGTATGCCTATGATTTCCGCTTACTGCGCGGCGAGCGTACTGTGGAGCAGGATATTCTTAAAGGAAAAACTGTCTTGGAAACATTATCTCGCCATTGTCCTGACCTTTGCGGGTATAGTTCTTCTTGGCATTTTCTCGGATATATAATTGTAAAAACAATTAAAAGCGCGCGCCTTGCGTTTAACGCAAGGCGCGCGCTTTTTAATGAAACTTTTTTATTCTAAACTTTCTAAATAAAGCGAAGCGTTGGTTGCGGCAATACCGCCGTCCGCTACCGCGGTTATAACCTGACGAACGGGTTTAGTCCTGCAATCGCCCGCAACGAAAAGTCCTTCCGTTTTGGTCTTACAGGTTTCGTCCGCTATGATATACCCTTCCTTATCAAGGTCAACTAAATTGCTAAACGCCTTGTTATCGGGTATTTGCCCTATCGCCACGAATACGGCGGGTATTTCGTGAGTACGGATATTACCGTCTTTATCCTTATACTCTACCGCTTTAAGTTCCGTATCGCCGATAAAATCGGTAACCGCAACTTCCTTCACCCACTCGACGTTCTCTTTTGCGAGCGCGGCTTTCTGTAAACTCTTATCCCCGAATAATTTATCGAAAAGTGTATACAAATACACTTTTTTGCAATAAGACGAAAGTAATAACGTATATTGCAACGCGGTGTTGGCGTCGCCTATTACCATAACTTCCTTGCCCTTATAGAACGCACCGTCGCAGATAGCGCAATAATATACGCCTTTGCCGACTAAATCGTCGCGTTCGGATTTGGTACGAAGATGTTTATGCTTTACGCCCGCGGCGATAATAACGCTCTTCGCCTGATATTCTTTATACTCGGTCTTAACGGTAAAAACACCGTCTTTTTTCTCTATCCCTACGACCTTTTCTATCTCGAACTCCGCACCAAGAGCGGTTATCTGTTCAAACAAATTGTCCGCAAACTGTTCCCCGCTTATTTCTTTAATCGAAGGATAATTTTCAAGCCTAGGAGACGTCGCTATTTGCCCGCCTAAACTTTCGCTCTCCAAAAGCAGTACCGTTTTACCGTTGCGTAGCGAATATAAACACGCAGTCATGCCCGCGGCGCCGCCGCCAACTACTATAATATCGTACATCAGTTCAAGCCTTCTATATATTTTCTTATTTCGCTCGCGTTGTCGTAAGCAAGCACTTTATCGCCGTCGGGAACGAGCAACGTCGGGGCTTTCTTAACGCCGTATTTTAAGGTCGTTTCCTTATCTTCTTCGGCGTTTACCACGGCGTATTTTATCCCCGCTTTATCAAGCATCATTTTGCTTGTTTTGCAGTTGGGACAACCGTTTCTCGTAAACAGAACGGGACCCGTCAACACGTCCGCTTCGTCCACCTTTACGCTGTTGGTTTTTACGTCGCAATTTGCATTTTCGTGCCCGCTGAAATGCGAGTGCGCCACGTCGTAAACCTTTCTGTCGGCGAATTCCGCGCGTTTACCGTCGTTCCAGTTCTGAACGGGGCGGTAATAGCCTGTTATACGGCTGTAAACTTCGGTCGTTTTACCGCAGATCGGACATTTATAGACTTCGCCCGCGATATAGCCGTGATCCGAACACACCGAATAGGTCGGCGACATTGTGTAATAGGGCAGTTTATAGTTTTCCGCGATCTTGCGAACGAGATTTGCCGCCGCCTTCCAGTCGGGAAGTTTCTGCCCCAAGAAGGCGTGGAAAACAGTACCCGAAGTATAAAGCGTCTGCAATTCGTCCTGAATATCGAGCGCCGAGAATATATCGTCGGTAAAGCCCACGGGAAGATGCGAACTGTTGGTGTAATACGGTGCTTTGTCCGCGTCCGACGCGGTGATTATATCGGGATAACGCTTTACGTCGTGCTTTGCGAGACGGAAAGAAGTGGATTCCGCGGGCGTCGCTTCAAGGTTATAAAGGTCGCCGTAAAGTTCCTGATAGTCGGAAAGTTTGTTGCGCATAAAGTTCAAAACGTTTTTGGTGAACGTCTGCGCTTCTTCGTGCGTTAAGTCCTTGCCTACCCATTTAGCGTTGCGGCAGGCTTCGTTCATACCGACAAGTCCTATCGTCGAGAAGTGGTTTGCGAACGTGCCGAGATAACGCTTGGTATAAGGATATAAGCCCGCTTCCAACAGTTTGGTGATAGTATCGCGCTTTACTTTAAGAGAGCGCGCAGCAATATCCATAAGACGAGTTAATCTTTCGTAGAAATCTTCTTCGTTTTTCGCAAGGTACGCGATTCTCGGCATATTGATGGTAACTACGCCGACAGACCCCGTGCTTTCGCCGCTGCCGAAGAACCCGCCCGATTTTTTGCGGAGTTCGCGAAGGTCAAGGCGAAGCCTGCAACACATACTTCTGACGTCCGACGGTTCCATATCCGAATTGATATAGTTTGAAAAGTACGGAGTACCGTATTTTGCCGTCATCTCGAAAAGCAGTTTGTTGTTTTCGGTTTCCGACCAGTCGAAATCGCGGGTAAT
>ONQV01000084.1 GCA_900320065.1 uncultured Eubacteriales bacterium | reverse complement strand
ACCATATAGCACAGTTTGGAATATATTCCCCATTTAAATGCTCCGCAGGATAACACATAGGAATCATGCCTTCGGGCAACTCTTCCGACTTTTCGTAATATGCGTAATTTTCAAGGGTATTCTTCAAAATACTGTTTTCCCCCGTGAACAATTCTTCACATTTTCTTGAAAAATATATATCGTTTATCCAGCCGGCACGTTCTCTTGACGGACAGTCCATAAGTATGTCAAAGGCGTTTTGCGCAACGGTGTTTTGCGCAGAATACATTATATTTTGCAAAACAACGTCAGATATATTGTATTTCAATTTATACGCTTGGCTGTTTTCCACAAGTGTAAGCCATATCCTTTTAATTTGCACCTTTCCTGTTTTGACCGCTATCTGACAATAACGCATCGTGTAAGGCTCTATGCTTTCAAGGTTATACTCCCCGCGTTTAAGTTCCCATTTAATAACGTTGCCGCAACTCATCCTTTTAAAATCTATGTTATTATTCGTCAGAATTTCATCAAACATAAAATATATTTCGGCGTCTTCCTTAACGTTAATTTTTAAGTGTACAAAACCCGTTAAATTTCTGGAAAAATCAAACAAACCGTATATCGCGTCTTTTTTATCCGTATCAAAAACGAACTTACTTGTTGTATCCGTCAAGCATTCCTTTAAATCGTCTTTCAGATATCCTTCAAAACAATTTCCTACTTGATATATCGAACGGTTTACCCACAGTTCGGCTTTCTCATTTATTTCAACGCTCCCTTTACGCACGTATTTTGCATGCGCTTTTTTTATTGACGGATTCGTTGCGCCGCGACTCAACATTTTAGGCGGAGTTATCGAAACCGTTTTTAATTCTTTCTTGTTTTTTTTCAGCCACGAAATAAAATCTTCGCTTTGTACGTAATACTCGGAAAACCCTCTTTGATAACTATATCTTTGTGCATTTTTAACCCTATAATCAAGTTCAAAACATTTAAAGTCGGTTGCCGTATACACTTTACCGTCTATCTCACAAATAAACGCAAAAAACGGGTCGTTTTTTACATAAGAAAAATTTGCCACATTGTAAGCCGAAACCAACACGGATATTTCGTTGTTCCCTTTTTGTAATCGCAAACTTTTTTTATCGACACGAAAACATCCTTTTGCACTTCTTGAAGGTCCGAACATTACAAGTTTTCCGTTTATGTAAAGCTTATATAAATTAAAAGCACTTATTTGCGCTCTTACGGTCTGCGTACGCTCGACATAAACTTCGATACAAAACACCAAATTGCTGTTCATCGTTTTTTGCTCGCCTGCCGCCCAAACAAATTTGCTTTTCAATATTCCGTTTTCATTTAAGATACTCATTACCGTAATCTCCGCTTTTTTGACTATACACAACGCATTGAAATAGTATGTTGCGAGCCAAATTTATTTTAGTGTTTTTATACCGTTATACCGCAAGCGGCTAAAATTGTCAAACGTTTTTACAATTTATCGTAATGAAAAGTTTTTAAAGAAAGTTTCAAAAAAGGCAATAATACTACTTGATTGACGATTAATATTCTCAACATAAACATTTCAGTCAAGTCAATTTGTCAATATAACATACTAAAAAATTTTTATCATTTAATGTTTAAATTTAGTTTTTTAAACAACTTATCGGAACAACGAATACACCGTCAGCGGTTTTATAACAAGCACCGTGGCTTGTTAAGAGCATCTTGAATTTCGGTGTCTTTAAACCGTTAGATTGCATTTTTTGCTCAAATGAATTGAGCGACGAAACGCCTTCCGCAATATTTTTATCGCTTGCTATCTTGATTTCCACTGCGCAATAATCTCCGTTTTCGATTTCAACGATAGCGTCAACTTCCTGCCCCGAACTGTCGCGGTAATGTTTAAGTTCTCCGCCGATAGATTCCGCATATACCGAAAGGTCTCTTACGGCAAAATCTTCAAAGAAATAGCCGAAAGATTTCATATCGTTAAGCAAATCCGCAGGATTTATCTTTAACGCCGCCGTTGCAATAGACGTGTCTATAAAGTGATGAGTAGGAGCGGTGCGGACGGAAACAGTCGTGCGCAAATTCAGATTCCACGCGGGCAAATCATAGATAATAAATAAATCTTTTAATATTTTCTCGTATGACGAAAAAGTGTCGTCGTCGAGCGACGCACGAACGCCCGATTCGATAATATCTTTTATCATTACCGTCTTTTTCGCTTGCGTAGAAATATTACGCGCAAACGATCTCAAAATTATTTGAAGTAATTCAACGTTCTTATTTTTCAAAAATGCGGCGAACTCATCGCTCTCATTTTCCACGATGAATAATCCTTCAAAGTAATTTTTCGTAACGTTGACGGCGTATTCTCTTTTTGCTTTGACGGCAATCGGCCAACCGCCGCGACATATCAAAAATGCCACGTCTTGTAGAGAAATCTTATTGTCGCTTGCATATCTCGTCGTAAAATCTTTACCACCGTTTTGGAACAAGCCCGATAATGACACTATGCCGTTTGACTCACCCGATTCGTAGAGAGTAAACGGTTTAAGCATCATTCTCGTAATTCTTCCTGCGCCGGAGTGTTGAATACGCATAGGATTAACGGGCGTAGTGCTTCCCGTCAAAATATATTTGCCGAACTCGTAATCTTCGTCAAGATTGTTTTTTATCTCGTTCCAAATTTCCGGTGCTTTTTGCCACTCGTCAATGAGATGGGGATTTTCGCCGAACAACGCGGAACGCGGATCGGCCAACGCGAGTTCTATTGCGTTTGTCGTCTTTAACGGCGTAACCGATTTTGCAAATCTCTCGCACATCGTAGATTTTCCGCAAAATTTAGGACCGGAAACCACAACGCAACCAGACGAATTTAACTTTACTTCTAAAATCTTTTCCGCAAGACGTTCTACATAATTTTTAACCATAATACCACCTATTGTTTAATATTATACAGTATTTTTTTATTAATGTCAATCACATTCGGCGTTTTGAAACTTTTATTTTCGGTATTTTGAAATAAATAGTTTCGGCGTTTTGAAAAAATTTGCTTTGATTTTTCGTATATTTGTGACAATAATTTTCTTAAATAGTGGGGCAAAAAGTGGGGCGACAAGGTGTAAGTCAGCGGATAATTTATGATTTTGTCTTAATTTTCAAATCTCTGACTCCGTCACTTCGTTGGTTCGAATCCAGCTACCCCTGCCATAAATAAACGGACGATATTTATCGTCCGTTTATTTATATTGTCCGGTATTACGAGTCGAAACGTAGCCGACTTTTTTAAAAAAGGCGGCGTGGTTCGATACTTGCTCTCTCGTAGCACGAAGTGCGGAGACGTTTACCGCTGCCCCTGCCAAATAACGACTTATAACGTTTTTCTTATACAGTCAGCGACGGCACAAGCAAAATCTTCATAGCCTTCTTCCGTGTAATGAATACCGTCAAGACTGCGCTTCTCCGTGGGCATAGAAACGCTTACCGAATACAAATCGTCTATATCGTAGCCGAATTCTGACGACAATTCCTTTACCGCGTCGTTGCGTTC
>ONQV01000100.1 GCA_900320065.1 uncultured Eubacteriales bacterium | reverse complement strand
GACCTTTCTGGCGTCCTTGCGCTTTTTGGTCGCCTTTTTCGCTACAGCCATATTATTCCCCTCCCTTATTTACCTGCCGTCTTCTTTTTCGCGACGGTGCGGCGAGGACCTTTTCTCGTTCTCGCGTTTCTCTTGGAACTCTGCCCGCGTACGGGTAAGTTCTTTCTGTGACGGACTCCGCGATAGCAACCGATTTCTATAAGTCTCTTTATGGAAAGGTTGACTTCGCTCCTAAGATCGCCTTCGACGTGAATATTGTGTTCGATATATTCACGGAGTTTAGCGACGTCCGCTTCGCTTAAATCTTTTACTCTGGTATCGGGATTGATACCGGTTGCACTTATAATCTTTTTAGACGTCGAAAGTCCTATGCCGTATATATAGGTAAGACCGATTTCGACTCTCTTGTTGTTCGGCAAATCAACGCCGGCTATACGTGCCATTAAATACCTCCGTATTTTTTTCCTTTTTTATTTTTTTATTGTATGATCGCCGAACGCCGACTTTCGCTTGGAATGACAGCGAATTTTAAGCGTTCGGATAGTTTTCGCACCTTGCGGGACTTAACCTTGTCTTTGTTTATGGCTCTTGTTCTTGGAACAGATTACCATAACTTTTCCGTTTCTCTTGATTACTTTGCACTTGTCGCACATAGGTTTAACAGATGGTCTGACTTTCATTTTCTTTACTCCTTTGGAATTTAGTTTATATCGTTAAGATTTGCTTCGCCAAGTTATTCTGCCTTTCGTCAGGTCGTAAGGACTCATTTCGAGTTTCACGCTGTCGCCGAGTATTATTTTAATGTAATGCTGGCGAAGTTTTCCCGAAATATGCGCCGTGATTATATGCCCGTTCGATAGTTTTACTTTGAACATCGCGTTAGGCAAAACGTCTACGACTACGCCTTCCGTTTCGATTACGTCGTCTTTTGACACAAACTTTTTCCTCCTATTTGTTTTTGTGTTTTTATAAAGTTAATATTTCCGCACCGCTTTCCGTGATTGCCACCGTATTTTCGTAATGGGCGGAAGGTTTTCTGTCCTGCGTTTTCACCGTCCAGCCGTCCTTCATAAAATCGACTTTGAACGTGCCCGCGTTTATCATCGGTTCTATCGCTATGGTCATACCTTTTTTAAGGCGTATGCCCGTGCCCTTTCTGCCGTAGTTCGGAACCGCGGGGTCTTCGTGCATTTCTCTGCCTATTCCGTGCCCCGTTAAAGCCCGTACTACCGAAAAACCGTTCGCTTCCGCGTGTGTCTGGACCTTATAGCCTATATCGCCGAGCGGAGTGCCGTCGCATAAGTTTTCTATCGCCTTGAAAAAGCACTCTTTCGTTACGTTTACGAGTTTAACCTTTTCTTCGCTGCACTCGCCGATAAGAAAACTCCTTGCCGCATCGCCTTGCCAGCCGTTATATATAACGCCGACGTCCACGCTGACGATTTGCCCTTCTTTGATTATTATATCGTCCGAAGGTATGCCGTGAACGACCGTTTCGTCTATCGAAATACACGTCGAAGCGGGATATCCCGCATAACCTAAAAACGAAGGCGTCGCACCGAAAGACGTTATATACTCGTAAGCGAGTTTATCGAGCGCTTTCGTGGTCATACCCGCTTTTATCTCTTTTTCTAGATATTTAAGAAGGTCACCCGTAAGCCTGCCGCTTTCGCGCATACACTCGATTTGTTCTTCGCTTTTTATCGTTATCATCTGACAACCTTTAATATACTTGCAAAAACTTCTTCTATCGGAAGATCGGCGTCTATCGGGAACAGTTTTCCCTGTTTTGCGTAATATTCGATAAGCGGGGCGGTCTGCGTTTTATATACCGCAAGCCTTTCTTTCACCGATTCCGCATTATCGTCTTCTCTTATTCCCAACTCGCCTCCGCAATGCGGGCAATCCTTTCTGTTGCCTATAAAATCGATATGAAAAGAAGATTTACATTTAGTACAACCGCGTCTGCCCGTAAGCCTGTGTTCTAACTTTTCAAGCGGAATAACGAGTTCGATAACTTTATCGGGAGCGTCGGTTTTGTCGAGAGCCGTCGCTTGCGCGATATTTCTCGGAAACCCGTCGAGAAGATAACCGTTTTTGCAGTCTTCTTCCTTTAATCTGTTTCTTACGATTTCTATCGTCAGGTCGTCGGGACAAAGGTCGCCGCCGTCGATAACGGCTTTGATTTTTAAGCCTATTTCCGTGCCGCGCTTTATGTTATCCCTGAAAATTTCGCCCGTAGATATATGCGGCAACCCAAGTTCCTTGGAAACAAGCACGGCTTGCGTACCTTTGCCGCTACCCGGTGCTCCTAATAAAATAATTTTCATTATTTCAAGAACCCTTTATAGTTCTTCATCATTATTTGCGACGTGAGCGCCTGATCGAATTCGAGCGCTACCGAAACGACGATTAAAAGTCCCGTTGCGCTGAATACGTTGACGAGCGAACCGTCGGGTGAAATTATCTTGAATAACAGCGACGGAACGAGCGCCACGATTGCGAGATATATCGCGCCGAAAAGCGTTATACGGTTAGAAATCTTTTTCAGATAATCCGCCGTCGGCTTTCCCGGGCGAGTACCGGGGATAAATCCGCCGTTACTCTGTATGCTCTTGCTTATATCGTCGGGATT
>ONQV01000036.1 GCA_900320065.1 uncultured Eubacteriales bacterium | reverse complement strand
GTATCGTTTTGCGTTACCGTTATATGCCAAACGCTTTGCGCGTTCTGGTATTCTTCAAGATATTCTCTCTCGGATTTCGCGCCGACGACTTTTTGGAAAGACGCGCTTAAATCGTTGTATAACCCCGCGTCGCTTACTATAACGTATTTGACGTCATATTCGGACAACCGTAAGGTAACGGCGTCGGTCAAAGTTTCGTTTCCGACCGTGATAACGGCATAAAACAAACAACTGCCCGCGACCAAACCGTCTTTAGAAACTTTTCCGTTGACGACTTCCACTTCCCTACCGGACGCGTAATTCAAAAGATAATATTTCGCGTTGCAAGCATTGCCGTTGAGAGTAGCAAAACCGAGAGTTATATAACTTCTCGTAATCGTGGTTGAAATTTCGTTACTTATCACAAAATCATTTTCATTACTGCGAACCGCAAACGTGTAACTGTCGTACCCCGTATTCTTTATGCCCTTTTCTTCAACGATAAAAGTATAATAGCCCGTCGCCGCAGGTTGGAAAGTAGTGCCCGTAAGCGTAGTGAACTTTCCGTTGAACAAAATTTCATACGCGACATTTTCCCCACCGCTTACGTTAAAAGTAATCGTGTCGTTAAGGTTATAGGTGGTTTCGGCATTAGAAATCACGATATTACTCGAAGAATCAACTATTCTTATATCATCTACGTAAACAGTATAGTTATCATTGTTAGAATTCGCTATATTAAATATTTCAATGAAATCTTTGCCGAAAAATTGTTTTACCAAAAAGTTCGTTGCATTTCCGTAAATATCTTTGTCAAGAATCACCTCTTGCCATTTATTCGTTTCTACGGTTTTTACAGGTACGTTTTTATAATTTACGTTTTGCGTTGCGTTGTTTGCGTCTTCTATATAAATATAGAACGATATATAGTTCTTTTCGTCGTTAAGAAAATTAGTTAGCGTATCTTTTTCAAGTCTCGGTTCGGTAAAGAAAACCAGATTTGAAAGACCGTTGTTGTTAAAAGAAATTGAGTATTTGCTTTTACTGCTTCTGGTAAAGGTAGATACCGCTGTTTTTAATTTCGTGCCCGAAAAATTTTCGCCGTCAAAAGCAAAGTTGGTTTCCGTTGCGCCGTAATCGCTGAAAGTTTCTATTTCGTTTTCTTCCACCGTATTCCTTATATAAAAAGTAGAAGATTTGGTGCAAGTGTTACCTGATTCGTCGGTCGCCGTAACTTCTATATAATAAAGTCCTACTACCGTGGGGGTAAAACCCGATTGATTGCACTCGACTCTCGTCCTTTCATTTCCGTCAATCAAATAAAGCGTAAACGATTTACTTATTTCTTTTTGAGACTGATCTGTAACAATTATTTGTGAAAAACTGAAAAACTCGTTGACCAAACCCTGTTTTACGCTGATAAAAGATATAGAAGGTTCTTTTTGATCGACAACGCTAAGCGTGATGATTTTTTGCGCGATCATACCGTTGACTTCTGCGTTAAAATATATTTTATAACCGTCTATATCGAGAATATCGAAGGTGTTTTTAAAAAGCACAACTCCGTTTCCCTTTGAATCTATAACGCTTGTTTCTACCTCATATTTAACGCCGTCAACGATTGCTTCGGGTTTTTCTATCCAGTACATACTGCCTAACAACACCGTTTGACTTTCGTCGTTCCAGCCTTCGATCTGTATTTTCGCAGGTTCGTTTGTACTATTATCGTTACAAGATCCGTTACAGGCAAAAAAACCAAAGGTCGAAAAAATAACCATTATTGAAAATATGCACATTAACGTCTTTCTCATTTTATTTTCTCCTTAACTCCATAGAAAAATCTTTATCGGCTATCACCGATACCGTAATCTTCCCGCCGTTTTTAATTTGTTCGTTCAGTTTATAATTCGCATTTATTTCCACGTTTTCGTCTACTATAAATTCAAGGCTTATTTTATCCCCCGAATTTTCGATTTGTTTTACTATAAACCCGTAGTTTTTGCAATATTCCGCAAGTTTAACAAGCAAATTTCTCTTGAACACGAACTTTTCCTCGTCCCCGATAACTTGTGTGCCGACAAATAACCCGTCGCTTAAAAAATCCATTATCGGTTCAAAACCGACGCCGTTTTCCCGATAAGTGTTTTTAAGATACCACAATAATTCATAATCCTGATGCCCGTCTCTTATGGCTTCTAATTTATTAGTAACCAACGGTTTTTTAAGTCCGTATAAAATCCCCGGATAAAACAGCAACGCGTCGCCGTTGCAAATACCCCTGTCCGAAAAATCGTAGGACGGATCGAAAATATTAGTTCCGAAAGGCGTGTGGTTATTATAAAACGTACATAGCCAATAAAGGTTGCCCTTAAACCCGTACTTTATCGCCGACCAATCGATCATCCTTGCCGACATCAACATATCTTCCGTATGGTATCCTGCATAAGGGGCATTCGGTTCGTTACAGTTATACCACCATTTTTCTTTTTGGTTTGCATACTTTGCACGGTCTTCTTCTTTATCGCACCCGTCGAATTTAGGACACCAACACTCGATATCGTTTGCATATCTTTCTTCGTAATAATCGGTGATTAAATTCTTAAAGTTCGCTATCGAATTTATTACTTCGTCCCTGAAAGCAACATCTTCGCAGTCGTCATTTAAATGTTTCTCCACACATTTTTTCACGACTTCTTTAAAAAGATTACACGATTGTTTTACCTGTTCTTCCGGATACTTTACCATAAACGGTTCGTCCAGCATCCAGTTGTAAAACACCGCCTTTTCCATCATATTGTAATGCGTTTCGATTGACTTATAATATATTGCGTCAATATACTTCTCTAATTCTATCGGACAAAAGTTCTTATAACCGTTTATTGTCGTAGGATAAGTAGGCACGCCGAGAGTCGACATATTTTTTTGCGTCATAAGTTCATACGCTCTGTCCACGTAAGGTTTAAGCCTTTCTTCGTAAGGATATTTAAGCGCATTAAGACAAAAAGTCGGGCTAATACGGTGTTCTACCAACTCGTCCACGTAAGCGTCGTACACATCCGAATTCTTATCGTTTTCACCGTTCTTAATAAATTCTCCGCCCAAGGAAAATAATGTTTTTGTATCGTCTTTATCCGTAAGTATAAAATCGGCGACATTGACGATAACGGGTACGCCGAGTTTTTCCCCGTCTATCGTTAAAATAAATTCGCCGTCATACTTTCCGTGCGCAATATTTTCAGGAATATAAAAACGAATCCAAACCGTTTGATTTTCATTTTTCGGAACGCGGTTTTCGCCCCACTCGACAGCCTTGTCAAAAGGAACCAAACACTCGGGATACCTGCCTACCGGCTGTCTGCCGCCGTGAAAATTTTTAAGCACGGTGGTGTAAAGCATATTGAACACTTGTATGTTTTGCTTATCGAAAATCTTGCCGCTATTGCTTTTAAGATCGCAGGTTTCAAGGTCGAAATAACCTATTTTTTTCGCTGCCGAAAGCGTTAATTGTGCGTTGACATATTCGTTTTTAACGCCCGTCAACTCTATTATCGGCAGAAAACGTTTATTCTCGTAAATAGAAAACTCGTCTTTCAATATTTTTTCTTGCGGAAAAGTCGTCCAGACCTTCGTGTTGCCGACTGTCTTAAACCCAAGCAACTTGATTTTGTCGTCAAAAAAAACAATCATATTTATCTCACTTTCTCGATCCTAAGGTTATCGATAAAGTATTCCGCCCCTTCTACGTTCTTGTTTACGACAAAAATTCTGAACAATCTGGGATAGTTTAAAAAGTTTTTAATAGACGTAAAAGGTATTCTCGCGGTAACCCATTGATACGGTTTGGTGGTTACTCCCGCCCAATCCAAATAACCGAGATAACCGAAATAAAACTCAAACATAAGTTGCAGGTCGCAATTCTGATAAACGTCCATACAGAACACGTAATCTTCTTCCGAACCTTCATATTGCTTGAAATTTATCAATTCTTTCATTGGTTCGATAAGCGTTAAACCGGAAGTCTCCGTGTTATCGACCGCCGCAAGTTCAACTCTCAAAACGTTTGAACCGGACGTGGCGGCAATACCGTAATCGCTTGCTTTTACCACTCCGAAATCACGCAGTCCGTTACCGTTAGCGAAGAAAGCGAATTGTTGATACGCTTTTTCAAAGTCGCAAACTTCGTATTCGTCAAGATAGATAGGACTTTCAAAATTAAAAACATCCGATGTCGTTTTAATCTTAAAGTTGTCCATATAGAAAATCGGCGCTACGTCAATCGAAGTTTCTAATTCGAGATTGTCGCACCTGTCGAAACCGACAGCCACCGCGTAGCATTTGGTCAAATCGTAACCTATCGACAAAATTTCACGGTTTACCTTATAATTTACGGAATTCCAACCGCTGCTTATCGAAAAAGTTTCCAACTCCTGAACGTAGTTTTCCTTACCTGTAAAGACCATACCTACGTAACAGTTTTTACTTTCGCTCTGAACGTTATATATTTCGAAAGCGATTTCCGTAACCTGTTCGATATTGCCGTAATCAAAACCCAAATAAGTAGATTGAAGCGGAAAATAGGCGTAAGGTCTTGTTAGAGTATTCACGCTACCGAGCGGGCGCATCTTTATCGAAGATGAACCGCTTTTTACATATTGAAGGTCAAAATTATACGAAATATCGCCAAAATATCCGTTTCGTATCCTGATTTCGTTAAAATCTCTTTTGTCCGTTTCAAAGCCGTATAACGTAGAGTAGCCGTCGATATTGTTTGTTTTTGAATCGGTATCGGCGGAATTGACCGGATCGCCGCACGCCGTAAACCCGAATAACATCACGAAGGAAAGTAAAAACACTATCATTCTTTTCATTATTATTCTCCTCCAACTATCGTCCAGTCGGTCAGGTAAACGGTTTGATTGCCGTCGCCGGATTTACCTATCCTGAACGAAATGTTTTCGATCATTTTTTCTTTCGTCCAGTTTACGGTCGCAAAGTTAGTTAATTTTATCTCGTTCCAACCGCTATTCAATTCAAGCGTTTGCACCGCTCTCGCAACCGAACTGCCCTGATATTTGAAACAGACTATCAAATCAACTTTTTCATCCGTATAAACGTTAAACGATACCTTACCGATATTTTTATTAAGGTTATTTATCGTTTCACTTTCAAAATAAAGCGTTTGCGCTTTGCCCGCCGTACCTGCCGTAGTGGTGATCTTCAATACGGAATTATCCCCGATAGTTGTAATCTGCTTATCCGCAACGTAATCCTGTTTTAAGTCGTTAATAAGAGAACTTACCGAATAATACCTGACTTTTTCACCCAAATAAACGTCCGCTATCACTTCTCCGTTTGCGGTAAGAATAAAGTCGGTTTTTTCCTGTTTACTCAACGTAACTTTGTAGAAATCGCAACCGTTTTGGGTTTTAAACGCGGAAAGCGTTGTGCCGCTTTCTTTTACAGTCAAACCCGCGTTAAGCAGAAACTCTATTTCGAAATTATCGTTGAACTGTTGGAATTTCGTAATCATCAAGCCTTTATTCAAGCCGTCCAAAAGATACAAAAGCGCATCTCTCGAATAAGCAAAACCTTTACTCGATTCCGTAACTTTTGCATCATCGTAAATATTTTTATACAGCATTTGCAATACGTTGTCGGCGTCGTAGCCCGCGTTAGAATAAGTTTTATAAATATCCTGCAACATTTCGTATTCTTCGTATCCGTCTCTGAACATCTGCAATCTTATTGACGGTATGGGGGTTTGCAATCCCCATACTTTGCCGGGGTATATATACAAGCCGTCGCCTAAAGCACCCGAACCGTCTCTTTGCGCGCTTTCAAAATAAGTTTCCGTTTTGGTATCGCCGGCACTATTTACGACGGTAACGTATTTTGTCGTCATCCAGCCCAAATAGCCTTCAATGCCGTAATCCGCCATCATCCAACCCAAAGACCTTGGTACGGTACCGGATGCGTCGAGATGCATCGAAGGATACGGATATTTCGGATCATTACAAGTGTACAACCAAGTTTCATATCCCGTATTTTCAACATTGTCCGCATAAGCCTTTCTCTCTTCTGCAGTATCAAAAGCATCTGGCTTTATACAAAACGCATTTATTACACCGTCGTATCTTGTATCCGTGATATAGGATGTGCACAGATCGGGGATAAGCATTATAGAATTAAGAAGTTCGGTTTTTAATGATGCGCTTACGTCCGTCCTTGCGCTGCAAGCGTCATAAACGTTTTGAATCGCTTGATCGAAATTCAAACAGTTAAGTTCGATTTTTCTAAACTCATAATTTATATAAAAAGGTTCGTCTATCCAAAAATTATAAAATACAACATAATCGAACAAATTAGTTTTATACTTTATACACACATCAAGAAGCGCGGATAAATATTCGGTAAGAGATTCAACGGTTACCACGCTGCTATGCCCTTCCTGCGTTGCCGCGCGCGAAGGTAAATCTATCGTATTCACCGTTTTCGAAGACACTTGCTTATAGCACTCTTCCGCCCACTCTTCGGCTGTCATACCGGCAATTTTAAGCGAAGTCGGGCTTATCCTGTATTCGGACATAAAATCCCAGTAAGTACGGTATATTTCCGGCGTGCTGTTTAGTTCGCCGTCTTCTATATATCCGATCGAAAACATAGATCTTGCGGTTCTTTCGTCCGACAAAGTATAATCCACAACTTCAATTCGGACGGGGATTTCATAATTTTTGCCTTCTAAACTAACGGTTATTTTGCCGCTATACTCGCCCTTTTCGGTATCTTTCGGAATATAAAAAGTAAAAAATAAACCCTGATTTTCCCCTTCGTTTATTTTTGCAAAACCGAATTGTCTTGAATTTGCAAAAGGCACCAACATATCGGGTATATCCCCCGTCGGCATACCGTTACCGTTTAAATTTCTTGCAACGTAAGAATAATGCTGGTTATATATTTTTACGTTGTCTTTCGTGATTTTTTTGTTGCCGTCGGCGCTGACCAAATCGCTTACTTCCACGCTATAATCCGAAACGTTTTTCTTTGCGGTCATAATGAGTTGCGCGTTTTCGTACTCATTTCTGACGACGCGTAGTTTTATCGACGCGTCTACTTTTTCGTCTCCGTATTCGCTGTCGCGCAGGATTTTTTCTGTTATAGGCGCTGTCCAGAATTTAACGTATTCGTTGTCCAAACTCGACGCAAGAACTTCTACTTTCTGACTTCTCGTCAAAAACCCGCTTATAACACCGGAAAACAACAACACGGCAATAAGTATAATCGAACTTAATTTAACAAATATTTTCTTTTTCATAATTTTTCTCTTTTTTTTACGCTAATCCCGCCAATGATAAGGCGTTTTCCCATTTTTCATTACCGTTTGCGGTCCAATAGTCAACAACCGCCTCAAATAAAGAATCCGCAGTATAAGCGGCCGTACTGAATAAAGTGGATATTCCGTTTAACCCCGGCGCAAGCATATTGAAACCGCCATAACGTACAAGCGGAAAATTACTCGGGAACGGTAAAATCTGCAAATCTTTATATTCAAATATGTCTATAACGTCCTTTGAAATCTTGTCATAGTCTTTATACTCGTCGGAATTCAAACTTTTAACGTTGTAATTAAAAACCGTGTTTGCGCCGCCGGTTGCCTTCATATATATGGATATCCCCTTATCGGTCGCCAAAAAACGCAAATAATCTATCGCCAGATCCTTGCCCGTCGCATAAGCGGGTATAACCGCCATACTGTTTGCGCCGAGAGAATAAACCACGCCTCTTGCTTTACGAATAAATTCGTAATCTTCTTCGGTAACGCCGTCGTCAAAATATGAACTTACTTCCGCGCCGACATCAATCTCGTCGATTATCGCACTCAATAACTCGTCTTTCGTCATATTAAGACTATTTGCCGTGCTTACTACGGAAGGAGTTTTATCCGTAATTGCGCTTATAACTGGCGTTTTCATAAAACCGAATTCGTAATCATAACCGATATCGCGATAACCTTGATTAATTTCACGCATTTCATTTGCGAACCAATTACCGTTACCCATAAATAAGCCTTGCCCCATCAACAGATTAGATTGACCGACCATAAACTCGTAGTTCGGCGATTTCTGATTGTAATAACCCGTATCAGGCGAATACAAGGTTTCCATAACCTTTAACGCTTCTTTTCTGCCGTTCTGATATACCACCTGAACGTTATTTGCGATGCCGTCTGCAATACCGTTGTAATAATTGTAGTATTCGTCAACTCCTTCGTATTGCGCCCACCAAATAGGCGACACGTAGGAATAGAAATAATCGATTTTAGATCCCGTTAAAGAATACGTGTAAGGATACCCCGGTTTCTGACCGTTAAACCCGTGAACTTTACTACAAACATCAATCAATTCGTCGGTTGTGTTCGGAACGTCGAAACCAAGGTTCTGAAACAACGTGGCGTTATAAACGATGCCGCCCGCGCCGCCCCAACACGGCGTATAATAATTGCGTTTTTCGCCTGATTTGTTTTCGAAAAGACAAGATTCATAGAATGACTTGTACATCTTATCTTTATAGAGTATCCCTTCTCCCGGAACTTCGCTGTTATATACCGAATCCGTTATGTCTAAAATGTATTTAGTTCCGAAAAGACCTTGCGTGCTTTCGCTGAAAAACAAGTCGATGGTGTTCACTTCGCCCGCCGACACCCTATCGACGGTAAAATTCTGATTGTCGTTAAAAACAGGCGATTCTATGTTGACATCGCCGTATTTTTCTTTAACCCAAGGTTCATCTTTAAACGCATCAAGCGTATCCAGAACCCATTGAATTCCGAAACCTGCCTGCCACGCATAAACTTGTAGCGTTTGTTCGTCGTCGGCGACGCTGCCGCCGCAACCAGATCCCATTATCCCGAAAGAAGAGATCGCCAGCAAACCAGAAATAAAAAGCACACCCGTTTTTCTGAAAAACTTTTTCATATTTAAACTCCTTTGAAATATATATTTTTATCCTTTTAAGCCGCCCAAAGACATATTTTGCATTATCAAATCCGAAAACGCAATAAATATTATCATTACAGGAATAACCGAAACTACTATTCCCGCATAATATATAGGGGATTTGCCCGTTCTTAACAAAGTGTTCTTCACAAGATACATGCCAGACGCTATCGTCGGATAACTCGGTAAGTACAACAGAATCGTCATATAATCGTTCCACGATCCTATAAACGACATTATAAATAACGTAACCATTACTGGACGGGCTTGCGGCAGCATTATTCTTAAAAACACCGTCAACTCATTTGCCCCGTCAAGATATGCCGATTCGCTGTAACTGTACGAGATATTTTTAAAATATCCG
>ONQV01000062.1 GCA_900320065.1 uncultured Eubacteriales bacterium | reverse complement strand
TACCGCCGTTTTGGAATTTAATCATGATAAGCCTGAAAACGAGCGGATAACTACGTTAAAATTAGTAAATGAATTTTTTGCAAGTTTTGATATCGGCGACGAGATAAACCTTAAAGTTCTGCGAAACGAAATTAAAATCGACTTTACTCTTAAAAAACAAAATTACGTCGTTTCTTACGTCGAATACAGGGATAACGGAACGTACTATTATTTTTCCACCGAAGAAGACGAGTTTAAAGGGCGCGAACCGAAGAGTGCCGAAGAGAAAACCGCCGAAAGCATACCGTATTTAGACGCCGATACCGCTTATATAAAACTATACGAATTCGAAGGGGATGCGGCGGGACAATTCAGTAAAGCGCTGGAATTTATGCGCGCGCAAGGAAAGACTAAACTCATACTCGATTTACGTGATAACGGCGGCGGACTTATAGATATTCTGCTGGAAATCGCTTCGTACCTTATAAACGATAACGACGCCGCGAATATAAGGATACTAAACTTTAAAGATAAAATCTCGGAAAATCATTATTCGGCGGTCAACAGATTCTATAAAGGCGAGAATAGACTTACCGATATATCGGTAATAGCGAACACGAAAACCGCGTCCGCGTCAGAGTGTCTCATCGGCGCGCTTATTGACTACGGAGATAAAGAAACTCATAACGGCGCGCAGTTTAATACTAACCGACTTATACTTACCGAACATAACTATACTCGCGGTTATTTTTGCACTTACGGTAAAGGTATAATGCAGACTACCTACGGACTTCCGTCGGGCGGTGCGTTAAAACTTACCACCGCTAAAATATATTGGCCGATTCAAAGTATATGCGTTCAGGACGTCGGAATACAGACTGTTCCCGAAAACTGCGTGTCTGACGAAGACGCGATAGTGCGCGCAAACGAAGTCTTGCATCCGCTACCGTAAAAAGAATTGAAACGACGATTTTACCGCCGCCCCAAAAAGGGGCGGCGGTAAGTTTTTAGGACGATTGTTCCGCGTTTAAATAGCGGTTTAAGCAATAAACTATCTCTTTATCCGCAACGTTCGCAATAGTTAAAGCGCCGCCTTTTTCCACTCCGAAAGGGGCGTGGTGTTCTTCCGTCGCGCTTTTTGCCGACGCAAAGGCTTGCACTACGGGTATTATTTTTTCGGGAGTAATATTTTGTGCGACCTTTTTCAAATCGAAGGAATTTTCCCGCAATAAATTGATTATCGGCAGCACCGTTTCCGCATTAAGTCCCGAAAACAGATTTTTTATTATATCGGCAATATCCATATAAACCCCTGACATTATATTATATGACGCGCATAGAATATTATTGAAAACTTTTATGGGGGAAGTTTATGGAAGATTTCAATAATTACGCTAAAAATTCGGGTAAAAATTCCGACAAATCTAAAAACGGTACGGGCGGGCTGTTTGAAACGGTTACGAAAATCGCAAAGGATTTCGACGGAAAAAATCAGAACGACCTTCTCCGCGCCATTTACCGCGAAGCCGAAAAGGGCAAACGCGCGGGAACTTTATCTAACGCCGAAATAGACGGTTTCGTTACCCTTTTATCGCCCGTACTCGACGATAAAAAACGCAAATATTTACGAAAAATCGCCGAAGAGTTAAAGAAAATTTAACCGCTTATTCGTTTTATCGCCTTGATAAAATAATCTATTTCTCCCGAAGAATTATGTACCGAAAGGCTTGCTCGCACCAAGCCTTCTTTTTCCGTACCTAGCGCTTTATGCATAAGCGGCGCGCAGTGGAAACCGCCCCGTACCGCAATATCGTATTCGTCGTTCAATATATCTGCCGCGGCGGCGCTATCTATACCGTCTATTTTAAAAGACACAATTCCCGCGGGATTAGGTTCGGAATAAACGGTAACGCGCGAAATTTCTCTAAGTCCGTTTATAAGTCTTGTCGTGTACGCCGAAAGAGTGCCCGCGAAGTTAGACAGATTTCTGAAAGCGTGCCTTGCGCCTTCCAACAGCGACGCGATCGCGGGAAGGTTTAAAGTACCGGCTTCCAAGCGTTCGGGGAAGTCTTCGGGCATATCTTCGTTAAAGGTGTCCGTGCCCGTCCCGCCGAAAGCAAAGGGGGAAATATTCACGCCGTCGTTTAAGATAAGCGCGCCGCTTCCCATAATTCCGCCGAGCCCTTTATGTCCCGCAAGCGCAAGGCAGGAAATATTTTGTTCTTTAACCGAAAGCGGGATATGCCCGCCGCCCTGTGCACCGTCCACTACGTAAAATATTCCGTTTTTCTTTGCTATCTCGCCGATTTCGCCGACGGGCAAAATTGCGCCCGTTACGTTGGATACCGCCGTCGTTATTATCGCCGAAACGCCCGATAAATCCGTTTCTTTCAAGGTGTTAACAACGTTTTCTGTCGGCAGGATTTCAAGGTCTATCTTTCCGTGCTTTTTTAAAGCGTATAGCGGGCGCAGTACCGAATTATGTTCCGAAGTCGTGGTAACGACCTTCCCTTTAATGGGTAAGCCGAATACGGCAATATTCAGCGCTTCGGTACAATTTTTGGTAAAAATCACGCGTGCGGGGTCGGCGGAAAATCCGTTTCCTAAAACTTCGCGGCACTCGGCGACGATTTTCGCGCCCGTCGTCGATAATCTATGACCGCTTCGCCCGGGATTTGCGGATAAAAATTTTATAACGCTTTCGGCGGCGGAAACCGCCGCGTGCACCTTAAAACCGCCCGTTGCGGCGTTGTCGAAATAAATCATAAATAAAGCCTCTTTCACAAAAATTTTCGCGTTTTAATATTATTTTATAAAGGATATTTTCCTTTTATGCAAAGGAGGAGTTTTTTATGGAATACATTGTGATATCTTTTAGATCGCGGGCACATACCGTAAGATACGCGGAATTTTTAAGAAAAAGCGGCACATACTGTCAGATAATAAACACGCCGAAGGAAGCGGGCGTCGGATGCGGGCTTTCGGTACGGGTAAGCGTAAAAGACTTCGCGGCGGCAAAAAGAGCGGTAAGAATAACCGCGTTTACGAGTTTTGCGGGGTTTTTTCTGGTCAAAACCGTAGGAGTAAAGCGACAGGTCAAAAGTATTTAGCGAAAAACGCTTGTAAAAGAGTTTCCGCTTGTGTTAAGATAGTTAAGAAAATTTTTACGCGGTGAAAATGATGAAAAAAGAAAAAGCCGCCCTTATCGTCGAAACGCTTGCGGAAATATTTGCGGACAAGCCCGCGCTTAAATTCCGTACGCCGTACGAACTGCTTATCGCGGTCATACTATCGGCGCAATGCACGGACGAAAGGGTGAATAAAGTTACGAAAGTTTTGTTCGAAAAATACGATACTCCCGAAAAAATGCTGACGCTGTCGCAAAAGGAACTCGAAAAATATATATTCTCGTGCGGGTTTTACCGTATGAAAGCCGAACATATCCTTTCCGCAAGCGCGGACATAATAAACAAATTCGGCGGACAAGTTCCCGATAATTTAGAAGATTTGCAAAGCCTTTCGGGCGTCGGCAGAAAGACGGCTAACGTCGTTTACAGCGTGGCGTTTCACGGTAACGCCATAGCGGTGGATACGCACGTATTCAGGGTGTCGAACCGCTTGGGGCTTGCGAGCGCCAAAGACGTTTTGAACGTCGAAAAGCAACTTATGGCGATAATCGACGAAAAGGACTGGAGCAGGTCGCACCACTATTTAATATATCTCGGCAGAAGTTACTGTAAATCGCAGTCGCCGAATTGCAAGGAGTGCCCCGTGAGCGCTTTATGCGAAAAAAATTTCAAGGTAAAATAAAAAATGTTTGTTGACAGAGCGATAATAACGATAAAAGCGGGCGACGGCGGGAACGGCATCACTTCCTTTATGCATTTTAAGGGAAAGGTCGGCGGCGGGCCCGACGGGGGCGACGGGGGAAAAGGCGGCGATATAATTTTCACCGCTACGAAGACGCTGACGACTCTCGCGGATTTTTACTATAAAACCAAATACGTCGCGGATAGCGGCGCGGCGGGCGAACCTAAAAACTGTTTCGGGAAATCGGGCGAAAACCTTGTCATTAAAGTACCGCTCGGTACGGTCATTAAGGACAGAAAAACGGGCAATATAATCGCCGATATGTTTTACGACGGGCAGACTAAAACCGTGCTTATAGGCGGCGACGGGGGAAAAGGCAACGCGAAATTCGTAAACGCGCGCCGCCACGCCCCGCATTTTTCGCAGACGGGCGAAAAGACCGAAACAAAACAGGTCGTATTAGAACTCAAAACCATAGCGGACGTGGGGCTCGTGGGCTTCCCTAACGTCGGTAAGTCCACGCTTTTAAGCAAACTTACGAAGGCTAATCCCAAAATCGCCAACTATCATTTTACTACGCTTTCGCCGAACCTTGGCGTTTGCGAATATTACGACAATCGCTTTATAGTCGCGGATATCCCGGGGCTGATAGAAGGCGCTTCCGAAGGGGCTGGGCTCGGTACGGAATTTTTAAGGCACATAGAGAGAACGCGTATGCTCGTCCACGTCGTCGATATTTCGGGCGGGGAAGGGCGCGACCCTTTTGACGACTACCTTAAAATCAACGCGGAACTTAAAAAGTACGATAAAAAAGTCGGAAAATTAAAGCAAATCGTCGTTGCAAACAAGATGGATTATTTCGGCGCGGACGAAAAACTTAAAGAGTTCAAGGCTAAACTCGGCAGAAAAAAAGTGGTCTCGATTTCCGCAGTTACGGGCGAAGGGCTTGACGAACTCAAAAAATGTATTTACGAAACGCTTATAAAACTACCGCCCTTAAAGCCTATGGAATTTGAAGAATTCAACTATACTAAACCCGAACGGCTGGAATACGAGATATTTAAAGAAGGCGAAACCTTCGTGGTCGTCGGAACGCTCGTGGACGTGTTAAAGCGCAACGTCGTTATGGACGATATGAATTCGCTCGCGTACCTTCAAAAGGTCTTAAAAGACAGGGGCGTTATAGCGGAACTTCGTAAAATGGGCGCTACCGAAAAATCCACCGTGATAATCGGCGGCGAAGAATTTGAACTTATAGACTGACGGAAAGGAGATAAATTATGCTGACAAGTAAACAGCGCGCGATATTACGGTCGATGGCGCAGACGTTGGAACCGATAACGCAGGTAGGAAAACAAGGGATAACCGAGAGTTTTTTAGATAACGTAAACAACGCGATAGAAAAGCGGGAACTCGTTAAAATAACCGTGCTCGAAAACTCGGGTGAAGATGTAAAGACCGTGGGCGAAGAGATAGCAAGGCGCTTGCCCGCGGAATTCGTGTGCGCCACGGGTAAAAAACTCGTGTTCTACCGCCGTTCTTTAAGCGAAAAGGTAAAGCATATAGAGTTTTAAGCCGCGGCTTTACCGAACAGGCGAAGAATAAGCGCTAACGTTAAAAACGCCACGCCGAACACGAGATAATAGCCCTTTATCGGCGCAAAATAACTTAACAGAGTAAAAAGAAGACCGAAAGCGAGATAACTTTTGGCTCTTTTTTTATCTAAAAGGCGGGAAAAATCAAACCGTTTTTTCTCTTCTTCGTCAATTTCGATTTTTTTCTTGGGCAAAAGGTCGTGTTTTTCTAAAAGGTCAAACGCCTGCCGCCCGTCCGTAAGGATTATTTTGCCCCCGAAGCGCGCGGCGAACGCCGTTACTTCGTCGGAAAAATTTTCGGAATAAATTTCCGCTTTCTGGTTTTTGCCGATCTTGTTGAAGCATTTTACGACGTCGGTTTTACTCACACCGTCGAAACGGAAAAAGAAAAACGCCGTCGTGTTTTTTTCGGGTATAAACACGCCGCCCTTCTTTTTTTCGGTGCAAAGACCTTCCTTTTTCAGCGCTTTTTCAAAAAGGTCGGCGACTGTTTTTTCGCCCGTAATATTAAGCCTTGTCATAGCGTCGTTAAATCTTTTTTCCTTTT
>ONQV01000070.1 GCA_900320065.1 uncultured Eubacteriales bacterium | reverse complement strand
GCGGTTTTATTTAAATAAATATCGTAAAGCGCTTTTTCCGTAACGACTTCGCCGTTTTCGTTTTCAAGGTCGAGAATCTGCCCGCCTACCATTCCGCTATAACCCGCGTATTCTGCGATAAGCGCCGCGGCGGCTATGTATCCGTTTGACGCGTTTACTTCGCTAATATCTGAAAAAACGGTTTCAAAAGCGAAATTCAATAATGCGTCGCCCGCCAAAATTCCCGTCGATTCTCCGAACTTTTTATGCGTGGATAATTTTCCGCGCCGATAGTCGTCGTTATCCATCGCGGGCAGATCGTCGTGCACGAGCGAATAGGAATGTATAAATTCAATGGCGAGCGCCAAGTTTTTGACAGCGCTTTTATCTCGCCCCAGCATTTCGCAAACCGCGTAACATAAAACGGGACGAACTCTGTTCCCCCCGCCGCACACTGCGTACCGCATAGCGTCTTTGATAACTTGCGGCGCGGCGGCGCTTAACGCGTTCAGCCTGTTTTCAAGGCTTTCTTCAAAAAAATTCAAATACTCGTCGTATTTAAGAGAAAAATCAGTCATTTTCTCTCCGATAAGCGCACTTATAAGCGTTACTCATAAGCATCGCGATAGTCATAGGCCCGACGCCCCCCGGGACGGGTGTAATAAATGAAGCCTTGTCTTTAACGCCTTCGAAATCCACGTCGCCGCAAAGTCCGTTTTCCGTTCTGTTTATACCGACGTCTATCACGATAGCGCCGTCTTTAACCATGTCTGCCGTTACGAATTTTGCCTTTCCTATCGCCACGACTAAAATATCCGCCTGTTTCGCGAATGCCTTGAGATCGGCGGTCTTGCTGTGACAGATAGTTACGGTACAATTTTCGCGGAGAAGCATAAGCGCCACGGGTTTACCTACTATATTACTCCTGCCTATTATTACGGCGTGTTTTCCGGAAAGCGAAACGCCCGTACTTTTCAGCATATACATTATTCCCGCCGGCGTACAGGAATTTATCCCGTCTTTAAAAAGCGTTGTATTCCCTACGTTTTCCGCAGTAAAGCCGTCCACGTCCTTTTCCGCGGGGATTATCGAAAGTATCTTTTCTTCGTTTAAGTGTTTAGGAAGTGGCAGTTGAACGAGTATTCCGTCTACCGAATTGTCGACGGAAAGAGTTTTAACTAGGTCTTCGACTTCGCTTTCCGTGGCGGTTGCCGGCAAGGAAAAAGAAAGCGACTTAATTCCCACAAATTCCGCCGCCTTGATTTTATTTTTAACGTAAACGCAAGAAGCGGGATTTTCCCCTACGAGTATGACCGCAAGCGAAATTTTGCGACCGTAATTCTTTTCAAATTCCGCGACTTTGACTTTAAGATTTTCCTTGATTTCCGCCGAAAGCGCTTTGCCGTCTAAAAGTATTGACATATTATCTCCTTCTTATCGTTTTTTTGAATATTCGGCGAGAATTCCGTTCACGTAGTCGGTACTTTTTTCCGTGGAGAACTTTGCCGAAAGTTTGACAGCTTCGTCTATCGCCACTGCCGTCGGTACGTCCTTAAAAAAGTCAAGTTCCGCCATACCGATATATATCGCGCACCTATCCGCGGCGTGCATCCGTTCCAACTTGAAATTCTCGGAAAGGCTTTTTAACTGTTCATCGAAACGGGTTGCGTTTTCGGTAACCGCATTAAGTAATTGTTCGGCGAATAATTTATCGTCTTTCGATAAATCCTTAGCCAAAACATCAAAAAGCCCTTCATCGCCTTGATTGAAGAGCCTTGAAAAAATATATTGAAAAACAACTTCCCTGGATAGACTTCTCATTTGTTTGATCCTTTTTCGTCCGCCTTATCAGTTTTGCCGTTTCCGTTTTCCGCGCCGTCCGAATTCTGCTTATCTTCACCGTTCTGTTCATGACCGTTAACGGGCACGTCCTCGAAAGTAACACCTTTCACGATAACGTTTACGGAAATAACGCTGTAATCGGTCATTGACTCAACGTTATACTTTACCGCTTCCTGAATCTTAAAAGCCATATCCGAAACGCTCTGTGAAAAATGTATGGAAACTTCCACGTCAATGCTTACGTTGGACTTATCTATCACGACTTTTACGGCGTTTTCCGGAAGTCTCTTACCGATAACGCCGCGATAAATTTCGGCGTAAGGTATTTCCGCAACCGCAAGAAGGACTATTCCTTCTACGATACCGTCACCGTAAACCAGTTTATCGCGGCTTTCTTTCGGACGGAATTTTTTTAATCGCATTATAAATATTCTCCGATAAAATCAATTTGATTTTATTTTACCACAAAATATTTATTTTGCATAGTGTTTTTTAGGAAATAGGAATAATTTTTACGTTTTCGGGCGAAATCGCGGTTTCTTCTGATATAATCGTATAAATCGCTATCGCGTCGTCCGTCGTAAGATTCTCCGATTTAGCTATAACGTTAACGTTCTCGGAATCAAGCCCTATTACTACGACCGCGTCTTCAAATCCGTACGCTTTTATAAGCGTTTCAAGCAACATTTCCTTTTCGGTATTAGCGGTTATATTCGTCTTCATAGTAAGAGCGGTGGCATACTCGTCGCTACCGTTCTCCGCAACGGAAAGGACCGAATCAAGTTGTAACAATTCTTCGTTCCTGTTCGAAAGACGTTCCGCTCTGTACTGTGCGAAATACCCCGCCGCACTCGCGGAAACCGTTTGCGTAGAAGTCGTTTTGCTTCCGGTAAACACGTAATTGAATACCGCCGTTACCGCAAGTAATGCGACCATACACGATAAAATGATGATTTTCTTTTTCTTTGCCATAATATTTCTCCTTTTTTTATTTTTTTTATTTCATAGCCAAAATTTCGATCTGGCTTGCTTTAACGTCTAAAAGCGACAACGTTGCCTGCTGAATTTTACTGTATACGGCTAGTTTATCCGCACCTTCGGCAACTATAAGCACTCCGCTGATTTTAGGATATACTTCTTTTAATACGACGGTTTTTCCGTTGACGAGTATGGGCGTGGACGTTATTTCTCTGCCGCCTGACGTTTCCTTCGTGGTCGTTGTCATTGCAAGAACCGTTTCCATCCCCGATTCTACGCTTATTGCCACGGAAACTTTCCCCGCGCCTTCTACTTTACCGAGTAAATTTTCGAGTTTTAATTCCATACCGCTTACGTATCCCGCAACCGCATCATTACTCCCGGACGCGGATTCCGTTTTTTTCGGCAGCAAATTCACGGCGACAAGGAGCGCTAAAAGCGCAAAACAGAAGATTATCAAGATTACACGCGTTTTTCCGTCCGTTTTGATTTTATCGATAAACTTGTTTATTCGGGAATTATTCATAGATTTTAACCCCTGACACGCCTATTCTGAGATAATCGCTTAATTCATCTCTTAACCTTTGCAGTATAACTATATGCTCTTCATTTGAACTTATAACCGCATTTTTCAAATTGACGGAAACTGCGGAAATTTTTATCGTAAAGTTATCGTCGATACTATATTCTATTAAGATCTCACTACCGTTTATGCCGTTTTTTTCTGCGATTTTTACACAATTTTTGGTATATAAGTCGATTTTTGAAAGGTTAACATATTCAAGAAAATCCGCGTCCGTTTTAATATCCGCATTAGTTGCCGTGATAAAATTTCCCGTATACATTTCTTTATTTACAATCGGCGCAATCACGATAATAATTACCACCAAAGAAATAAGCGGTTTTACGAATTTCGCGAGCCTGCCTTCGGGGAGAAGAATAGATAAAACGGAAACCACGAACACGGCGGTAAAAACGCTCACAAGCCATTCAGCCATTTTATATCACCGAATTTGCGGAAAAAACCATTAAAAGAACGGTCAGAAACGCCATAAGTCCTACCGTCAGCGCAGACGCTATAAGATAATTTACCGATTTTGAAATCGCCGCTAAAAAATTCGGAACGGTATCTCCCGCAAATACGTCAGCAACGGCCGCGGCGAATTTTAATAAAAGCGAAAATATCGCCATATGCAAAACGGGCGTTAATATAACGTAAAAAATGCCTGTCAATCCCGCAACTCCCAAGGCGTTTTTAACGATAATACTTCCCGCAGCAACAATATCTACCCCATCCCGAATAAGACCGCCGACGATAGGTACCGAATTTGAAACGGCAAATTTTGCTATTTTAGCGGATATCCCGTCCGTTGCCGAAACGGAAATACCCTGCATAGTGATAAAAAGCCCGTAAACCGCAAGTATTATTCCGAATATCCATTTTAAAAGTCCCCCGAAAAAATCGGAAAACCTTTTAAGTTTTATATCCTTTGAAAAGAACGACATAACGTTGAACGCGGTCAAAATCCCGACAAGCGGAAGCACTACGGCATAAAAAACGGCAATTATAACGTCTGTAAAGAGTATTACGGAAGGCTGATATATCGCCGCCGACGCCGCGCCCCCCGAAGCAACCATTAAAGTAAGTATTATGGGAGACATAATCTCGCTGAATTTCCCTATGTTTTCTATAAGGTTTTTTGTTTTATTCCAAATCGAACTAAATTCAGGGAAAAGCAATAATATTATTGTAAGTATCGCTACAAGTTTTACTATCAGTCCCACGCTTTCCGAAAGATATACACTTTTTGAATTCTGCACTATTTCGCATAACAACGCAACAACTATAATGCCGATTATAACGGGAATAAAACTTTTAACTTCCGAAAAAACTACGTTTTTAATATAGTCGAAAATATTGTCCCCTTTATCGTACTTCCCTTGTAAAAGATTTTTAAAGGTCGTAAAAAAATCGTAGTCTTCCGCATTGGTTTGATTAAAAAAATCCTTTAACTCGTCAAGATCAAGGTTGTCCGCCTGATCCAACGCCGTATCGCTCAATTCGTCCGCGCAAACTTCTTTATCCGCAGTCGATAACGCAAACGGGAAAATAGCGAACGTTAATAAAATCACAACAACTATTTTCTTTTTCATTGAATCAACCCTATCAATAACTCGAAAACAGCATAAATAATAGGTATTGCCGCGGTAAAAATAGCAGCTTTTCCTATAAAGACCAACTTGTCCGC
>ONQV01000090.1 GCA_900320065.1 uncultured Eubacteriales bacterium | reverse complement strand
CGGCAAATGCTCGAATTTTCGGAAGCCCACGCGTTTCGGGTCGATAAGGATAAGGCGAAGTTCTTCGGGACTGTAACGCATAAGCATACTTATTATCATTACGTTAAGACACACGCTCTTCCCCGAACCCGTAGCGCCCGCAACGAGATAGTGCGGACCTTTTGCAAGGTTATCCGTGATCGACCTGCCCACTATGTCTTTGCCGAGCGCAAACATAAGCGAACCCGGCTTGACTTTCTGCCCCGCCGCGCCTTCGATCACTTCTTTAAGCCCTACTGTTACTTTTATTTTGTTGGCGACTTCTATACCGACGCCGTCTTTACCGGGGATCGGCGCTTCGATTCTTACGCCCGCCTTGGACTGCAAACGCATCTTTAAGTCGTCGTCGTAAGAAAGCACTTTTTTGACGGGCACGCCTGCCGGCATTTTGACTTCGTAACGCGTAATAGTCGGTCCTTGAACGTAGCCCTGCGGTTCGACGGTGATATGAAAATCTTCCAAAACCCGCCTGATTATCTCCATGCGTTCTTCGTGGTTTTCCTTTGGCGCGTCGGCGGGCGGCGCGTACGTTTCCAAAAGGTCGAGCGGCGGTTTGTAATACGTTCTGTTGATGGGAACGGGCGGTTTCTCGGGTTTTTCTTCCGCCACCGCGGGCTTCATTTCGGAACTTTCAATCGGTTCTGATATAAATCTTCTCGAACGGAAATTATCTACCGCTTTCGGTTCAGTCGCACGCGACGGCATTTCGCTTTCGTCGCCGAATAAAATACTGCGCGCCCTTCCTTCGCGCATACGCGTGGCGGGCGGTTCTTCCCGCTTTTCTTCCGAAACGACGGGTGTCTCGTCAATTATCGGCTCGGCTATCCGCTCGTCATTCGTTCTATCGGTCGTTTCTTCCGCATTAAAGCCAAAGGAACGCTCTTGCGCCTTATTTTCCGTATTATCGGCTACGGTCTCGGCTGCTGCCGCCGGTTTCTTTTCTTCAAACAACGAACGTCTTTCAACGTTTACGTATCTTGCGTTAAACTCGTCCGCTCGCGATTTAGCGTCTTCTCGGAAAGTTTCTTCGTGCTCTATCATCGGAATATCTTCCGTTTTGGGCTCTTCTTCTTTTGCGGGCATTTCCGTGCGCGCGACGATATAATCGGACACGCGCGGCTCGGACGAAACGTTTGCGGGTTTAGGTTCTTCAAACGTTATTTTGGCGGGAGTTTTAATATACTCTATTTTCTTTTGCAGATCACTGTTATACTTTTCGGAATAACTGCCGGAATACGAACTTACGTTTAACGAGTTGACGGTAGAATCAACTTTAAAGGTCTCTCCCGTCTCCTTATTCATTTCGCGCTTCGTCTTAAACGCAAAGTCGTTGCCTTCGTTTATAAACAGCCTTTGCGCAGGCTTTCTAACTTGCGAAGCGCTTACGTTTTGAACGGGTGCGACAGAGAGTGTCGGCTCAATGTTCGGTTCTTCCGTTATTTCCGGCGTTTCGTTCTTCACGAAAGTGCTCTTAAATTCCCGTTCAGTACCTACGGACTTATTGTCCTTTACGATATCGGCTATTAAAAAATAAAGTCCAAGCGCGAATATAACGCCGACGACCACAGCGCTTCCCACCACGGTCAAAAGCGCCTGTAAGAAATACGCTATAATCCCCGCGCATACGCCGCCCGCGGAAAACGCGCCTTCGCCGCGAGAATAGGACGCGGAAATATATTCGCCGTAAGACGAATACCCCCCGCCCATCGAAACGATATGAGAAAACAACCCGATACATACGACGGATACGATTATAAGGGATTTCTTTTTGAAAGAAAGGGGTGTTTTCTTGTCGACGACGAGCATAACGCCCTTAAATATCGCCCATAAACTAAAAGGAAAAGCAAAATATCCGAAAACGCCCATCAAAAAATCGCCTATATACTTCCCGGGGGCGGAAAACACCGCGTCTCTCGTAATAAGACAGATAAAAATAAGCGTTGAAAAAAGCACTATTATGACGCCAAGGGTTTCCTTGGTGAATACGGCGGAAGCCGCCTTGTTTTTATTATCGTTTTGCCGTTGACTGTTCAAAATATTTCTCCTGACCCCATTATGTAATAATTATATCATATTAGTAACTTTTTTTACAATGATTTTAGATTATTTTTTTATTTAAAAAACGCGGGCGGAGTTTTACGCTCCGCCCGCGTTTTTTACGATTAGATTTTTATTGAGATTATTCTATCGAGATGTTTCCCGACGGAATTTCTTTCGTCTCCTTCGGTACGCATAAAGTCAATATGCCGTTTTCGTATTTCGCCTTAACGTCTTCTTCCTTTACGCTTTCCCCGACGTAGTAAGAACGACTGCAAGAATAATTCCTTTCGCGCCTTATATAGTTGTGCTTGCCTTCTTCTTCTTTTTCCTGTTTCTCGGCGTTTACCGTCAGATATCCGCGCTGCAACTTAACGCTTATATCCTTTTTGTCGAAGCCCGGCAAATCCACTTGCATTTCATAACCGTTTTCGGTTTCCTTTATGTCCGTGCGCATATCAGAAGCGGCGATACCGCCGTAGAAAAACGGCTTGAAAAAGTCCTCGAACGGGTCGTTCCAGATGTCCGGAAAATTGTCGTTCCTTTCGTTCCTTCTCGTTAAATAGTTTTTCATAATACACACCTTCCTTTTATTTTTTTTGGCAATCTTGATTTGAGATTGTTAGCAGTTGCATAATTTATTTGTTAGCACTCTCTCTTCTTGATTGCTAACTCTAATTATACTCGCAAAAAACCGTTTGTCAATAGTTTTTAAAAAAAATTTGAAAAAATTTTTAATTTTTTTTACTAAAAAAGCGGAGAATTTTTTTCTCCGCTAAAAGTATTGACTTTTTACAAATTTTTAACCTTGTTTTTCCGTTTTAATTTTATTGATTATATATTCGGCGTAAGTTTTCGCTACGTTTACGCCCGTTATTCGTTCTATTTCGGTAATAAAAGCGTTGGAATTGACTTCGCACACGTAAGGTTTGCCGTTTTCGCCGAAAAGTAAGTCCACTCCGCAATAATCGAGTTTAAGAACGCGCGCGCATTTTTCGGCGACTTCAATAAATTCTTTATTTGGCTC
>ONQV01000024.1 GCA_900320065.1 uncultured Eubacteriales bacterium | reverse complement strand
CAACTCAGAATATACTTTTTCGATTTTTAAGTCTTTCGCCACTTTTTCCGCTATTTCTTTTTTATCGCCGCTCAAAATTACCGTTTCTGTTATGCCGACACTACGCAGTTTTTCAACAAGCCCGTTACCGCTTTTTTTCACGCTGTCAACGAGTTGGATTTCTCCTATTAAAATCCCGTCTTTTTCTACGTATATTACGTTATGATTACTATCGTCATTTATTAAAGATATATTTTCTTTTTTTAATATGCCTTTGCCGCCTACCGCATAAACCGCGCCGCCGATTTCTCCGACAACTCCTTTCCCTGCATACTCTTTTATATTATCGACACCATAGACTTCGCCGTTTGCATAATTTTTAAGCGCTTTTGCAATAGGATGCGACGACCCCTGTTCAATAGAAGCCGCTATTTTAACAAGTTCATCAGCAGGACAACCGTTATAAACGGTTATAATGTCGACCGCAAATTCGCCCGTGGTTAGAGTGCCTGTTTTATCGAACACTGCGATTTTGGTTTTTGACAATGCATCTATGTAATTACTGCCTTTAATAAGTATTCCGCGTTTTGCAAGCGAACCGATACCGATAAAAAATCCCAAAGGTACGGAAATCACAAGCGCGCAAGGACAGGAAATAATTAAAAACGAAAGCGCTTTATATATCCATTTAACAAAGTCCAGATTGTCGAAAAGCGGCGGAATTACCGCAACCGACAAAGCAGCAAGCACTACGCAAGGCGTATAAATTTTAGCAAAAGTTGTGATAAATTTCTGACTTTTTGCCTTTCTTTCGGTGGATTTTTCCACCATTTCGATAATTTTTTCCACCGTACTGTCTTTATAAAGTTTTTCCGTTTTTATAATGACGGCGTCGCCCGTATTTATCGCTCCGCCATAAATTTTTTCTCCCGCTGATAGACTATAAAGTTTACTTTCACCCGTAACGGCTTTTAAGTCAAATTCCGCATCTCCACTCGCGAGCACTCCGTCTATCGGAACTCTGTCGCCCTTTTTGACTAAAATCAAACTTCCTATCGGAACGTTTTCGGGCTCCGTTTCGCGCGCCTTTCCGTTTTCCCATAATGTAACTTTAAGACTTTTGAGTTCGGCAAGCCCCGCGATTTTCTCTCTGGAATTGTCGGTCGCTATATCTTCGAGCATTTCGCCTAAACTGTATAAGATAATTATTAAAACGCCTTCAAAAGATTCGCCTATTATAAACGCGGTAACGGAAGCAATAAGCATTAAAGCGTTTTCATCGAAAAATTCCATTTTCAACAGGTTTTTTCCTGCATTAAATATAATCTCATAGCCGCATATCAGTGCCGCCGATATTCTTAATACAATTTTTACCGTATCGCCTAGCGAGAGCGCAAACGAGAATATCAATAGTATCACGCCCAAAGCAAGTTTTATCACGGGGAAAACGCGCCCTTCTCTTTCTTCTTCCATCTTTACTCCTTAATTACTATATTATAATCTACTAATATTCTTTTGAATTTTAAAAGGCAATTTTGTTTTGCCTTCTAAAACGTTATAAATTTACAGACATTTACTATGTTCGAGCGCCATTTTTACTATCGTGTAAATATGCTCGTCGCAAATAGAATATAAAACCTGATTCGCATCTTTACGGGATTTAACAATATGATTATCCTTTAATTTGCGCAAATGCTGCGAAGTTGCAGACTGTTTTCCGCCCGTAATCTCGCAAATATGATATACGCACAACTCCCCTTCCATAAGCGCGAGAATGATTTTCATTCTGTTCGGCTCGCCGAGCATTGCGAAAATCTTACTTGCATTTTCCACGCCGCTCAAAAACCTTTCGGAATCGGCAAGTTTCTGCCTTATTCTCTCGTGTTTTTCCGAATAACAACTATCCATTTTCCGCCCCGCCGTTTACATGGTATATTAGTGTTTACTAATGTTTAGTTTAGCACGGTAAAAAACATTTGTCAACGAAAAATCGGCGTATTTTATAATTAAATTTATAAAATCACAGTAAAATGCAAATAAGTCCACCCTTGTTTTCGTTTACGATACGCGTAACCGTTTTGCGCATTTTGTTTTGAGCGTCTTTCGGCATAGCGTTGATTTTCCCTGCCATACCTTCTTTAACCAGATCGTGTAAGGACTTGCCAAACATATTCGTGTCCCATATTCCCGCGGGGTTGTCTTCAAACTTGTTCATAATAAAATTGATAAGGTCTTCGCCCTGTTTTTCCGTACCAACTATCGGAGAAACTTCGGTGGAAACGTCCACTTTCATAATGTGCAGACTCGGAGCGGACGCTTTGAGTTTTACGCCGAATTTTCCGCCGTGCTTTACGAGCGCGGGTTCTTCAAGATTCATTTCGTCAAACGAAGGCAACGCTACGCCATAGCCGTTTTCTTCCGCTTGCGATAAAGCATCCTTTATTTTATTAAATTTACGCCTTGAATCGGCAAACTCTTTTATATAACTTAAAAGCGCGTAATCGTCGGAAATTTCTTCCCCGCACTCTGCGGATAACGCTTTATAGAAAACGCCGTCCTTAACAGTCGCTTTATACTCGCCGACGCCAGAAGCAAGATTTAATTCCGTTAATTCGATACCGCTGTACTCTTCGTCGTCGTCAAAGAGTTCGGAAATTCGCGCAAAATCTTTCATTTTACACATATCTTCTGACGCTTTTTTAACTTCCGTTAAAAATCTTGCGATTATTTCACTGTTCGCGGGTAACGCTTGCATCCATTTCGGCATAGTAACGTTAAACGATTGCATCGGGAATTCGAGCAGTACCTTTTCCATTATATCGCTTATATCTTCCGGCGACATTTTAAGAACGTTGACAGAAACGACCGATACGCCGTACTTTTCTTCAAGTTTGTTTTTGACCGAAATAGCCTTATCACTTTCGGGATCGGCGCTGTTTAATATAATAATGTATGGTTTTCCCTGCTGATTTAATTTATTTACAACTTTTTCTTCGGCGCTTACGTAATTTTCTCTCGGTATCTCCCCGAAACTCCCGTCCGTCGTTATCACTAGCCCGATCGTCGAATATTCTTCGATCACTTTTTCAGTACCGATTTCAGCCGCTTTCTCAAAAGTTATCTCTTCATCGCTCCAAGGCGTTCTTACAAGGCGCGGCGTGCCGTTTTCTTCGTGTCCCGTAGCGCCGTCTACAAAATATCCCACACAATCCACAAGTCGAACCTGCGCGGAAGATTTGTTTTTAAACTGTACTTTAACACCGTTTGCGGGAATGAATTTGGGTTGTGTGGTCATGATCGTTTTACCGTCCGCAGACTGTGGCATTTCATCAAGCGCTATCTGGCGTTGCAATTTATTTCCGATATTCGGTAAAATAAAATTTTCGGTAAACTTCGTGATAAAAGTCGACTTGCCCGTTCTGACGGGCCCAACGACGCCGATAAAAATTTCTCCGCCCGTCCGCCGCGCTATATCACCGTAAATGTCGTATTTTTCCATAAAAAAACCTCCCATATACTACACAAGTAATATATGAGAGATTTTATCCGCTTATGAAAAAAAATGCAAAAACCGAAAATTTTTATCGATTATTCTGTGATTTTTCAGCGTTATTCTGATTATCTGCGCTTTCCGAATTCCTTTTTTCCTGTAATTTTTTCGCTTTCGCCTTGACGATCATACTCTTAAACGAAGTCGGGTGTTCGTCGCCGGCAAGCATCCGTTCAATGTTCTTTCTATGAGCAAACCAAGTGAAAAAACATATAGCGAATATAAGCATATTACTGACGATATGGAAAGCTACCGTTTCCGAGTTCGGTGTTTGCGTGCGCGTCTTGCCGTACAGCAAAAACAAACGGATACTTCCGCTTATCGCGGGCGGAGTTATGGCGATAAACGAGCCCATAGCGCCGAATTCCGTAAGATAAATAAAGACGATCGCGGCAACGATAGCCATAATTGCGACTGCCGCCCATTCGGGACCGTGTACGGATTCCGCCACAAGAAATACGCCTATCGTAGAAGCGATACCTTTGCCACCCTTAAACTTAAAATATATAGGATAAATATGCCCCAAAACAACACAGAGCCCGCACAGATAAACGGCGAAATCGCGTATATAAAACGCCGATCCTGCAAACATTTTGTCGCCGAACACGAAAAACGCGATAAGCGTAGGTGTAGCGCCCTTACATACGTCAAGGAAAAAAGTCAGAAGCCCGAATTTAAACCCGAGATTTCTTCCCATATTGAGAGTACCGGGATTTCCGCTTCCCATTTTACGAATATCCGTGCGTTTTAATTTCGATATTATAACCGCCCAGTTTATACTGCCGAACAGATAACTTAAAACGCCTATTAAAGATAGCCACAAACTATATATCATCGTTCTTTTCCCTTGTAACGATTTTTATCGGAGTGCCCGAAAAATCATAAGCCTTTCTTAAACAGTTTTCAAGATACCGTTTATAGGAAAAATGCAAAAGTCGCGCGTCGTTGACGAAAATTATAAACGTCGGCGGAACGCCTTCCGCTTGCGTAACGTAAGAAATTTTTAACCGCCTTCCGTTCATAGACGGCGGTTCGTTGGCGCGCACGCAGTCAAGAATAAGGTCGTTAAGTTGCCCCGCAGATATGCGTTTTCTCGAATTTTCGAGTGCAAGTTTACAAAGACCGAGTATTTTGTCGTTACGAAGACCGGTCTTTGCGGAAACGTAAACGGGCAAAATATAATCCATAAATTTAAGCGCTTCGTTAAGTTCCGCGTTAAATTTATTTATAGTATTCGTGTCCTTTTCAATGGTATCCCATTTATTCATTGCGATAACCGAAGGTTTATTCTGTTCGTGAATATAGCCGCAAATTTTAACGTCCTGTTCGGTAATACCGACGCTTGCATCTATCATCATCACGCACACGTCGGCACGCCTTATAGCGCCAAGAGCGCGTAAAACGCTGTAATATTCCAAGTCTTCGTTTACGCTGCTTTTCTTTCTTATGCCCGCCGTATCGATAATGGTAAATTTTTCGCCGTTAAACACGAAGTCGGTATCTATCGCGTCGCGCGTTGTGCCCGCTATGTCAGACACAATCGTTCTGTCAAAACCAAGTAATTTATTGCATAAACTCGATTTTCCAGCGTTAGGTTTTCCGACTATTGCTATTTTGATAGAGTCATCGTCGTTTTCCGTGTGCAACGCTCCGAATTTAGCGGTTACTTCGTCTAAAAGGTCGCCTATCCCCGTTCCGTGTTCGGCGGAAATACCGAAAGGTTCGCCGAGTCCCAGATTATAAAACTCGTAAAGTTTATCGGGATTGTAATTATCTAATTTGTTTACCGCAAGCACGACGGGTTTTCCGGACTTACGAAGTTTCATAGCGATATCTCCGTCCGCGCCGGTCAGCCCCGCTTTTGCGTCGGCAAATAAAATAATTATATCAGCGGTTTCTATCGCTATTTCCGCTTGCTTTTGAATATGCGACCACATCTCGTCGGTGGATTTGAGTTCCAGCCCGCCCGTATCGACAAGCGTAAAAGACTTTCCGCACCACTCTGCGTCCGCATACAAGCGGTCGCGCGTTACGCCCGGAAAATCTTCTACTATTGATAATTTTTTACCGACTACTTTATTAAAAAAGGTCGATTTGCCGACGTTAGGTCTGCCGACGATCGCAACTAACGGTTTTGCCATTTCAATCAATCTAATTAAATGTATTATTTAAACCAAATAAGAACGATACCCGCAATAAACAACGCAACTGCGACCCAATAAGTGATTTTAAGTCCTTTTCCTTTATTCGCTACGAAATTATACGCGGAAATACCGATAACTATTATCGTAAAAAGTTTTTCGATAGTTGCCAAAACGTTGAAAAAAGGCCCGGAAGTGTTTACGCCGATAACGGGAAGCAATTGATTTACAACGACCAAAATCGCCACGATTACCAAAGCGATAAAGGACATTAGGTTCAAAATGTTTACGTTTCGTTCTGTGTTTTTCATAAATAACTCCTTATATAAAATTTATTTATTTTTTATAATTTTTAATACTTTTTCAAAATAATCGGGAAGCGGCGCGCTAAAACTCATATTCTCACCCGTAGTCGGGTGGATAAATTCAAGCGTCTTTGCGTGTAAAAGTTGACCCTTTAAGTTGAATTTTCCGTTTTTATAACCGTATTCGGGATCCCCTACAATGGGATGACCCAAAAATTTAGCGTGAACGCGGATTTGATGAGTTCTGCCCGTTTTAAGTGAAAATTCGCACAAAGTATAACCGTTAAAACGTTCTAACACTCTAAAACAGGTTATCGCTTGTCTGCCGCTTTTCACGACAGCCATTTTCGTTCGGTCGGCAGGATTTCTGCCGATAAACGTGTCGATTTCCCCTTCGTCCTGCTTTAAATTGCCTTCTAAAAGCGCTACGTATATCCTATGGCAAGTCTTGTTTTCTATCTGTTTTGAAAGAGCGACGTGTGCTTTATCGTTTTTAGCAACGACCAAAAGCCCCGAAGTGTTTTTGTCTATTCTGTGTACTATCCCCGGTCGTATCACACCGTTGATGCCCGACAGTTTATCAAGGTGAAATAAAAGCGCGTTCACGAGCGTTCCGCCCTTCGTGCCGTTGCCCGCGTGAACGGTCATACCTTGCGGCTTGTTTATGACAGCCAAATCGTCGTCCTGATAAATTATATCGAGCGGAAGATCTTCGGGTGTAGCGTCGAGATTCTTTTCTTCGGGAACGTCGAATTTTATTTCGTCGCCGATTTTAAGAACCTTATTGCTTTTTACAATTTTACCGTTTACCGAGCAATACCCTTCGTCGCAAAGTTTTTTAACTCTCGAACGGGACACTTCGATTTTTTGCGATAAATATAAATCCGTTCTTATATCGCCCGTATCCGCAATAAAATCAAAGGTTTTCATCTTCTTTTATATCGCTCTCGGAAATCCCTTCATTTTCTGTTTTCCGTTTTTTCTTAAAAACCGCGTTATCGTCAAAAAACAAGAAATGTACGATAAGCATTATAACGCCGACGGTAAGGCATATATCAGCAACGTTAAAAGTCGGAAAAATATAACTTCCGAAATGAAAACTCAAAAAATCAACCACTTCGCTGTTTAACAACCTATCGATAAAATTACCTATCGTACCCGATATTATAAGGACAATAGAATACGCTAGCCATTTATACGATTTTTTTACCGCAAAACAATAAAACGCGAAAAACGCAACGAGTGCAAACGGTGTGATTATCTTAAAAAGCGTCTGTCCCCACTCTTTATCGGCTAAAAAACTGAACCCCGCGCCGGAATTCGTCGAATAAGACAAATAAAAAAAATTTTCTATCACGGTAGAATTAACTTTATCTCTCGCCGCAAAATACTTGGTGATTTGATCGATCCCGATAAACGCAAGTCCCAAAACGACTGGAATAATAATAAAAATTATAAGTCGTTTTCGGTCAAAAGTCCTAATTCCTTGCATAAATCCTCCAAACGAAGCGCGCCGGGGTTCAAAACTTCGTCCATATTGAAACCGTTATCGCCCGCTTCGGTCGCGGCGATATAGTCCGCAATCTTCTCTTTCGGACTGAAAGCGGTGTTTTTTGTGCTTTTAAGCCCCGAAAGAGATTTGTCGGCGGTATAAATCACGGTTTTAGCGTCCTTTTTACCGACGATTTTAACGATTTTATCCCTTAATTTAACGGCGTCCGCCACCACGGGATACATGGGATATTTTTCCTTTAAGTGGTCAAAATAAGCGTTCCACTTTAATAAAAAAGACGAAACCGTTTCCACCGCAAGTTCGTAGCGCATATCGGCTTTATGCTCTAATTCGGCAGAATATTTTTCCGCGTGTTTTAAAGCAGCGGAAATTTGTCTGTCTTTTTTTATATAGGAATCAAGTTCTACGCGACAAACGGAATTTTCATGCACAAGTTCGGAAATCCTTGCTTTCTGAGCCGAAAGTTTTTCTTCGTATTCGCGTTTTACGGCGGCAAGCATTTCTTCGACTTCAGATTTCGCGTATTTTCTCTTAACGAGTTCCATTTACACCCCTTAAATTTTCATACTGCGGCTACGGATTTCGTCAAGCATAGCATTTTTAAGTTCGTAAAGTTTATCCGATAAGTCGACTTTATAAACGTGCGGTTTATCAAGCCTTTTATACTCGTCCCAAAAACTATCGAGTTCTTTTTCGGTATATGCCTTTATCTCTTTAAGAGTTGGCAATCTATATACCAGTTTTCCGTCTTTTATGATATCTTCCTGTAAAGGTCTTAATTCGTAATTGTCGAAAGTGATCGTCTTCCATCTTTCAGTGGGATGAGTAAGCACCAGCGGGTTAGTAGTATCGTAAGGTTTTTCGTCCCTTAAATATATGAAATCCGCTTCGGCCTTTCCGCTTGCTTTATCGTATACTCTGTAAATATTCTTAAACCCGGGATTGGTAATTTTTTCAATGTTTTCAGAAATTTTTATTTTCGGCGTAAACACCTTTTCCCCTTCCGCCATAATTGCAGAAAGTTTATACACTCCGCCGAGCGCAGGCATATCCGCGCTGGTTATGAGTTTGGTACCGACGCCCCATGAATTTATAGCCGCTCCTTGATTTTTAAGCGAATATATAGAATATTCGTCCAAATCGCCCGAAGCGCAGATTACAGTATCGGGAAACCCCGCTTCGTCAAGCATTTCCCTTGCTTTTTTGGATAAATACGCAAGGTCGCCCGAATCCAGCCTTATCCCTTTCGGTGAATATCCTTTTTGTTTTAACTCCTTAAAAACTCTGATAGCGTTCGGCACGCCCTGTTTTAACGTATCGTAAGTATCAACGAGTAAAAGCGCGTTATCGGGATAAATGTCCGCGTACGCCTTAAATGCAGTATATTCGTCCTTAAAATTCATTACCCAACTGTGCGCGTGCGTTCCTGAGACAGGGATATCGAACATCTTTCCTGCAAGCACGTTGGACGTAGAATTGCAACCGCCTATGACCGCAGCCCGCGCTCCGTAAATGCCCGCGTCGGGCGCTTGCGCACGGCGCAGGCCGAATTCCATAACGATATCGTTTTGAGCTGCATATCTTATTTTTGCCGCCTTCGTCGCGATAAGCGTCTGAAAATTGATATTGTTAAGGATTGCGGTTTCGACCAGTTGCGCTTGCATAACCGGCGCTTTTACCGTTAAAATAGGCTCGCCCGGAAAAACGACTGTTCCTTCGGGAACAGCGTAAACGTCGCCCGTAAATTTGAAACCTTTAAGATACTTCAAAAAATCATCGTCGAAAATTCCGAGACTTTTTAGATATGTGATTTCTTCTTCACCGAAATGAAGGTTTAATATATAATCGACGGTCTGTTCGAGTCCGCAGGCGACAGAATACGTTATCATACCGTTCTGTCTGAAAAACACGTCGAATACAGCCGTTTCTTCCCTGCGGTTCTCTTTGAGATAACCGTTCATCATCGTAAGTTGGTAAAGGTCGGTTAAAAGCGTAAGATTTCTGAATTCCATGTTAGTTCCGTCCGATAAATAATCAAAATTGTCAGTCTTTAAAAGATTTTATCTTCGGAAGCGGCTTTTCAACTTTTTCTTCGTCCGCTTCCTTTGCCTTTTCTTCGGCTTTTCTTTCGTCAAAAGTCTTATAATCGGGCGATTTGTTGAGAGCAATATTTTCGGTCTGATTGCCTGCGACCATAATGCTCGTAATAGCGGTAACCGCTACCAAAACCACGATTACTATAAGGCAAAGCCACCAAACGATATATTGAAGAGTTATATACAGCGCGGCAAGTCCGAAAAGTATGACGCTTAAAAAGAAATACCACGGCGAGCGATTTTTAAATGCCAAAACAAGCGTCATTATCCCGAATCCAACGGCAAGCCCTAATAAAAAGTTAAGAACGGGATGCGTCCACACATTAAGCGGCACAGCCCAATCAACTATTGCAAAAGTCAGCGACAACGCGAAAATGCAAATGGATATAATCCCCAACAACAAATTTTTTTTGGTTTTCATGTTTTTTCTCCTTGTTACTAATTAGTATAACATATTATATTTATTTTGTAAAATCTTTTTATTTTAATTTGAAATAGATATATCTTATTATTTTTATTATTTGACAAGCGATATAATAAAGTGTTAAAATAATTAAAAATTTTTAAGGATAAAAAATGGTCGGAATAGTCGTAGCGCTCGATATGGAAGCAAAAAACGTTATAGAAACTGTCGGTGCGGTCGAAAAAAAAGCTAAAAACGGTAAAAAACTTTATTTCGGCACGATAGAAAACCGAAATTTCGTATTGATAATAAGCGGAATCGGTAAGGTAAACGCCGCGCTTGCCACACAGTATCTTATCGACAACTTCCCCATTGATTATATAGTAAACTTCGGTTCTGTCGGCGGAATTTCGGACAAAACGGAAATTTGTCGCTATTACGCCGTCGATAAATGCTGTCAGTACGACTTCGATTTAAGCGCGCTCGATAACGTGCCCGTAGGATATATTCAGGACTTCGATACCGTGTATTTTTATCCGCAAACCGATAAACTTAAATTTTTGCCGAACGCGTCGCTCGCAACTTCGGACAGGTTTACGGAAAAAGATACGGATATTAAGACGGTTTTGGACTTAAAATCCACTATTTTCGATATGGAAGGTTGCGCCGTCGCGCAAGTTTGTACGACAAACGATAAGCCTTTTTATATTTTCAAAGGCGTAACGGACGTGCACGGAAGCGGTAACGACAAAAATACTTTTTACGAAAATCTGAATAAAGTGTGCGCGGGTTTCTACCCTGTTTTAGTAAAACTTTTAGCCGAATAATGTATAATATTACGAAAGAACTTTTATCTAAAAAGGACGAAAGATACAGACTGTTTCACACAAAACTCGTACCGGATACTAAATATGAAATAATAGGCGTTCGCGTTCCCGAAATAAGAAAAACGGTTAAAAACACCGTTTCAGACGAAGAAATTTATTCTTTTTTACGTAGCGAACATCACTATTACGAAGAATACATGGCACACGGGCTTGTTATAGCCGAAAAAATTAGGGAAACTGACAGGATTTACACCTTTCTGAACGAATTTTTGCCTAAAATAGATAATTGGGCAATATGCGATACGGTTGCGACGTCTCTTAAACAACTTGCGAAAAACAAAAATTTATTGCTTAAAAATATTAAAATCTGGATAAATTCCGACTGCGTTTATACGGTGAGATTTGCCGTCGTGTGCCTTTTATCGTATTTTACTGACAAAGAATACACGGACGGCACGATAAAAGCCGTTTCGACTATCAAAACCGACGAATATTATATAAATATGGCGATCGCGTGGCTTTATAGCGTCATTCTCGTAAAAAATTACGATGGAATAATCGGTCTGTTAGAGAGCAAAACTCTTCCGCAGTTCATACAGAATAAGACGATAGATAAAGCGCGTGATTCGTACAGAATTGATAAAATAAAAAAAGAATACTTAAAAACATTAAAAATTTAAGGAGTTATTTTATGTCAAGAGATTATGAGGGCAAAATAGGTATAGGTCAACTTCTGTTGTGTTTACTCGCTGCGGCGACACTATGTATACCCTATATGATAGAACCGCAAATGGAATTTACTTTCAACCGTATAATGCCGATCGGAGACAGCGCGGTATCAGCAGATCAAAGCATGTATATTATCGCTATAGCGGAAACGTTGGGCGTCGTTTCCGCTATCCCCGAAGCGGTTTTTGATATTCTGCCATATACTATATACGCTTTTTACGCCATTATCGCTTTCGATATCGTGTTTACGCTTTTTATGATGATTTTAAGAAGCGAAATAATCCGTCATTTATTAAGAGCGTTAAGTATTTTATTGGGCTTAGTCTTACTTGTACTCGCGCTCGTTAATTTATTGACGGTAGCGGGATTTTTCGCAAAATATCTGTCAGGCGGATTCGGGGAAAGAGAAATATTCGACTGTATTAAAAACAACGGACTGCTTTTCTTTATCGGACTTACGGTATTTTCCTTTATCTGTATGGCAAAACAATTCTCTTCGTTCTTCGGTACAAGTCACTGATTTATAAACAACAAAAAACCGCAGTTATTTGCTGCGGTTTTTTTGTTTGATTATGCGTAATATAATACTGCTTTATTTTACCGAACGACGGTATTTTTCCGCTTCCCAATGGTTAATAAAGTATACTTCTTTTTCACTCATTTTGGAAATTTTAAGTCCTGCTTTTTTAACCGTCGTTATAACGAACAGGTAAGCCGCCAAAGTTTCTTCCAGCGTCGTTGCCTGTTTTTCGTCTGTATTATAAAGTACCGTGTTATCTTTAACCACAAATTTATCAGGCGAGAACTGTATTATATTGTTTAAATATACAAGTTGGTCTGGATATAGCGGATATTCGTCCAAAAACGTTTTAGTAAGTCCGTTTTCTTTTATAAATTCCGTAACTATCGGCGTTTCGGAAACAAAAAAATCTCCATTTTTCCCTAAATTTACCGAAGTAAACATATCTGTAATATCGAAATATTTTACTATGGAATTATTTACGTCTTCATTGATAAGCTTTACCCTATCGATATCGTCGCAATTTACCACAAGCCCGTGATTTTTCATAAATCAAAGTCCTTACCGCAAAAAATCTTATCGGCTATCGTTTCACCTTCTAAACTACAAGTTAAAATATTCGCGTATACAGAGTGAGTATGTATTACATACTTTTTTAGAATTGCGTGAAACCCTACTTCGACGCTAGGACGTAAAGTTTGTATTCCGTCAAGTTCTACAATTGACGATTTTGAAAGTTCCGCACTTTCCTTTTCGTAATCTTTCTTTACGGACAAATCTACGGAATTATAATAATCGGCTATCTTCTTTTTATCAACAGCAACGAATGCGGTCGTTTCGTTTATATCTTTAAGCCTGTATCCCGACGCTTTAATAAGCATCAGACCTTCTTTATCGTTTTTAACGGAAGTGTTGCCGCCTCCGCCTTGCGTATAATCGGCGCGCGCGCCCGCATACTGCGATATTTCGATCAAATCTTTTATAGTATTACGCATTTTTTATCTCCACGTTATTTTCTATTCGCCAAAACGGTCTTTTCGTATTCTTTGACAGCGTCGAACCAGTTTTCGCCCGCAACGTTCTGTCTTTTTAAATATTCGTTCCAAATATCGCCGAAAGGAAGCGTTTTGGATTCTTCCTGTAATACGAGAAGTTCCGTGTAATTTCCGGCTTCCTGCAACGTTTTAAGTTTTGCAATAGGCTGCAACAGAGCGAAAAGCAACGCCTTCTGAATATTCCTTGCCCCAACCGTCCATGCGGCTATTCTGTTTATACTTGCGTCGAAATAATCAAGCGCTATGTAAACTCTGTTTATCGCGTCGTTTCTTACTATTTCTTTTGCAATTTCCTTCGTTTCGTCGTCAAAAAGAACAACGTGATCGGAGTCCCAACGTACGGGACGCGTAATATGTAAAGCGATTTCTGGGAAGAAACACAAAAGCGCGGGAATTTTATCAGATACGACTTCCGTCGGATGATAGTGCCCGTTATCCATAAGCGGTAAGCAACCTTTTTGCGCCGCGTAAGAAAGCG
>ONQV01000038.1 GCA_900320065.1 uncultured Eubacteriales bacterium | reverse complement strand
CCGCGGCGATAACCGTTATAACTTCCGTACCGTTATTCCAACCCGTAAAAGTATGCCCCGTTTTAGTTGTCGTAGGCAACGGTATATCTTGCGCGGATATGCTGTATTTCGTTATAGCGTCCGCAGACAGCGGATTACCGCCCGCTACGTTATACGCTACCGTATATTCGTTCGTTCTGTAATTTGCCGCAAGCGTTATGTTTCTGTCGAAATCATACGCCGTCCCATTTGCAAACACGTTATTGCTTTCGTCTTTCCACCCCACAAACGTCTTGCCCGTCGGCGGCGTCGCTTCGGGTAAATTCTCTACCGTCGAACCGTATTCTACGTTACACGACGCTTCCGTTCCAGAACCTTCGCCGTAGTCAAAAGTTACCGTATAGGAATTTACCTGCCAAGTAGCGGTAAGATCAAGGTTACCTATCGTTCCCGCGGCGATAACCGTTATAACTTCCGTACCGTTATTCCAACCCGTAAAAGTATGCCCCGTTTTCGTCGGCGTAGGCAACGGTATATTTTCGTCGGATATGCTGTACGCCGTGATAGCGTCCGCAGACAGCGGATCGCCGCCGTCCAAATGATAAGTTATACCGTATTCGTCGGTAGTATAACTTGCGGTAAGTGTTATATCGTTTTCAAAATTATACGCCGTTCCGTTTGCAAAAACAGAACCGTTTTCCATCTTCCAAGCCGTAAACGTCTTGCCCGTCGGCGCGTTCGCTATCGGTAAATCCGTTACCGACGAACCGTATTCCACATCCCGCGAAGTCTCCGTCCCCGAACCTTCGCCGTAATTGAACGTTATCGTGTAAGAATTCGCCTGCCAAGTAGCGGTAAGATCGAGATTGCCCGTCGTTCCCGCGGCGATAACCGTTATAATACCCGTGCCGCTATTCCAACCCGTAAAAGTATGCCCCGTTTTAGTTGTCGTAGGCAACGGTATATCTTGCGCGGATATGCTGTACGCCGTTATAGCGTCCGCAGGGAGCGGATCGCCGCCGTCTAAACGATAAGTTATAACGTATTCGTCGGTAGTGTAATATGCGGTAAGCGTTATATCGTTTTCAAAGTTATACGCCGTTCCGTTTGCAAAAACAGAACCGTTTTCCATCTTCCAAGCCGTAAACGTCTTGCCCGTCGGCGGCGTCGCTATCGGTAAATACGTTACCGCCGAACCGTACGTTACGTCACGCGAAGTTTCCGTCCCCGAACCTTCGCCGTAGTCAAAAGTTATCGTGTAGGAATTTGCTTGCCAAGTAGCGGTAAGATAAAGATCCCCTTTCGTTCCCGCGGCGATAACGGTTATAACGTCAGAGCCGTTTTTCCAACCCGCGAAAGTATACCCCGCTTTCGTCGGGGTAGGCAAAGAAATATCTTTGTCGGATTCGCTGTATTCACTTATCGCTCCGTCGGGAAGAGTTCCGTCCGCAACGCTGTAAGTTATACTGTAAGTTTTCCTGCCGCCGCACGCGAAAGCGGAAAAACACGACAAGGATAATACCGCAGTCAATAAAATCGCAACGATTTTTCGCATTTCAGATATTCCACAGTAACGGACGGAAGGGTGATTTTTTCTGTTTTCCGTCCCCTTTAATAAAAGATATTATATCTTATTTGAGTTTATATGTCAATATTCGGTCTTAAATTTTAACAAAATATTTACGTCCGGAAGCGTTTATACGCCGTGGCGCGCCATTATTTTAAGAAGATTGCCCAGTCCTTCGTTGATTTTTACGCGCGTTTCTTCGGAATATCCGCCGTTTTCCGCTTCGCAAATCGAAAGTTCGAGTTCGTGTATCTGCCGTCGGTCGGCGTACGAAAGCACGGCGGGTTCTAACCTTTGCAACACGTTTTTAACGTGCGAAAAATCGGGCTTATCGTTTGCAACGGGCGGTTGCGGTTCGGCTTTAATAACTTCCGTCTTAAAATCCGCTTGCGTTTTTTCTAAATCGTCCGTCCGCTTGATTTTATCGTCCAGAATACGGACGTACTCACGCGCGGATAAATTATCGGCTTGCTCTTTCGGCGCTTTTGCGCGGATAAAATAAACGGGCAGAAAAAGAATAAGCCCGAAACACAATAAAAGGGGAGAAAAATCCTTTTCTCCCGTAACGAACGCCCGCGCCTTTAAAAGCGCGCATAAAATAAAAAGTAAAATCAAAAACCAAAGTCTTTTTTGAATACCGTACCCGCGCTTAAAAATCGACAAAAAAAGACAAACCGAAAACCCGACCGCCGTAGCAATCGCGGTACTCACGAAAAACGCCGTGCCGCTAGTCGCGCTAAAAAAAGCGTATATAAATCCGAATTCCATACTTTCAGCCATACGCCCATAATAATCCCTGCCGCTTTGCGGTAAACGGGATTTTTTGACGAATAGGCTGTTTTTAAGTCGTATGGCTTATCGCGGGTTGTTTTATTCTACCCTTACCGTTTCGCCCGTAAAGATATTGACGAGCGTTTTTGAAAGGACTTTAACGCCGAGCGCGCGTTCCGCGGCGTAAGCGTAAAGATTTAACTGTTCGCCGTACTTGCGTTTTAAACCTTCTTTCCCGAGCGAAGAATACTTATAGTCCACTATCTCCGCGGTGTTTCCCGAAACGGCGAGCAGGTCTATTACCCCCTGCAATAAAACTTCTTCGTCCGAATCGGTATCGAACACTTTGGCGGCGGCGATATTCACGATAAAGTCCTGTTCCCTGTAAAGAGTTTCATTTTTAATGCTGTCAAACACCCCGCTTTCCACGACCCGTTTAAGCCGTTCGGTATCTATTTTCGAAATTTCTTCGGGGCTGATAACGCCCGCTTGTTCCATCGCGGAAAGTTGCGTATAAAACTCGCCGTTAAAATCGTAATGCTCCATTATTCTGTGCGCGATAACGCCCTTTTCCCTGTCGGTATCGCCGTTTTCGATAAACAGCGTGTTGACGGGATAAACTTCTTCCTTATTCTTTATCGCCGCGGTAACGCTGTTTTTAAGCGGCAACGTCGTCGCGGAAAGATACGGATATAAAAACGCGAAATCCTTTTTCATTTTTTCCGCGCGCATAATATCGGGTTTCGCAACGAGCACCTGCCGTGCCTTGCGCCGAACGTCGGCGAGAGAAAGTTCCGTAGGCAAATGCGTGGTTACGGGTATTTCCGCGGGCACGAAATCCAAAAAACAAGCGGATTCGGTAAACAGTTTGGAAAACTCGGCGGCGCGGGTGTCGGCGTTCTTCTCGAATACGAGATGCAACGAATACGCCGCGCGGGTCAACGCAACGTAAAAGAGCCGCATTTCTTCTTTTATCGTCGTTTCGCGCATTTTCGCTTTAAGTATCTCGCGGTAGCCCGTAGTCGAAACGGTGCGCTTTGCGTCGTCGAACGAAAGGGCGAAAAAGCCTTCGTCGCGGTCGCAGAATACGGGCTTGTATTCGTCTTGCCTATTGAAAGACTTTTCCAACCCGCAGACTATCACCACGGGAAATTCCAAACCCTTCGACGAGTGTATGGTCATTACCTTTACGGCGTCGTCTTCGCCGCCGCCCGAGATCTCGAAAGCGTCGGGTGAGTTTTCCACGCGGGATAAAAACTCGCTGACCGTACGCAGTCTGTCGCCGCTTTCGGTTTCGGCTAAAAATCTGTAAAGCCGCCGCGCCTGTTCTTCACCGTCGGCGCTCGCAAGCAAAAAGTTCTCGTACCCGCTGTCTTCTATCACTTTGTCGAGAACGCCTTTCGCGCCCTTAAAGTCGGCAAGATAGCGGAGCGCGTCGAAATATTCCTTGAATTTTTTAAGCCGCCCGCAAAGTTCGCCGTCCGCGTGTTCGAGATAGTAGGAAAACGCCGCGGAAAAACCACTTTTGTTCTTGGTCTTTTTATCCGCGTTGTCGGCGTAATAGGTCGCGACTTCGACAAGGTCTTCTTCCGTAAAGTTACCGACGACCGATAACAGCGTGCCGACGAGCGGCGCGTCCCATATAAAGCAATCGACGAGTTTTAAGACGTTTATAAGCGTTTTGATTTCCGGAAAATCGCAAACGTTCTGCGAAACGCTTGATACCACCCGTATTCCGTGCGCGTTGAGCCCCTGCACTATGTTACGGACGTACGCGGTATCCCCCGCGCGGGTCAGCACCGCGATATCGCTCATCGTAACCCGCTTAAATTTTTCGGTCTTTATATCGTAATAATTTTTCGTAAGTTCCCCGTCTATAATTTTAGCAAGAAGATTAGAAACGCTTGCCGTTTCCTTTTCTTCTTTTTTAAAGGCTTCGTCAAGGATATTGTAAATACGCGGTGCGGGGCGTTCGGCTTTTTGCGCCTTGTCTTTAAAAAGATAATGCAGTTCCGCACGGCCCGCGGCGTTTTCGGGATAAATGCCGCCGCCTTGCAATCTCGCGGTACTCTTATAGTCCACGCCGGTGTATTCCTTAATATAGCAAAAATCGAACACGGCGTTTACCATATCTATTACCCTATCCGCCGAACGGAAATTGTAATTTAACCTTATCGCCGCGCCGCCGCAATCTTTCACGGTCTTTTCCTTTTGCTCGAATATCTCCGCACGGCAACCGCGAAAACCGTAAATGCTCTGTTTCGCATCGCCGACCATAAACAGATTACCGTCGGTTACCGCGGAAATTATCTCTTCCTGAACGGCGTTTACGTCCTGATACTCGTCCACGAAAACGTACTTGTATTTTTTGCGCACGGCGGCTTTTACGCTCTCGTCCTTTAAGGCGATAAGTGCAAATCTCTCTAAGTCCGCAAAGTCCAAAACGTTGTTTTCCCGCTTTTTACGGCCGTAAACTTCCGTAAAGCGTGAAACCACGCCCGCAAGAATCTTGCCGTTTTCGTATAGACCCGAAAGCGCGCCGCGGTCTATATCGGTTTTTAGAGCGAAGTCGCACAGCGCTTTAATATGCGATTTGTAATTTTTAAGTCTGTCTTTAAGATATTCCGCGCCTTGTTCGGGGTTTTTGCCCGTTATACGCGGAAGCGCGTTCGGCACGGCGTATTCGCGCGCGGTAGCCGCCCCGCCCGATAAAATTTTAAAAACTATTTCCGAAAACTCCGAACATTGACTTGCGCCCGCAGAATACCCCGCCTTTTCGCACTCGGCTTTAAGCGCCGAAACTTCCGCGAGTATAATTTCCGCGGTCTTTTTCAGTTTGCCTTCAAAAACCCGTAAAAATCTGTCCGCGCCCGCGGCGGTGTAATTTACGGCATAGGAATTTATAAGTTTTTCGGGGTCTTTTTCCGTAATAGCGTAATCGTATATCTCATAAACGACTTTTTTGAAAGTATCGTCCTTGCGGCGTGTGCGGTAACGCTCGGCGAGTTTCAAAAACTTCGCGTCCTTATCAGAGTACAGCGCCCTGAAAGTTTCTTCCATACTCTCTTTTTTCATAGCGCTCGTTTCACTCTCGTCCGCGACCTTAAAATCGGGCGCGACGCCCGCTGCGAAAAAGTAAGTGCGGATAAGCCTTGCGCAGAAAGAGTGCAGGGTGCATATATCCGCCGTCGCCACTTTGTTGAGTTCGGCGGCAATTTTACGGTTGCCCTTTTCGACTTCTTCAATTAGTGCCTTTTTAAGTTTTTCCTTCATATCCGCGGCGGCGGCTTCCGTAAAGGTCGCGGCAAGCACTTCGTCCACTTTCGCCTTTCCCTCGGTGATAAGACGGATAAGCCGTTTTATCATAACGAAAGTCTTTCCGCTCCCCGCGGACGCCGAAACGAGAATATTTGCACCGTCGCGGTTTATCGCTTCAAACTGTTCGGGTTTTAACGTGCTTCTATTTTCCGCCATCTGAATTTTCCCCCGCGCCTTTAACGCTTTCCGCAATAAATTCCGTATCGACGCCCGAAACCTTGCGCTCCGCAAGCGCTTTTCGGCACATAGGCGCAAAGTCGCAGTAAGCGCAAGTCCCCGCATACGGCGAAGGCACTATAACGCCGTCCGATAACTGTTCCGCCGCCTGTTCCGCAAGCGCCTTAACGTACTTTTGCACGTTTAAAAGAGTTTCGGTCTTTACCGCCTTATTCTTGCCGTCCGTCGGAATAAACTCCCCTTCGCTTTCGTTTAGCGCACCCGTATCAAGTGCAGTCTTTCCTTCGAAAAGGGGTTTAACCTTATCGTCAGCCGCTTTGTATTCGTCGTTCACGCGGAGATAATACGCCCCCGCAAGCGTTTTGTCGGTTACGGCAAGCGAATAAAGGTACAGTTGCAACTTCACGCCCGCGAAAATCTTGTCGTCGCCAACTTCGCTCCCGCCCGTTTTGTAGTCGGTAATGCGGAAATAATTTTTATATTCGTCCACTCTGTCGATTTTACCCGCAAGTTTTACCTTGCCGCCCAAAAGGTCGACGGCGGGATAGGAATTTTCGTCTTTGCCATAGTCGCCGAACGACCGTTCCAAATGCGTTTTATCGGTGCGGAAAGCGGTAACGGCGTAAAACCGCGACATATCGTAACAGTATTTTTCGCACTCTTTAAGTGCGAGCCGCACCCCGAACGAACTTTCCGCGTCGTCAAACCGCGCGTATTCGTCTTTCTTTAATACGCTCGCCGCAATCTCGTGAAACAGCGCGTCCGTCTTATCCTTATCGGTCGCCTCTTCCACGCGACCGATAAATCGGTTAAAAATCTCGTGCATAAGATTGCCGACGGAAAGCGCGTTCACCTTGCCAGTTTCCCGCTCTTTTACTTTAAGCGTATGGATAAGGAAGGAACGGTAAGGACAAGCGTAATAATCTTCTATCGTAGTTGGCGAAGTAACCCCGCGAAGCAGCGCCCCCTTTTTGCCGTCGAGTTTTACCTTTACTTCCTTGTTGGCGTAATTTACTATGCGTTCGGGCTCGCCGTTTGTTGCCGCGTAAAACCCGCTCTGTATCGAAAAATCGTCTATTTTAAGGCTCGCGAATCTGTTGCAATCGCGGGAAAAACTGCGTGCGCCTTCCGCTTTCGTTATATACCCGTCGTAAGGCGGAAACTTTAACGGCACGAAATTCTTTTCGGCAAAGGTCAGTAGTTCGCTCTTCGTATTCTGCCCGCCCGAAAAGTCGGAAAGCGGATAAGAAAGATACAGCCCCGTTTTATAGGCGGAAAGCCCCAGCGCGACTTCTTCGCGGACACGGTGGTTCACCACGTTGATTTTGGGTTCTAAAAGGACCTTTACGCTAGCCAACGCGTCTATATCGCCGTCGGTTAAAAGCGCCACGTCGTCGGTAAAAGACGGCACTTCGCCCGTAAGCCCCGCCGCGAAAAGATAACGGGATTGCGCTATCGCCGCTTGCTTGAAGTTGCCCACGAACACCGCGTCGTTATACTGCGGAATTACCGATATTTCCATCGCCGCGACGCCGCTTGCAAAAACCGTCTTAAATTCCGACGGGTCGATTTTCGCCGCGGGCAAAAGAAGTTTCATTTCCGCAATCACGGCTTTGACCTTTTCCGCCGCCTGCGCGTTTATTTCTGCGTCCTGAACTTCTTTGAGCGCGGAAAGGCGTTTGCCCATCTCTTCGGTCTTTTCGTCGAAGTTTAATTGTTTTATCAGGTTTTCCGCGTCGAACTTGCCGAGAAGTCCCGCTATATAAGCGCGGAACTCGTCTAGTCGAGCCGTATCGTACTTACCGCCGTCCGCGGGAAAAATAAAGGGCTTTTTGATTTTGTCGTAACAAATATCGTATTTATAGAGATAATTTTCAAACTCGTCGGCTAAATCCTTATCGGAACAGACGTACGGGTTTTTGAAAAACGCCGAAAGCGCGGGGATTTTAAATCCCTTTATAAACAAATCGCAATAAGCGTAAATAAGCGACACCGCGGGGAAATTTTCGGGCTTTATTTTGGCGTCGATAAAGTACGGTACCGAAAGCCTTGAAAAACTTTTCCGCACCGCTTCCTTATATTCCGCGGTAGACGGTATAATAACGGTAAAATCGCGGTAGCGCGCTTCCCCGTCCATCACCTTGCGCTTTATCGCTTCCGCGATTCTTTCGGTTTCCGCGTTTACGCTTTTCGCGGCTAAAAAGAACGCTTCGGGCTTTTTCTTATCGTCCGCAACTCTGTAATAAGGATTGAATAATCCGTCTTTTATCACCGCGCCGCCGGCGGAATAATCGCTTTTAACGAATTTTTTGCCGACGGAGATGCGTAAATCGGCGCAAATTTCATTAAATACCCGCGCCGTTTCGTTTACGAACGCAAATTCGTTTTCGCCGCCTACGAGAATCGCCGTAATATTCGCCGCCTTTTTCATTATAGCGGAAATAACTTTTCGTATCTGCACGGTAAATCCCGAAAAGCCGACTATAAAGACGTCCGCGCCGCTGAGTTCGTCGGCGCTTTCCACGATTTCGGGAAGAAGGGCAAGCGCCGAACCCTGATCGGACAAGCCGTTTTCCGCAAGATAGGTTTCGTAAGCCGAATACACGGCGGAAATATCTTTTAATTTGGCGGACAGAATACCGTCCGTAAGATTCGCCGCGCGCGACAAGTCGATAGCCGACACTTTCGCGCTTTTTAACTGACTTATGAGTTCGAAAAGCGACGGTGCAAGGTTTATTTTGCCCCTGTTAAAACAGCCGAGCGGAATTTCCGCAAGTATTCTTTTTACCACCATCGCAGAACCTTCTTTGGATAAAAGCCCCGTTACCGTTTTTCTGGCGCGCAAAAAGTTGCCGAAAGAATACACTTCGGTATTGAAAGTCCCGCCGAACTCGGCACAAAGCACGCGTTCCGCCATTAAAGACAGTTTTTCTTCGCAAAACACGAAATTCTTATGCGTTAAATCGTTCGCCTTGCCTTTTAAGCAATCGGTAAGAATAGGAAAAATATTGAAATAGGAATCGGTTTCGATAAGTTTTGCGTTCATACGATAATATTTTAACATATCGGGCAAACTTTTGGGGTAATTTTATTATATAGTTTTACATTTTTTTTCTATTGTCTTATCCGAACTCGTTTTTACGGAGAAAATTATGAAAAAAAGACCTATTGCATTTTTTATCGCGGTACTCGCCGCTTTTTCGGCTATCCTTTCCGGCTGTTCCTGTTCGGGGGACAGCACCCTTTCGTTTAACTCGATAAACGCGACCGCCGAAACTCTTTCCTACACCGTCAAACAAGTCGACGACTACGGTAGCATCAAAAAATCCGCCGAACTCGACAAATATTTTACGTTTGAATATTCCGTCGGAAATTATACGACCAAACTTGAAGAAACGAGCAAGTCCGACGAAGAAATAAAAAACAGCGATATTTTAGAGATTAAAGACGCGAAAGGCGACGCGCTTATAGATAGTGTGTATAAACTTACCACGGATTTTGAAATCGGTTTAACGATTACCATAAACGGACAAGAACCTTATTTTCACACGGAAAAAATAACGACGAAAGCGTATATCGCAAAACAAGGTGCAGGGTTCGCACCCCTTTACGCAAAAGAAGACGCGGAATATACGGTTATTTCCGTAGGCTCGGACAGCACCGAAATCGCTATCGTTAAAAGTGTTTCGGAAACCTTTTACAATAAAGACGAATACCGCACGGTGAAAAAGGCTAAAAGTTTCGCCACGGACGCCGCACCCGAAACTATAACGCTCGAAGGCGCAGACGCGCAGGAAACCACTACGGACTACACTTTCCGTTCGGCGATAGACAACGCTGAACTGCTGTTCGCTATACGCGGTCTGAAAATAGAAGAAAAAGCGTCGGAAACGATACAAGCCGTTTCTTCCGGTTACGAAGCCCCACAGCCCATAAAAATTACTAATACCGCGTTAGCGGAAAAACAGTTCACTTTAAAAAATTATAACGGTGCGGAAAACGTTACGGAAACGATAAAATACTCGTCGCTGTCTTTCTCGCTCGATAAGACCAACGCTTCCGGCACGCCGCAGTATGCGAGCGTTCAGACGGAAGAAAAGGGCAACATCAAAAACACCTGCCTACTGCTTGAATACGTTAAACCGCTTATAACCTACGGAACTTTTATGAGTATGGGCGCGTTGGAGTTCACTTTAAACAGCGTTATTACTAATTAAAGTTATATTTACCGCAAATGCGGTAAGTTATATTCGCCTTTCGGCGAGTGATATTGCTTACGCAGTTATATTTTCCCTTACGGGAAAGTTGCGGTAAATATAATATAACTACGGCTTTGCCGTAATATAACTTTTACCC
>ONQV01000027.1 GCA_900320065.1 uncultured Eubacteriales bacterium | reverse complement strand
TCTTTGAAATTTCAAGACCGTTCATAGAGTTCTTGTGCCTCCTTTTTCATATCGTTCGCGATTTTCTCGTATCCGAAATACTTAAAACTCGGCGCGCATTTATCCAAAACGTACGCATAGTATCCGTTTTTTATATTGCTCTCGTCGTTAAGAAGATCGTACGCCTTAAACAGGCAATCGGTGATTTTGTCCGATTTGTTTGCGGTTTCGTATAAATGCGCGAGATTGACGTAAGTTATAGCAGTATCGGGCTTGCCGCCCACGGCTTTTTCCATAACCTTGATAGCGTTAAAGTAACACTTTTCCGCTTTTTCGTATTCGCCCGCGTCGGTAAGCGCCAAAGCATAGTTATTATAAAACCCGCCGAACCGCTCGTCGTTCTCTTTCAGATTTTCGGTATAAATTTTAAGCGTTTTTTCGTACAGGGGCAGGGCTTTGTCCGCTTTTCCGACCGCCTTATAAGTCGTTGCGGCGTTTAAATACACCGTCGCGCCCGATACCGTGTCTTTTAATTCCAACTTGTCAATAAGTAGCAGCGACCGTTCTATTACGCGGATAGCGTTACCGTCGTCGCCGTTTTTGCGATACAGTCCCAAAAGTTCGTTTATTACCGAAAGTTCGCCGTTAAGGTCGTTAAGCGCAGTCGATTCCTTTTCCCAGTACTCTAAATGCCGTTTCGCGCCCGCAAGGTCGTTTTTGTTATAATATTCGTCCGCCTTTTCTATAACGCGTTTAACGGGGATACGACCTTTCGCTTCCGCAAGTTCGGGATTATAAAATTATTTGCCGCCGCACAGAGCGCAGGACGGCTCTTTGTAGTCGAATTCGTCTATCATATTTATATTTTAACACTAAAACGGCTTTCCGTCAATAGCGGAAAGCCGTGAAATTTTAAGTTACAAAAGCCTTATAAATCGTCTTTCTTTTCGTAACCGTCCAAAATTTCCCGTAGTCGGAATTTGTAGCAGACGGGTAGGGCGATAGCTACGCCCACCGCCGCTTGCAACGCTTCCAGCGGTAGTTTTGCAAGCGCCTGTTCTATTCGCGAATAGAACAGCACGGAAAAATACGAATACCCTAACGCCATTATTATAACGCCTATTATGCACCCGATAAGCGAAGATAAAAACGGTCTGTTTTTCATAATATAGCGCGAAAATACGGAAATGACGACCACTTGCACCGTTCGTACTATCAAAGTAACCATCATTGCTTGCGGATAAAACAGCAAGTCGCCTAAAAACGCACCGCACGCGCCCGCGCAAAAAGCGAAAAAGGGAGAGAGCAATATTCCCGCCATACATACGGCGATATCGACGAGATAAAGGTTCGCAAACCCCAAGGGTATGTGGAACGAACACAGCGCCGCGGTGATCGCGGTGAGTATTGCGGTAAAAGTTATCTGTCGTACCGTAATTTTCATTGTTTTTAAGCCCTTGACAAATTTTCCGTTTCATTATACAATATATTTTGATAATATTCAATATCCAAAAAAGGAAAATTTTATATAACCAGATGAAGACGCGGGAAATTACAAAACGGGGCAAAAAACCCTTATATGAAACCCTGTACGAAAAGATAAAAAAAGACGTTGTTTCGGGCAAGATAAGACAGGGCGAAAAGTTGCCGTCAAAGCGGGTTTTTGCGGAAAGGCTCGGCGTGAGCGTTATAACGGTGGACGCAGCGTATCGGCTTTTGATCGACGAAGGGTACGTTTACTCAAAGGAACGTAGCGGATTTTTCGTGGGCGACGCGGCGCAAGGAAAGGAAAGAACGGACAGAATAACGCCGACCGCACCGACGGATACGGTAGCCGCAAAGTCGGACGTAGATTTTCGGTTTTCGTCGTTTTCAAAGATTATGCGTAAGGTTATAACCGATTACGACAGGGCGCTCCTTATCAAGCCGCCGGCGTTCGGATGCGTGGAACTTCGGAAAGCGCTGTCCGATTATCTTTACCGTTATAGGGGTATGGACGTCGGTTACGAGAATATAATAATCGGTTCGGGTTCGGAATACTTTTACGGTATGATAGTGGCGCTGTTCGGCAGGGATAAAATTTACGGGCTTGAATACCCTTCCTACGAAAAGATAAACGCGGTGATACGGACGGAAGGCGCTGACTGTGAGTTTCTTAAAATGGGCAAAGACGGGATTTTAACGGAAGAACTTGAAAAAACGAAAGCGACTGTGCTGTTCGTTACGCCGTTCAACAGTTACCCGACGGGTATCACCGCCGACTATCGCAAGCGTATTGAATACGTCGAGTGGGCGAAAAAAAGAAGCGGTTATATAGTTGAAGACGATATCGATTCGGAATTTGCGGTAGGTGCAAAGCCCGTAGAAACGATATATTCGCTTGACGGGGGTAAAAGGGTGATATATCTCAACACCTTTTCGAAGAGTATAGCCCCGTCTATGCGTATGGGGTATATGATATTGCCCGAGAAATTACTCGAAGAGTATAAACAAAGATTAGGATTTTATTCCTGCACCGTGCCCGCGTTCGACCAGTACGTTATGGCGGAATTTATCGGCGGGGGATTATTCGAGCGGCATTTAAATAGGATAAGACGGAAATTAAAAGAGCAAAATTAAAAAAAATTTTACGAATTGATAAAAACGTTATAAAAACAGTTGAAAATTTTACGAAAAAATGATATATTATTAACGTTGTCGATACAAGACGGACGTTAATGGGGGTATGGCTCAGTTGGTAGAGCGCCTCGTTCGCAACGAGGAGGCCAGCGGTTCGAATCCGCTTATCTCCACCAAAGGAAAGGGCACTGCAAAACGCAGTGCCCTTTCCTTTGGTGAATAAGTGTTTCGCTCGAACCGCTCGTTCGGTCGCCTTTGCCCGTCAGGGTTGTCAGTCAAGTGGCGACCGAACTGCGTTCGCTTCTCCACGGGGTAAACAACAACCCACCCAAAATAGGGTGGGTTAGCGTTGGTAGCCCCACGGAGAATCGAACTCCGGATTCCGCCTTGAGAGGGCGGCGTCTTAACCGCTTGACCATGAGGCCTCGTCGTCGCGCACCCTTTTAGTCCGAAACAATATGCCGATTGTTTCCTGACCTTACGGGCGGCTTCTTCTCTTCCCACAAAATCTTGCTACGCAATCTTTTGCGGAAACCCTGCTTTTTGCTCCGACGTTTTGGCGGCAACACTTATTCTATCATAAATCGCGGCGCTTTTGCAAGCAAAAAACAATAAGTTAAAAAAATAGCCTGCATCGGCCGACGAAAAGGAAAATATAACCCGATTAACAACGGGCGAATACCGTGTTTACCGTTTCCGCATCTTTCTTGATTTAAGTCCGTAGTCCACGGACGGAAAGCCCCGCTCGGCGGCAAAATTAACGGTTTCTCATAATAAATTTGTGGATTTTTTTGACCTTTTCTATCGCACCGCGAAGGCATTGTGTTTTGAATATACCGTTAAAAGCAAAACAAAACCTTTTTCGCATAAATATTGTACCAGAAAAAATCACATATTGCAATAGTTAAAGTTGACTTTTTTGTCATTTTGTTTTATATTTTATCCGTAACGGAAGGAAAAAACGGAAGATGCGAAAATTCGTGAATTTCAGAGCGGCGGCGTTTGCTGCGACGGGGCTTGTTGCGGGAATATTGTTTTCTTACTGTCTGCTTTGCGGAAGCGTTGCGGGTTTAGTCGCGGTTTGCGTATCCGGCGTTATCGTTTCCATATTATCGGTGTTTTTTTCTTCGGCGAAATTTACGGGCATAGGGAAGTTCCTGTGTCTTTTATTTTTCGCGTTATGCGCCGTGTTCGGGGGAGTGAGATTTAAAACCATCGCGAATAATTATAAATATGCCGATCTCGGCGGGCATATTCTTGCGGTAAGCGGTAACGCGTCGGAAATAACCGTTAAAGAAAACGTTACTTCCGTAATCGTATCGGGAGTTAAAGTTACGGGCGCGATAAACGGTAGAATTCATTATAAAATATATTTGTCTGTTTACGGCGAAAACGATTTAAGACTCGGCGATAAAATTGCTTTTACTTCGGCGCTTACCGACTTAACGCTTTTCTATAACGGGAAATTTGCCGCGTCCGCACTCGAACAGGGGATAAAATATTCTGCGGAAATAAATACAGACGAACTTAATATAACCGAACACTCGCCGAACCTGTTTGAAAAATGTAATCTGTTTATTTTCGACACGTTAAAAACGGGATTGCATGAAGACGAGTTTCCGATAGCCTACGCTATGCTTACGGGAAATTCCGATTATATAACGGAAGAAAATCTGGCGAATTACCGAGCGGCGGGTGTAGCGCATATATTTGCCGTTTCGGGTTTGCATATCGGATTTTTAGCGACCGCGCTTTATTTTATCTTTAACAAACTGAAAATCAATTCCTTCGTTTCCTTCGCCGTAACCTTGGCGTGTTGTGTGTTTTATGCGGGAGTGTGCGGGTTTTCGGCGTCTTCTATCCGCGCGGTGATAATGTTTGTCTTTTTGAATTTATCAAGACTTTTCGGATTGAAGTACGACGGCATTTCTTCCGCTTGCGCCGCCGCTTTTATTATACTCGCCGTGTCGCCTGCGCAACTTTTCTGCGTGGGATTTCAACTGTCTTTCGCCGTGGTTTTAAGCGTGATAATACTGTTCGTCCCGCTTAAAAAACTCTTAAAATTTCTGCCCGATAAAATTGCCGCGCCGCTCGCAGTTTCCTTTGCGGCGGAAATAGGCGGCGTCCCCGTACTTTTATACGCTTTCGGGGAATTCGCGTCTCTTTCGTTATTCGTGAACCTGTTGTTCATACCGATAGCGGGCATAGTTTATATCGCGCTTATCATCTTTACGGTTCTCGGGGGTATTTTTTCGCCGACCGTGTTTTTATTTCTGCCCGAATATATGTTATACGGGCTCAACTTTATAATAAACGCCGTCGATTTTAAGGTTTTTCTGATAGGGGGATTTACTTTCGGCACGTTTGCCGCGGCGTATTACGGCGTTATTTTTACGGCGGGCGGGATATTTAATTTAGGCAGAATAATAAAGCCCGTCGTGTGCGTTACTCTTGCCGTTATTACTGTGGCGGGTACTTGGGCGGTAACTTACGAAAAGAACAATAAACTTTGCGGAACGGTGATAGGTTCTGAAAATCTGTCCGCCGTTCTCTTTACCGTGAAAGGCGAAAATATACTCGTTATAAGCGACGTTTCGTATAAAAACTTTTCGCTATCCAGACTTAAAAATGCGGCGGAAAGAACGGACGGCAAAAACGTCGCCGTCGTTCTGCTTAAACAAACGAAAAGCATGGAACTTTTACCGCTTACGCTACGGTTAAAAACCGTTCTTAACGTAAACGCATTGTATTATTACGGCGAAAAGGACGCCGACACGGAACTGATATTCGATAAAGTGTTCTCTGATTTCACGATAGTAAATATGACGGACGGCGATTCGATAAAAAGGGGCGGCGGCGAATTTACATTTTTGCTCGGCGGCAAGTGTATGTTGTGTTCGGTGAACGGTTATAATACGGCTGTATTTTCGTCGCTTGCCGACACCGAAGACTGCTCGGGGCTTACCGCATTTCCGCAAGCCGCGATATGTTACGATAAATACAATTCGGTAACGCAACTTTATTCGCCGAAAGTTTTGGTGAGTTTCAGGGAAAAATACGGGTATCAAAACGGGGAGAAGTACGGGAATTTAACAATGTATTTCGGCTAAAATGACAGAAACACTTTAAAGTAAGAAAAAATAATGCGAAAATACGGTATATTAACTCTGTTATCGGTTGCAATAGTTATTAAAAAATGATAAAATGTAAACGGATATATACGGTGCGGAATCGGATTTTCGATTATTTCGCCACGCCGTTTTATATAGTCGACAGTTAGTCGCGGGGAGTGCAAAATGAATAAAAACGATATCAGAAGCAACGGAAGAATAAATAATGCCGCGCAGATGTTCGGCATAAAAAGGTATACGTTAAACGGTGGCGCGGAAGACGGACTTCGCGTCATAGAATGTACTAACGGGGCGTTGCGCTTTTTGCTCAACGAAAGCAAGGCGCTCGATATAATGCAGATTTTTTATAAGGGCGAAAATACGTCTTTCGTTTCCAAGAACGGATTTACCAAGCGTGAAACTTCGTTTTCGGAGCGTTTTGAAGGCGGAGCGCTTTATACTTGCGGTCTTGACGCGGCAGGCGTTGTCGAAGGAAAAGAGATGCACGGCGGATTTCACAATATTCCCGCGACGGTTTTAAGGGCGGAATGCGGAGATAAGGGGATTACCGTGGAAGCGGAGATAAGATATTCCGCGCTTTTCGGACAGGATCTGGTTTTGCGGCGCAAGATATTTTCGGCGTATGATAGCGGCAAGATCGAACTTACCGACGTTCTGACGAACGAAGGCAAGAGAGCGGAAAATTACTGTATTCTGTATCACTCGAATCTCGGATATCCGCTTTTGGTCGAAGGGGGCAAAATCATAACGGAAACCGAAAGCGTTACGCCGACGGGCGATACGGCGAAGAGTAAACTTGCCGCGTGGGACACGGTGGAAGCGCCGAAAGACAACGAGCCCGAATCGTGTTATTATTTAAAACCCGTTGATAGAACGGTATATTATTTCAATCCGAAATCGGGCAGAAAATTCACGCTTAAATACGGCGAAAGTCTGGATAAATTTATATTGTGGAAGAGTAACGCGAGCGGCGATTACGCCTTGGGCTTAGAGCCGTCTACTACCGAACTCGACGGGGAATTTGCGTATAAACAAATTGCCGCAGGCGAAAGTAAAACGTTCTGCGTTTCTTACGCGATAGAATAAAGATGCTTTTTTCCGAACTGAAAAAAAGTCTCAATAGCGGCGAACGGTTTTCCACGTACCTTATCGAAGGCGAAGAAGGGTATTTTCGCGCCCTGTCGCTCGACACGCTTAAAACCGCTCTCGTTAAAGAACCGCAGTTAAACGTCGCGACTTTCGACGGGGCAGCGCTCGATACGGGCGAAGCGCTCGCGTCCTTAAACGCGTTTCCTTTTCTTTCGGAATACCGTATGACGGTCATAAAAGAGTTTTACCCGACTGCCGCAGCGATAAAAGGTGGGCTTCGGGATTTTCTCGAACACCCGATAAAAAGTTCGGTGCTCGTTATCGTAAACGAAAAACCGCACGAAGTGTTTAAAAAGTTCGATTCCGTGTGTACGGTCGAGTGTAAAACCGCGGACGTTTCCATTATAGCGCGTTGGATAAAAGCGACGGTAAACGCCGCGGGCGTTAAAATATCGGACGGGTTATGTACGGAAATAGCGGAATATTGCCTTTCGGATATGACGCGCGTAAAAAACGAAACCGAAAAACTTATCGCCTACGCGGGGGAAAACGGCGAAATAGACGAAAATGCGGTCGACTTGTTAGTAAATCGCGGTACGGAATATAAAATCTACGAAATGACCGACTATATCGCGAAGCGTAAGTTCGACGACGCGATAGGCGTTGTGAACGATATGCTCGAAAAGGGCGATACGCACGGACGGATAATTTCCGCCGTATACAATTATTTCCGTCGGCTTTTGTTCGTCGCGATAAGCGATAAATCTCCCGCGGAAACGGGCGCGCTTTTAGGCGTAAAAGAGTTCGCGGTAAAAAAGGCTAAACAGCAGGCGGCGGCGTTTAACGTTCGCGCGCTTAAAAATACCGTAGACAGGCTCGTTGACGCGGATTACGCTGTTAAAAGCGGCAAAATGAACGCCGACGACCTTATGTGGATAAATATTTTTAAGATAATGACGGAATAAAACGTCTTGAAGGGGATAAGTATGAATATCGGAGAAAAATTGTCAACTTTTTGGGCAAACTTTACGGGTTCGCCGGATATGATTATAGCGCTTTCCGTGAGCGTTCTCGTATTTAGCGTGCTGTATTTTTACATGATAAAATTCCTGCTCGACAACAATTCGCGCGGGCTCGTTACGGTGTTCGTGCTTTCAATGATTCTCGGCGCGGGGATAATTTCTTTAAGCACTATGAACAGAGCTATATTCCTTGTAATTCCCGCGATATATCTCGTCATTATCATAGTTTTGTATTCGGTGGAATTAAAGCGTATTATTTGGGCGCATATGAATATGAAACTTGCGGACGTAAAGCATACCGGTAGCAGAAGTTACGACGAAGAAAAGGTAGAAAACTGCATTTCCGAAATAATAAAGGCGCTCCAAAATATGTCCAAGAGCGATACGGGCGCGATAATAGTGTTGTCGACGGGCAACGTTCCGCCGCAGATAATAGACAGCGGCGTAAAAATCGACGCGGATATTTCGAGCGAACTTATCGAAAGCGTGTTCTTCCCGAAGACCCCGCTCCACGACGGCGCTATGATAATAAGCGATACGAAAATAGTCGCCGCGGGTTGCTTTTTGCCCCTTTCGCAGAACGTCGATAATATTCCGAAAGACTTAGGCACTCGCCACCGCGCGGGGATAGGGATAACCGAAACTATCGACGTCGTTTCGCTCATCGTTTCCGAAGAAACGGGTATTATTTCGATAGCAAGGGCGGGCAGAATTTCGAGATACGCGGACTTTGAAACCTTGAAAAAAACGCTCAACAAATATTACTGGCAGGAACTTGAAAGCGCCAGAAGGTAAGGAGAGAGATATGGATAATAAAGATTACAGTACCGTGCGGTACGAAACGAACGACAGCAAGGCAAAGACGGTATGGCGTAATATCGGCATAGGGGCTTTGGCGCTTTTCGTAGCGGTTTTGACCGTCGTAGTTATAAATTTATAAAGGAGTTTTTATGACCGAAACCGGTATTTTCCCTGCGGAAATTCTTTTGCCTACCGATGCTGATATGACCAAATGGGCGTGCGTTGCGTGCGACCAATTTACGAGCGAAAACGAATACTGGGATAATTTAGCGAAATTCGTGGGCGAGAATAAGTCCACGCTTAAATTGACTCTTCCCGAAATTTATTTAAACGATAACGCCGACGAGCGCATACGCAAAATAAACGAAAACATAAAAAATTATCTTGCGGGCGGCGTGTTTACGAAACTGCCGAAAGGCTACGTTCTTACCGTTCGGCAAACGCCTTTCGTCAAACGGCGTATAGGTTTGGTGGCGAGCGTGGATCTCGACGCGTACGATTATAAAAAAGGCTTAAAACCGCTGGTACGCGCGACTGAAGGCACTATTGAAGAGCGGATTCCGCCCCGCCTTAAAATCCGCGAAAAAGCGGAAATAGAACTACCGCATATAATGATACTGTTCGACGACGAAAAACGGGAGATTACCGAGCGTCTTTACGAAAGGAAAGCGGAATTTAAAAAACTTTACGATTTCGAACTCAATATGGGCGGCGGGCATATAGAAGGGTATTTTATTCCCGAAAGCGAAAACCTTACGGCGGCGTTTTCCGCGCTTTTAGATAAGGAACGCCTTATAGCAAAATACGGAGCGGACGAAAGCGCACTGGGAAAAGGTAAAGCAAAATTTGAGCGACAGCGAGCGCGATAATCATCCCGCCCGTTATGCTCTTGCTGAATTTGTCAATATCTATGACGAAGGAATATATTTCGAGCCGATTTTCAGATTCGTGCAGGGCGTCGACAGAGATAAATTTATCAAATCGCTTAAAGAACGGGTTTCGGGACATTATCGTGTAGCGGACGGCGAAAAAGTTTCGGAAGTCGCGGGCAGCGTTGCCCTTCCGAAAGTCATATCGTCTATCGACGCGTTTATAAAGGAGTACATAGCCGAAAACGGCGGTTCGGTCGATTACGTTCACGGCGAAGAAAATATAACGAAACTCGTAAAAGCGGATAAAAGCGCCGTGGGGGTTATGCCCGATACGCTCGATAAGAGCGATCTTTTCAAATACGTGTCGAAAGAAGGCGCTTTCCCTCGGAAGACCTTTTCAATGGGCGAAGGCGTGGAAAAAAGATATTATCTCGAAGCGAAGAAAATCGTTTTCTGAAAATAAAAACGGAAGAAAGGTGCAACAATGTTAAAGGTTTGTAAATTCGGCGGAACGTCTATGGCGGACGCTTCCGCGATCAAAAAAGTAAAGGACATAATCGAAAGCGACAAGTCGCGCAGGTACGTGGTTGTTTCCGCCCCGGGAAAACGCAATAAAACCGATATAAAAATCACCGACACGCTTTACGCGTGTTACCGTGATTTAGCGGAAAAGGGCGATTTCAAAGAGAAATTTGCGCTTATCCGCACGAGATTTTCGGAGATAGTGAAAGATTTGGGGCTTTCTATTGATTTCGATAAGATTTTAGACGAAACGGAAGCGGCTATCGCGGAGAAAAAGAGCGCGGACTTTACCGCTTCGCGCGGGGAATACCTTGCGGCGAGAGTTATGGCGGTCTATCTCGGTTACGAGTTTGTGGACGCGGAAGATATGATTCGTTTCGACAGTCACGGCAGACTCAACGACGAATATACCGACGATAAGGTGAAAACGCGGCTTAAAAACGTCGAACGTGCGGTCATCCCCGGGTTTTACGGCAGAAATCACGAGGGGAAAGTCAAAACTTTCAGTCGCGGCGGCAGCGATATTACGGGGTCGGTCATAGCACGCGGCGTCGGCGCGGATATTTACGAAAACTGGACGGACGTCAGCGGATTTTTAGTCTGCGACCCGAGAATAGTTCCCGAAGCCGCGACTATAAAACAGATAACTTATAAGGAATTGCGCGAACTTTCTTATATGGGCGCGTCGGTGCTTCACGCCGAAGCGATTTTTCCCGTAATGAAAGCAAAAATTCCGATAAATATAAAGAATACTTTTAAGCCCGAAGACCAGGGCACGATGATAGTTCCGAACGAACAATATAAGTCCGTCGGCGACGAAGTCATAACGGGTATTGCGGGCAAAAAGAATTTCACCGTAATATTTATCGAAAAGTCTATGATGAACTCCGAAGTGGGATTCGTGCGCCGCGTGCTGTCGGTCATAGAACACCACGGGCTTTGCATAGAACACGTTCCGTCGGGGATAGATACGCTTTCCATAGTGCTTGAATCCGAACAACTTAAAAACGGCGTGCTTTCCGATATCGTCAACGAGATTCGTGAAAACGTGAGCCCCGATTACGTGCACGTTATAGAAAATATTTCGCTTATCGCCACCGTGGGACACGGTATGGCGCGTCGGTGCGGCACGGCGGCGACGATATTCACCGCGCTTGCGAAAGCCGGAATAAACGTAAAAATGATCGACCAAGGGTCGAGCGAACTTAACGTAATAATCGGTGTGGCAAACGACGATTATGAAAAGTGTATTCGCGCGATATACGACGCTTTTATAAATTAAGATAAAATTAAAAGGAGATAAAAAAAATGAACTATGCAGAAGAATCGTTAAAACTCCACGCAAAACTTAACGGGAAACTCGAAGTGGTGCCGAAAGTAAAAATCGAAAACAAAGAAGATCTGTCTTTGGCGTACACACCGGGCGTCGCCGAACCTTGTCTTGTGATAAACAAGGATTACAGCAAGTCTTTTGAACTTACGGGCAGGGGAAATCTCGTTGCGGTAATTACCGACGGTACGGCGGTTTTAGGACTCGGCGATATCGGACCGGAAGCGGGTATGCCGGTTATGGAAGGCAAATGCGCGCTTTTTAAAACTTTCGGCGGAGTTGACGCTATACCGCTTTGCATAAGAAGTAAAGACGTGAACGAAATCGTAAACACGGTAAAACTTCTGGCAGGTAGTTTCGGCGGGGTAAATCTCGAAGATATTTCCGCACCGCGTTGCTTTGAAATAGAGAAACGGCTTAAAGAAGATCCGTCCGTGGATATTCCGATATTCCACGACGACCAGCACGGAACGGCAATAGTATGCGTCGCGGCGACTATCAACGCGCTTAAAATAGTAGGAAAGAAGTGGGAAGACGTTACCATCGCTTTCTCCGGCGCGGGTGCGGCGGGCGAAGCGATAGCCAAGTTAATGTTAGTTATGGGCGCGAAAGATATAATTATGTGCGACAGAACGGGTATAATTTACAAGGGCAGAACGGAGCGTATGAACCCCGAAAAAGAAAAAATTGCCGAGTGGACTAATAAAACGGGCAAGCGCGGTAGTTTAGCGGACGCGGTCAAAGGCGCGGATATATTCGTAGGCGTTTCGAGCCCGGGCGTTTTAACTCCTGAAATGATAAAGACCATGAATAAAAACCCGATAGTTATGGCTATGGCAAACCCCGTTCCCGAGATTATGCCGGAAGATGCAAAGGCTGCGGGCGCGGCGGTAGTCGGTACGGGCAGAAGCGATTTCCCGAACCAGATAAACAACGTTTTAGCTTTCCCGGGGATATTCCGCGGCGCTTTGGATTGCAGAGCGACAGATATAAACGACGAAATGAATATTGCGGCGGCTAACGCGATAGCGGGGCTGATTTCGGACGACGAACTTTCGCCCGACTATATAATACCCGCGCCGTTCGATAAACGGGTGGCGCCCGCGGTCGCAAAAGCGGTGAGAGAAGCGGCTGTAAAAACGGGCGTAAACAGGATTTAATCGGCGGTATGACCTTTTTTGAAAGGGTATATAGAGCGGTAAAACGGATACCTTACGGCAAAGTGTCGAGTTACGGCAAGGTGGCGGAAGCCGCCGGCAATAAGCGTATGGCGCGACAGGTCGGATGGGCGTTGCACTCTAATCCCGCGCCGGAAGAAATACCGTGTTACAGAGTTGTTTTTAAGGACGGAAGGTTAAGTTCCGCGTTCGCGTTCGGCGGTGAAAGCGTTCAGCGAGCATTACTCGAAAAAGAAGGAATAAAGTTTGACGAAAAAGGTCGTGTAAAACCTTGCTTTTTCGTTTAGAAAATGTTATTATAATAAAGTGTTTTTCGGTTTTATATTCGGAAAACGCTTTTAACGGGGTGTAGCGCAGTTGGTAGCGCGCTTGGTTCGGGACCAAGAGGTCATGGGTTCAAATCCCGTCACTCCGACCATTGCGAAAGCGGTAGCCTTTTGCTAAAAACACGAAAATGCATTTATTATGCGTTTTCGTGTTTTATTTATGGCTACGCTTTCGTTAGTCATAGGCAACGGTAAATTGAAATATGGACGCGATTGACGCTTATGCGGAGCAATCGCTATTCCGTCGCAAACTTACGTTTGCTCCTTACAAATCCCGTCACTCCGACCATAAAACAAGTGGGATTTCGCGCGAAAAATCGGGAAATCAAGAGTTACAAGTCTTACATAAGAAAAGCCGCCTAAAAAATAGGCGGCTTTTAAGTTGTTTTTACTTACTATGATTTTTTCAGTTGCGACCAAAGAATAGTCGCTATCTGTAACGGCGCTCCGATAATAAATATTGCCCAAAGGTTATAAGAAAAAGTTAAAAATGCAAGATAAATTGCCGCAAGACCGGTCCATATCAGTGCCGAAATAAGAATAAAAGTATATTTGCGTTTTCCCCAGATACAGTTAAAAACGAGCAATACGATAATGGTGAACGGTACGGCGGCAACGAAAAATATCCAGAATACCTGATCGGCGAAAACTATTCCGTAAGCGAACAAAACGGTTGCGACTATCCATACGAGAGAAACGGCAAGAAAAGTTATTATAACTTTGTTTGCTTTTATAATTTTCTGCTCCTGATTGTGGGTTTTATCGGTGGCGTACTCGTCGGTATTCGTTACCAGGAAGTCAAGGCTTACTCCGTAAAGGTCGGCAATATCTTTTAAGACGTCGACAGGGGGGATCGCTTCTCCGCGTTCCCATTTAGACACGGATTTGTCGGTATAATTGAGTTTTTCGGCGACTTCGCTTTGCGTCATGTTACGATCGAGTCTTAATTTCGTAAGATTTTGCGGGAGTATTTCCTTAATGTTATTCATGAATATGATTATAGCATATTTTTCGGTTAAAATCAACGATTTTATGCGATTTTAAAGTTGGTAGAGCGAACTCTCTTAATAGTAGAGTTGCCGTTCTACGTATATTCTATACGCGGGAACGGACGTTCTACCTTAAAACCTTGATAAAACCGCGCGTAAGATTATAAAATATAAACGTAAGTTTATTTTTGTGCGAAAAACTTTCCGCACGGTAAAATCAAAATCAAGGAGAATAAACGATTATGACGAATATTTACAACAAGACAGAAATGCCGCTTGTATTCGCCGTAGATGATAACTACGCTCCGTTTTTATGCGTTGCGTTAAGATCGATAATCGACAACGCTTCAACCGATTATTATTATAAAGTGCACGTTCTCAATACGGGGATTTGCGAAGAAAACAAAAAAAGAATAATTAGCATAGCCGAAGAATTTTCCGACGATCTTTCCGTCGAATACGTCGACGTGGCGAACCGTATGGACGAGATAAAAGATAAGACTGCTCTTCGCGACTATTACACCAACGCTATTTATTATAGGATATTTATTCCGTCGCTTTTTCCTCAGTACGATAAAATACTTTACTTGGACAGCGACCTTATCTTTTTGGATGATATATCAAAACTGTACAATGCGGAACTCGGCGACAACGTTTTCGGTGCGGTGCACGAAGAAGCAATGTCGCATTTCGACGTTTTCGGCGAGTATGCGGAAGAGTTTTTAGACGTTCCGCGTATGGAATATTTTAATTCTGGACTGCTTCTTATAAACACGAAAGAATATATAAAAGAGAACGTGGAGCAAAAGTTTATCGATTTGATGCTTGCGCATAAGTTTGAAGTTGCGCCCGACCAAGACTATCTTAACGTTATCTGCAAGGGGAGGGTAAAACTTCTCGACGTCGGCTGGAATAAAACGCCTATTCCGGAGAAACACTTTAATGACGAAGACGTGAAGATAATACATTATAAACTCAACTTTAAACCTTGGCATTACGACGACGTGCGTTATCAGGAAGCTTTCTGGAAATACGCGGAAAAGACGCCTTTCTATAAAGATTTGCTTAAAATGCGCGACGCATATACGAAGGAAGAAAAGGAAAGGGACGGTATCGCTTTTATCAATCTTCTGAAAATGGCGCGCAGATATATCGTAAGCAAAAATAATTATAAACGCTTAAAAATGCAAAAAGCGACGTTTTGACACGGAGAATAGCCGTGATATACGTAGGTATAATCTTAATAGCGTCGGTAATTATCGGCTTAATAAACGGAGTATTTATTTTGCCCGCGTATGACGGAAACGTATGGAATATAGTGTTATGCGTGTCGGTTTCCGTGGTTGGGGCGATTGCGATAGACTCCGTTTTTGCTACTATAATAAGATGGATATTGCCGAAGAAGTGGTTTTCTATAGATAAAAAACGGTTTGCCGCGAGCAAAAGAGAATGTCGTTTTTACGAAAAAATCGGTATAAAGAAATGGAAAGATAAGGTGATAGAATTAGGCTGTTTCACGGGATTTCGTAAAAACAAGATAGCCGATCCTTCAAATAACCTTTATATCGCAAGATATATTTCGGAAGCGAATTACGGCATAGCGGTTCATATAGCGTGTATTTTCTGCGGGTACTTGGTATGTTTTATTTTTCCCGCGCACTGGTATTCCGTGGGGTTACCCGTGGGGTGTGTCAATATGGTGCTTAACGCCTTGCCGCTTATGATACTCCGTTATAATCTGCCTAAACTTCACACGCTTTATAAATTAAACTCTCGCCGCATAGAGCGTGCGGAAGCGGGATGCAAAACCGAAAAAGAAGTATCCGTTGCATAAAATAGATTTAAGATACGGTTACATCGCCCCGAAAGCGTCGGCTTTCGGGGCGATGTTTGTAAACTCGCGTTTTTTTGGTTTTACTTGCTTTACTTATTTTAAAAAAAGTAATAAAATAATAACGTAATATAAATAACGGAGAGAATTATGAAATTTATTCACACAGCGGATTTACATCTCGATTCGGTGATAGACGCTTTGCCGGCTGAAAAGAGCAAAATCCGCCGCGATGAAATTTTGCGCACTTTTGAGAGACTTTGCGATTACGCAACGGAGAACGGCGTGTCTGCGGTAATTATTGCGGGCGACGCGTTCGACAAGCCCCGCGTTTCCAAAAAGGCAGCGGGCAGGTTTATCGAAGCGGTGCGTTCTTGCCATAACGTCGATTTTTTATATCTTTCCGGTAATCACGATCAGGAGTTTTTGTCCGAATGGGGCGACCTTTTGCCCGATAATTTCAAGGTGTTCAAAAACGAGTGGACGACTTTCCGTTACGATAACGTTGCGATAAGCGGGATAACCTTCGACAAATACAACGCTCCGTTCGTTTACGATAACTTAAAACTTAATGAAAATGACTTAAACGTCGTTTGTATGCACGGACAGGTGCTTGGCTATAAATCCGAAGAAGCGGCGGAAACGGTCAGTATTCCGATGCTTAAAAACAAATATATCGACTACCTTGCGTTAGGTCATATCCACTCCTTTTCGGAAGGCGTTATCGACGAGCGCGGCGCTTACGCTTACTGCGGTTGTCTTGACGGCAGGGGGTTCGACGAAACGGGCGTAAAAGGGTTCGTACTTTTGGAAACCGAAGGGAAAAAATTCAATAAAAAATTCGTGCCGTTTTGTAGCAGAGTTTTCGTAGAAAAAGAGTTCAGCGCGGAAAACGAAGGGAATTTTTACGCGTTCAGAAATAAGATAATACAGACTTTGCGTTCCGAATATTCGGAAAACAGCCTGATAAACGCGGTGATTACGGGTGTTCACGGCGCGGAACTTCTTATAGATAAAGACGACCTTGCGGCAAGGCTCAACGAATACTTTTTTTTCGCGAAAGTTTACGATAAAACCAGCGTGAAGATATCCGCGGAAGACTATTCTCTGGACAAGTCCGTGCGCGGTGAATTCGTGCGGGCTGTACTTGCCGGCGATTTGACCGAAGAAGATAAAAACGCCGTAATACTTACGGGGCTTAACGCGTTGAAGGGGGAACTGTAAAATGAAGATCCTAAGTTGTTACGTTTCTTCTTTCGGCACGTTAAAGGATTTTTCGTACGACTTTACGGGCGGATTAAACGTCGTAAAAGAAGAAAACGGTTGGGGCAAAAGCACGTTTGCGGCGTTCATAAAGGCGATGTTTTACGGGCTTGACGACGCAAAGCGCACGCTTGAAGATAACGAGCGCAAAAGGTTCGCGCCGTGGAATTCTACCGACAAATTCGGCGGTAATCTCGTATTCGAGTGGAAGGGGCAGAATTTTAAGATAGAGCGGTTTTTCGGCACGAAGTCGTCGGAAGATACCGTAAAACTTTACGACCTTGCCACCAACAAGGTTTATACCGAAGGCAGTGCGGTCGACAATATAGGCAAGCGCGTTTTCAGTATCGACGAAGAAGGCTTTTTATCGACCACTTACTTTTCGCAGCGGGACTTTGAAGTCAAGAGTAACACGAGCATAACCGCGAAATACAACGAAGTCTGCGAAATTCAGGATTCGGAAGCCTTTGATAAGGCGCTTGACAAACTTGACGACAGGATAAAAGAACTCAAAATGCGCGGAGACAAGGGCAGGATCGCCGAGTTAAAGCGTGCGATAGTCGCGATAAACGAAGACGTAGAGCGCACGGTTCAATCGGTAAAGACTATCGAAAGCCTTAACGCCGATTTGGAGATTATAAAGCGGGAAAGCGAAACGCTTGAAAGCAATATAAAAAACCTTACCGAACGGCTGGAAGCGGCTGGCAAAAGAGACGCCGCGCTAGAGCGGAAAAAGCGTTACGACGCTTTAAAAACGGAAATAGCCGACCTTACCGCGCAAAAAGCCCGTGCGGACGCCGTGTTGAACGGTAAAACGGTAACGGATACCGAGATAGAAGACTGCGAAAAATGTGTTAGCGACCTTAAAGACGTAACCGTAAAGGCGGAAGCGGCAAAATCCGACCTTGCGGAATACGCGGGCGTTCGTTTCGGTGAAAAAGCGAAAAAATCTTATAAACCGCATATTGCTACAATAATCGCGGCGCTTGCCGTCGCTATCGCGGGCGCGGTTATTACCGTTACGGTCGGGATTTGGGGCTTGATTTTTGTCGGCGCGGGCGTAATAATCGCGCCGGCGGCAATCGTTTTCCTTATCGTTTCAAAGAATAAAGCGGCAAACGAAGAGCGGGGAAACGCTAAACTTTCAGAAATTTACGAGCGTAAAAAACGCGCCGTTTCCGAATACGAAAACAGCGCGCAAGAACTGTCCGCGGGGCTTGACGGGTATTTTTCGGCGTTTGATTTTAACGGCGAAGAACTTTCGTTTCAGCAGAAAGCGAGCGTGCTGAAAGAAGCGGCAAAGACAAGCGACGAATTAAAAGCGGCGATAGCAAAGCGTTCGTCGGAACTTAAAGGAATTGAAGACGTCGGCGATAGCGACCGCACGGTCGAACAGAAGAGCGTTTCGGAACTCAACGACGAACTTAAAACCGCGACCATTTGGTATCGGAATAAAGTCAGCGAGAGCGAGCGGATAAAAACGAGAATTGCGGCCTTGGACGCGGCTGCGGACTCTATTACCGATATGGAAAACAGACGGGCGGAGCTTAAAGAAAAACTTGCGGAAAGCGAGCGGGAATTAAAGATTTTGACGCTTACTTCTGAATATATGAAAAAGGCTGACGAAGCGCTTAAAACGAAATACCGCGCACCGTTACAGGACAGTCTTAACAAATATTTCAAAATGATAGCGGGCGAAAAATTTTCCGTTGCCGTCGACACGGATATGAAGGTGTCGGTAAACGCTTCGGGTGCGGAGCGGGAAACGGAGTTTTTCAGCAAAGGTTATCGCAACCTGTTTGAAATATGCAAGCGTTTCGCGCTGACGGATATACTGTTTACCGCGGAAAAGCCGTTCATAATACTCGACGACCCCTTCTGCAATTTGGACGACGGTAAGACGGGAGCGGCGATAGAACTCGTCAAAAGACTTTCTGCGGAATATCAGATAATATATCTCGTCTGTCACGAATCGCGGCGGGCGTAAAGGGGATAATAGAGCGCATAAAAGATATGCAAACGAGAAAAGGAGACCGATAAATGGAAATAATAGACGCGCACGCGCACATTTACCCCGTAAAAATAGCGGAAAAGGCGACGGCGGCGATAGGCGAGTTTTACGATATAAAAATGGCGATGCCGGCGGGCGTTCCCGAACGGCTTATTGAAGTCGGGAAAAAGGCAGGGATATCCCGATTCGTCGTTCACTCTTGCGCGACGAAGGCGGCGCAAGTCCGTTCTATCAACGAGTTTATAAAAAGAGAAACGGAAGAACGTAAAGAGTTTTTGGGCTTTATGACTTTGCACGAAGACCTTACCGAAGAAGAAATTGCCGAAGAAGTGGAGTGGTGCGTAAAAAACGGGTTCAAGGGCGTAAAACTTCATCCCGATTTCCAAAAGTTTTATATCGACGGCGAAAACGCGGAGAAAATATACCGCGCGGTTGGCGATAAATTGCCCATACTGTTCCACACGGGCGACGATAGGTACGAATATTCTAAACCCATAAGGCTTGCGAGAATTGCGAAAAAGTATAAAAACGTGAATTTTATCGGCGCGCATTTCGGGGGGTACAGGTGTTGGGACGAGCTGGACTGTTATACAGGGCTCGATAACGTTTATTTCGACACGAGTTCGTCCCTTCCGTTCATTTCCGTGGAAAAAGCAAAAACACTGATACGGAAATTCGGAGTGGAAAAGTTTTTTTTCGGCACGGATTTTCCGATGTGGGACGCTACGGAAGAACTCGGGCGTTTCCTTAAAATTCCGCTTAAAGACAGCGAACGCGAAAAAATTTTGGCGCAAAACCTTAAAATGCTGTTAAAACTCGATTGAAATAGCATTAAAAGGCTTGACAAAACAGCGCGATATATTTATAATGTTTAATAAGAGTTCCGCTTTGTGCGGAATTTTATTAAAATTAAAGAATAATGCGATTACGAAGATATTCCGTATTTCGGGGCTTAAAGAGAGTCGGCGGCTGGTGTAAGCCGACGGAACCGGTACGGTCGCTCACTTCGTAGCAGGCGCGGTGAAAGATTAAAGCGTAAAGCCGAAATCGAGTAGTCGTTTCCGTGATCCCCGCGTTAAGGGGTAAAGAGAGATCGTGCGGCGGCAGATAATAAGTGGCGCGCGGCGCGATAAAACGGGTGGTACCGCGATAATTTCGTCCCGAACTGGTTTCAGTTCGGGCGGTTTTTTTATATTCCGTAAAAAACAGGAGAACGTTATGAAAAAAATATCGGTTTGCGATTCGTCGCTTAAAACAATGGCGATAGGCACGGGGAGCGTGCTGTCTTTTAAGGAAAAACTTGAAATTGCCAAGCGACTTAACGAACTGTGCGTCGATTACATAGAAGTCTGTCCGAATAAGAACGATAAGGCGGACGAAATACTTGTAAAAACGATATGCAACTGCGTGAATAAATCGGCGGTTTCCGTTGCGGTGGGCAATACGCCCGAGCAAGCGGAAGCGAGTTATGCGTTGATTGCGGGCGCTAAACGCAAAAGGCTTGTAGTTGCCTTGCCCGTTTCGGCGATACAGATGGAATACGCGCTCAATAAAAAGCCCGCTGCCGTACTTGAACTTTTACAAACTCTCACCTTAAAAGCGGCGGCGCTTTGCGACGACGTAGAAGTTTCTTTGGAAGACGCCACTCGCGCCGAGCCCGAATTTTTGTATTCCGCGATTAAAACCGCTATAGAGTGCGGCGCAAAGACGATTTCCGTTATAGATATAGCGGGGACGATGCTGCCCGAAGAATTTGCGGCGTTCGTTAAGGGGATAGCGACGGGCGTTCCCGAAATTGCGAAGGTAAATCTCACCGTCGGGGCAAGCGACGCTTTCGGTATGGGGACGGCGAACGCTTTTTCGGCGATAATTGCAGGTGCGGACGGGGTT
>ONQV01000043.1 GCA_900320065.1 uncultured Eubacteriales bacterium | reverse complement strand
GTTTTGATTTTGGTCGTTCTTCCAGCAACGCAGGGTATTTACGGCTTCGTGTTCGGCATTTTGGGTTTAAGCGCGATATCCGCGGGTATGGATCCGGTAGCGGGCGCAAAAATTTTCGGCGCGGCTATGCCGCTTGCTATAACGGGACTTATTTCCGGTATAGCGCAGGGAAAGACCGCCGTCGGCGGTATTTACGCGGTCGCGAAGAACGAAAGTTTGTCCGGTAAACTTATTCTTTTCCCCGCAATGGTCGAAACGTACGCCATATTAGGGCTTGTCGTTTCCATACTTTTATTACAATAATTTCGGTTTCGGGATACGTTTATGGAAGGAAAAGAAGCGATAATCGCTAAAATCATATCCGACGCCGAAAAAATCGGAGCGGAAAATATCCGCGCCGCCGAAGAATATGCCCTTTACGTCAAAAAAATGGCGGAAAGTTGGGAAAACGATTATTCTTCGGCGCAGGAAAAGGCTTTGAAAACCGAAACGGAAGACGTCGTCGCACGGAAGAAAATAGTTGCGGAACTCGACGTCAGAAAAACTTTACTTAAAACCAAACAGGATATTTTAGACGAGATATTTTTGCGCGCGGAACAAAAACTTTGCAAACTCGATAAAAAGTCTTATTTGTCGCTCGTTCTCGCTAAAATAGAAGAGTGTGCGGACGATGGCGACGAAGTGGTTTTATCGTGCGACGGAGTTATAAGCGAAAAAGATATTGCGGACAGCCAAGTTGCCAAAAGCAAAAAACTTTCCGTGGCTAAAAAGCAGGGTAAATTTTACGGCGGCGTAATGCTCGTGGGTAAAATATGCGATAAAAATCTTACTTTTCACGAGATAGTTCTTGCCGAGAAGGAAAAGGTTGCGCCGCTTATCGCGAAAAAGTTATTCGGGTGATATATGGCAAGCGTTTTGTATGCGAGCGGAAGAGCCGTATCGAAAGAAAAGTCGCTTTTGGGCGACGACAGACTTAAAAGGATGATCGAAGGCGGCGAAACCGAAGCGCTTAAAATTTTATCGGAAGTCGGTTTCGGCGCGGGAGACGCCGCGGGCGAAGTGGTAGACGCCGTTTCGGCAGAAGAAACGGCAAAACTTTGCGCGTTCATAAAAGAAGCCGCGCCAGACGATAAAACGGCTAAATTCTTTTTATATCCCAACGATTTTAAGAACGCGGAAGCGCTTATAAAATCAAAGTATTTAAAGATTGAAACGGAACTTTCGCCAAACGGACTTTTCGATACGAAGGATTTAAAAGAGAAGATTTTTGCCGACTCTTACGGTGCGTTGCCGCCTTTTATGGCGAAAGCGCTGTTTAACGCCGATAAGGAATTCGTGGAAGGCACGGCGAGCGGGGTGTCTATCAACTCGCTTTTCACAAAGGCGCTGTACGACGAACTTTTTTCGCTCAGGATAAAAAACGCTTTTATTTCAAAGATACTCTGCGCGAAAGCGGATATGATAAATATCGGTATCGCGTTGCGCACCCGCGATTTTACCGCCGCGGAAAAACAATTCGTTCATACGAGGAAACTCGATAAAACGGCGCTTAAAGCCGTTTGCGAAGACGATTTCGATAAAATACGCGAAAGATTCAGATTTGACGATTATAAAGACGAAGTGGAAGCGGCGATAAACGGACTTGAAAACGGCGCGGGATTAAAAGAATTCGAAAAAATGAGCGACGGGTACGCCGTAAAACTCGTCAAAAAGCACAGATACGGAAACGAAGGCGATTTTCCGTTCATTAGGTACTGTTTTTATAAACTCGCGGACGTCGCGAACGTGAGAATAATTTTGGTAGGACTGCGCGGAGGGCTTTCAGCCGCGGAGATAACCGAACGGTTAAGGGAGCATTATGAAAGGTAAAACGGCAATTATCGGCGACGGCGAAAGTATTCTCGTATTTAAGGCTGTGGGAGTAGAACCGTTTTCGGTAAAAAGCGCGGGCGAAGCCGAGAAAATACTCGACGAAATTTCCAAGGATTATAAAATCATATTTATAACGGACGATTTTGCCGCGGAAATCGACGATAAAATAAAACGTTACACGGCTAAAAGTTATCCGATAATCGTTTCCGTGCCGTCGAAGGCGGGAAGTAACGGTTACGGTGAAAAAGTTCTTACCGACGCGATGGAAAAGGCGCTGGGTATAAATTTATTTTCGGCAAACGGGAAATAGGAAGGGTGTTATGCAAGGTAGAATAATAAAGGTTTCTGGACCGCTGATCGTTGCGGAAAACATGGCTGACAGTAAGTTGTTCGACGTGGTTCGCGTCAGCGATAAAAAACTTATCGGCGAAATCATAGAATTAAGGGGCGACAAAGCGTCTATTCAGGTTTACGAAGAAACGAGCGGCTTGGGCGTCGGAGATTCGGTAGAATCGACTTATGCGCCGCTTTCCGTGGATTTGGGACCGGGGCTTATCGAAAGTATATTCGACGGTATTCAAAGACCGCTCAACAAGGTTTACGAAAAGTACGGCGACAGAATAGGTCGCGGTATCGAAGTCAACAACATAGACCGCGAAAAACTTTGGGATTTTAACGCCGAAGTTAAGGTGGGCGATAAAGTAACCGCGGGCGACATTTTAGGCAGCGTGCAGGAAACTTCTATCGTAAGCCATAAAATAATGGTACCTTTAGGTATAGAAGGCACGGTCAAAAAAATAACTTCGGGCTCGTTCAATATAACGCAGACGGTAGCGGTGATAGCGACGAAAGACGGCGACAGGGAAGTGTGTATGCTTACCCGCTGGCCCGTTCGTCGCGGCAGACCGTATAAATCGAAAATCAATCCGTATATGCCTATGGTTACGGGGCAAAGGGTAATAGATACGTTGTTCCCGATAGCGAAGGGCGGCGTCGCGGCTGTCCCAGGACCTTTCGGCAGCGGCAAAACGGTCGTTCAGCACCAACTTGCAAAGTGGGCGGACGCCGACATAATCGTATACGTCGGTTGCGGTGAACGCGGCAACGAAATGACAGACGTTCTTAACGAATTCCCCGAACTCAAAGACCCGAAATCGGGCGAACCGTTAATGAAAAGAACGGTACTTATCGCAAACACTTCGGATATGCCCGTCGCGGCGCGCGAAGCGTCCATTTATACGGGAATAACGATTGCCGAGTATTTCAGGGATATGGGCTATAACGTCGCGATAATGGCGGATTCCACTTCGCGCTGGGCGGAAGCACTCCGAGAAATGAGCGGACGACTTGAAGAAATGCCCGGCGAAGAGGGCTATCCCGCATATCTTTCGTCAAGACTTGCGGAATTCTACGAGCGCGCTGGTATGGTCAACACCCTTTGCAGCGGTGAACGCGTGGGGTCGGTTTCGGCAATCGGCGCTGTTTCGCCGCAAGGCGGGGATTTGAGCGAACCCGTTTCGCAGGCAACGCTCCGTATCGTAAAAGTGTTCTGGGGCTTGTCGTCGGCGCTCGCTTATAAGCGGCATTTCCCCGCGATAGACTGGCTTATAAGTTATTCGCTTTATGCGGACAAACTTTCCGACTGGTACAATCAGAACGTTTCGGAAGATTTTACGCGTATGCGTTCTTTTGCGGCGAGTATTTTGCAGGAAGAAGCGGGACTCGACGAAATCGTAAGACTCGTCGGCGCGGACGCGCTTTCATATAAAGACCGTCTGACGCTTGAAACCGCCAAGTCTATAAGGGAAGACTATCTGCATCAGAACGCCTTCCACGAAGTCGATACTTTCACGTCGCTTGAAAAACAGTATAAAATTCTGAAACTTATCTATGATTTTCATAGGCTTGCGGGCGCGGCGCTTGACGCAAACGCCGATTATAACGAAATAATCAATCTGCCCGTACGCGAAAAAATAGGCAGGGCGAAATATATTCCCGAAAAGGATATAAAATCTTTGGACGATATTTCGAAGGAAATTTCGACGGGACTTAAAAATCTTACGGGCGGTGAAGACAATGAATAGAGAATACAAGACCATAAAAGAAGTCGTCGGACCTATAATGATGGTCGAAAACGTTCAGGGCGTTAAGTATAACGAACTCGTGGACGTCGTTCAAGCGGATGGGAACGTCAGGCACGGCAAGGTGCTAGAAGTTTCGGGCGACAAAGCGCTCGTTCAACTGTTTGAAAGCGCGCAAGGCTTGCAGATTTCGACGTCGAAAGCCAAATTTTTAGGTTACGGACAGCGACTCGGCGTATCCGAAGATATGCTCGGTCGGGTTTTCGACGGTATGGGATTCCCGCGGGACGGCGGCGCTCCTATAATCGCCGATAAGTATATGGATATAAACGGCGAACCTATAAATCCCGCCGCGAGAGATTATCCGAACGAGTTTATACAGACGGGTATTTCCGCAATCGACGGACTTAACACGCTCGTCAGGGGACAGAAACTTCCCGTTTTCAGTATGTCGGGACTTCCGCACGCCGAACTCGCAGCCCAAATAGCGCGTCAGGCAAAGGTTTTAAACAGCAACGAAAAATTTGCCGTCGTGTTCGCCGCAGTAGGCATCACTTACGAAGAAATGGAATACTTTGTAGACGATTTCAGAAAGACGGGCGCTATCGAACGTACGGTAATGTTTACTAACCTTGCGAACGACCCCGCGATAGAACGGATCGCGACTCCGCGTATGGCGCTTACCTGTGCGGAATATCTTGCTTACGATCTCGGAATGCACGTTCTCGTTATTATTACGGACATAACTAATTATTGTGAATCGCTGCGCGAAGTTTCGGCGGCGAGAAAGGAAGTACCCGGTCGCCGCGGCTACCCGGGGTACTTGTACACCGACCTTGCGACCATGTATGAAAGGGCGGGAAGAATTCGCGGCAAAAAGGGCTCTATAACGCAGATACCTATCCTTACTATGCCCGAAGACGACAAAACTCACCCGATACCGGACCTTACGGGCTATATAACCGAAGGTCAGATAATATTATCGCGTGAACTTTATAAAAAGGGTGTAAATCCGCCTATCGACGTGTTGCCTTCGCTGTCCCGTCTTAAAGACAAGGGGATAGGCGAAGGGAAAACGCGTGAAGACCACGCGGATACTATGAACCAACTCTTTGCGGCGTATGCGCGCGGTAAGGAAGCGAAAGAACTTTCGGCGATTTTGGGCGACGCCGCGTTGTCGGACGTCGATAAACTGTACGCTAAATTTTCGGAAGCGTTTGAAAAAGAATACGTTTCGCAAGGCTTTACTACTAATAGGAATATAGAAGAAACGTTAAATATCGGCTGGAAATTACTTGCGATATTGCCTAAATCCGAATTGAAACGTATAAAAGAAAAATATATCGAAAAATATCTGCCGAGTGCAGACAAAAACTAAAAGCATAGGAGCGATAATTGAGACTTAACGTAAATCCCACGCGTATGGAACTCAGCAAGTTGAAGACAAGGCTTAAAACCGCTACGCGCGGGCACAAACTCTTAAAAGACAAAACCGACGAGATGATAAGAAGGTTTTCCGAGATAATTCGTGAAGACAAGGCTTTGCGTGACTCTTTGGAAGCGGAAATTTCTTTAACTCTCAAAAAGTTTTCGTTTGCCCGTACGCTTGCGCCGAAAAGCGACGTAGAACTCGCTTTTTCCATGCCCGCGGTATCGGTCGAGATAGATTGCGACGTAAAAACGATAATGAACGTTCCCGTGCCTAAACTTACGCTTAATAAGGCGGAAAATAAGGAAAAGTATCCTTATTCTTTCGGGTTTTTAACAGAAGAAGCGGACGTCGCGGTGGACGCGGCAGGCGCGCTTATCGAAAAAATGGTTCGCCTTGCCGAACTTGAAAAAGCGACTACGATGCTTGCAGACGAGATAGAAAAAAGCAAACGCAGGGTAAACGCTCTGGAATACGTGCTTATTCCTAACTTACAAGAAACTATAAAATATATAGGTATGAAACTCGAAGAAAACGACAGAAGCAGTCGCACAAGGCTTATGAAAGTAAAGTCTATGATGTTTTCCGAGCAGTAAGTAAGGAGAATAAATATTTATGTATTCGATAGGTATTGATATAGGCGGTATGAGTATAAAGGCTGGTCTTGTTAAAGACGGAAAAATCGTTTCAAGCAACAGGAAAGTTACCGCGCCTACTTCGGGGCAATCGCTGGAAAATTTGATTGTACAAATAAACGCGCTTTTATCCGAAAACTCGTTGACGGAAAAAGATATAGCGGGGATAGGCATAGGTTGCCCGGGTCTTATTTCTTCCGAAGAAGGGGTCGTCGACCATAACAGCAATATGAAATGGGAAAATTTTCATTTGGTCGATCTTTTAAAACAGAGTTTTAACGTAAAAATAAAACTTTCAAACGACGCGAACGTCGCCGCACTCGGCGAAACGGTTTACGGTTCTGCGGCACAATATAAAAATGCGATCATGCTTACGCTCGGTACAGGTGTCGGCGGCGGAATAATAATCGACGGCAAACTGTACGAAGGCGGCTTTTCCAAGGGTGCGGAACTCGGACATATGGTAATAGTGAAGGACGGGGAAAAGTGCGGTTGCGGGCGGCGCGGTTGTCTTGAAGCGTACGCTTCTGCGACGGGGCTTATCCGTATGACGAAAACCGCTATGAAAAACGCCCCTGACAGCGCTATGTGGAATTACGTCGACGGCGATATAAATAAAGTAGGCGGAAAGACAGCGTTCGAGTGCGCAAAAGCCGGCGACAAAGCCGCAGAAAAAGTTATAAGCGAGTACGTTGCTTATCTTGCGGAAGGGATAATGAATTTAGCAAATATTTTTCGTCCCGAAGTGTTTATAATCGGCGGCGGTGTAAGCGCACAGGGTAAATATCTTACCGATAGGCTTAAAGGTTATTGCGAAAAATTTAATTACGGTTATACTAACGCGCCGAAATTTGATATCGTTACCGCGACGCTTGGCAACGATGCGGGGATAATAGGCGCTGCGGCGCTGGTTGTGTAAAACGGTTCGTATGAAAAAGTGGCAAATATTAAAAACGGGTTTATATTCAACACTTGCCGTATTTATATTCGTTTTAAATGGAACTATAATGCCTTACGTCGGCATTTTAGTCGGCGCAATCGTCTGTTTGTACGCGGTAGAAGAACTTGTCGTTTACGCTGTAAAAAAGATTTTATTTTCGGAAGCCTATCACTTGTTCGACGGTATCGCTCAACTTTTGATAGGCATAATTTTATTTATCGTATCAAGCGATATAATTAAGGTTTGTCTGGTTTGGGGCGTTTGGTCGATATTACGAGAAAGTAAAGAGATGGCGGAAGCGATAAAAAAACTTCCGACAAAGAAATCGGAAATCATAGATATAATAGAATCGGTAGTTATTATCGCTTTATCGTTTTTAATGATTTTAGAACCCAACGACGATCACGCTTATCTGCATATGATTTTACTCGGCGTTGAACTCGTTTTGGTCGTACTGTTTTATTATATCGAAGTGCTTGAAGGTAAAATTGCAAAACGCAAATCGGAAGAAGATAACGGCGCGGACGACTCGGGTAGCCTTACACTCTGAAAAGCATCAAATTAAATCCGTTAAAATCCGTTGAGTTTTTAATTTTTTTATGTTAAAATAAATAAATAGCGGCGTGCCGCAAAATAATATAAAGGAGTATCAGTATGAACAGATTTGTATTAAACGAAACAAGTTACCACGGAAAAGGCGCGATCAAAGAAATCGCTTCCGAAATTCAGAGAAGGGGTTTTAAAAAACCACTTGTGTGTTCCGACCCTGATCTTGTAAAATTCGGAGTTACCCAAAAAGTTCTCGACATTTTAGAAGGCGCTAATATTTCTTACGAACTTTATACGAACATTAAGCCCAACCCCACGATAGAAAACGTGCAAACGGGCGTTAGCGCGTTTAAAGCGTGTAAAGCGGACTGTATCGTTGCTATCGGCGGCGGTTCTTCTATGGACACGTCCAAGGCTATCGGAATTATTGCGAACAATCCCGAATTTGCCGACGTTCGTTCTTTGGAAGGCGTTGCGCCTACTAAAAATAAATGCGTACCTATAATAGCGGTTCCGACTACGGCGGGCACGGCTGCGGAAGTTACCATCAACTACGTTATCACCGACGTGGAGAAAAAGCGTAAATTCGTTTGTGTCGATACCAACGATATCCCCGTAGTTGCGGTCGTCGATCCCGATATGATGAGTTCTATGCCTAAAGGCCTTACAGCGGCAACGGGTATGGACGCGTTGACGCATGCTATCGAAGGGTATATAACCAAAGGCGCTTGGGAACTTTCGGATATGTTCCATATTAAAGCCATTGAAATCATAGCAAGATCGTTACGCGCGGCGGTAGAAGGTACGCCGGAAGGCAGAGAAGGTATGGCGCTCGGTCAGTACGTTGCCGGTATGGGATTTTCAAACGTAGGGCTTGGAGTTGACCACTCTATGGCGCACACTCTTTCCGCGTATTACGATACACCGCACGGCAAAGCTTGCGCGATACTTCTTCCCACGGTAATGGCGTATAATGCCGACTACACCGGTACCAAATATCGCGATATAGCGATAGCGATGGGTGTTAAAGGCGTGGAAAAGAAAAGGTATCGTTAAGGAAGAAGATATTCCCGCGTTGGCGCAGTCGGCTTACGACGACGCTTGCCGTCCTGGCAATCCCAGAGAAACTTCGGTGGAAGAAATTAAGGCGCTTTACAAGTCTTTAATGTAAAGATATAAGTTAGTAAATAAAGGAAACGTTGTAAATAATATAAAAATTTTTACGCCCGAGTGCGAAATTTCGCACTCGGGCGTAGTCTTTCAAAAAATACCGTGCATCTTAAATCGACTTATTATGCCGAAGCGGTGGCGGTACAGGTAACTCCTTCAAAGCAACCTTATGGCACACGCGTCTTTCCGTTTAGTGCTGCTGTATTCCTACTCTGACACGGTTCGCGGGGACGAGTTGCACAAGACCTTGATATCAACGCCCCTTATACCGATCTGCCTTCCACACAATAAGCCTTTTTAAGCATTCTGCTCCGCTAAGCGAATTGCGGACAACAGGGCATCGCTAACTCCCCGCATAGCACGGTATTATTATTTTAACCTATTCGGCGCGCTTTTGCAAGTTTTTTCGGATAAAAAAGTCAATTCGCCTAAAATTAACTTTACAAAACCGACAAATAATTTTATACTTATATACGTAATATTTTAAATATCTTTTTTAACGGAGCGTTTTATGTACAAGAAGGTAGACACGTCGCTGAATTTTTTAGACAGAGAAAAAGAAGTCTTAAAATTCTGGAAGGAAAACAAAATCTTTGAAAAAAATATGGCCGAAAACGAAGGGGGAAGGGAATTTACTTTCTACGACGGTCCGCCTAC
>ONQV01000026.1 GCA_900320065.1 uncultured Eubacteriales bacterium | reverse complement strand
GCTTTCGCTTTTTTCGGCGCGTCAACCTTGTATTCCAAAAGGGGTATGCCGTGAGTTTTGCAGTAGTCTTTTACAAACGCAGAGTCGCGCAAAGAGTTTTCGCCGCGTATTCCGTGTTCGACGTTTAGAGCGACGGTTTTAATTCGGAAACGGGCGCAAAAATTCGCCGTAAAATGTAAGAGAGCCATAGAATCTTCGCCCCCGCTTACGGCAACGGCGACGGTTTTGCCGTATAAATTTTTACTGATTTCGGCGTTCATAAATATATTGTACCATAACGGTTATAAAAAATTCAAGTTTTGCATATATAAATTTATAAGGAAATTGCGCGCAAAACCGATTTGTAAAAAAATAACGGAAAAGTTTACGATAATCATTGACAAAAGGGGAATAATGTTATATTATATAAAAGCATCTTTTGAAAAGCGTGCGTCGTGGGGCGGAACGCGAATATCGCGGGGTGGAGCAGTTCGGTAGCTCGTCGGGCTCATAACCCGAAGGTCAGGAGGTTCAAATCCCCTCCCCGCAACCACACGAAACTCGTTTGAACCTTTTGGTTTCAAGCGAGTTTTCTTTTACGTTATCTACGTTATTGCCGCTTGTTATATCGGATATTTCCTTTTTGGTAAGGCGTTTCGTTTCTCTTTTGTTAGTGTTATATAAAATGATAACTTTATCGTCAAAAAGAATTACGCGGTTTATAAAAGAATTAAAAAACTCGTTTTTCTCTTGGTCATTTTCATATTTTTTGTGTGCAAAATAGTTTAAGAAAGTTTTTATATCGCACAGTTCCAACGGCTTTATTTGCTTTGATTGTTCTATGGCGATTTTCACTTCTAAATCTTCCTGCGTCGCTTCGAGCGCAAGTAATCTTTCTTTTGTGGACGAGGTATAAATGCCGTTTTCGATTGCGGCGATTATTTTTTCAATGGATTTTTTAACCGTTTTAAGTTCTTTTTCGTAGGCAATGAGTGTTGTCGGCTTTTCAATCTCGGCATTAAATTTTTCTACTACCGTTTTAGCGATTCCGTCTATAACGGTTGGCGTTAAAACGTAGTCCACAGTCGCGCCGAAAACTATATCTTCGATTTCGCTTTGTTTAACGGTTTTCTTGTTGCAGTCGGCGTTATTTTTCTTTTTCCCGTAGCACTTATAATAATGATATACGTGTCCGTTTTGACTTGTTCCCGTTTCCGCGGTCATAGCCGCACCGCAATATCCGCAGAACATTTTGCCGCTTAATATATACGGCTTTTCGCTTTTTGAATCGTGTTGGCGATGCTTGTGTTCGTCCATTTTTATATTGCACTCTTTGAATAGTCGTTCGTCAACGATAGGCGGCACGACGTCGGGATACAGTATTCCGTCAATGGTTATTTTACCGATATACTTTTCGTTGCGGATTATTCTGGCAAAAGCGTTCATCGTAAACTTATTGCTGTTTTTGGGCTTAACGCCTTGTTTATTTAGCCTGTCGATAATTTCCTTGCCTTTTTCTCCGTTTTTATATCGCTCGAAAATACCGCGGACGATTTCCGCTTCGGCGGGGTTTACTTGCCACTTTTTATTGACTATATCGTAGCCTAACAGGGTATAACCGCCGATGAAATTGCCTTTTATAAGGCTTTCTTTAACTCCGCGCTTTGTCTTTTGAGAAAGTTCGGCGGAGTAATACTCCGCCATACTTTCCAAAACGCCTTCAATTAAAATTCCGCTTGCGTCGTCCGATATGTTTTCCTTTGCGGAAAGAACGCGCACGCCGTTCTTTTTCAGTTTTGCTTTATAATTCGCGCTGTCGTAACGGTTTCGCGCAAAGCGGTCTAACTGATATACCAAAACGTACTCGAAATGCTTTTTCTTGCTGTCGTCTATCATTTTAAGAAACTGCGGGCGTTTGTCTGTTGTTCCTGTTAAAGCCCTGTCTATGTATTCGGCAATAATAGTCAAATCGTTGCGTTTTGCATACTCGTAGCATTCCCGAAGTTGTCCTTCGATGGACTGTTCCGTTTGTGCGTGAGAACTGAATCTCGCGTAGATAACTGCTTTCTTTTTCATAATCTCTCCTTTTTGCCAAATATTTTATCCGGCGTTAAATTTTTGATGTAGCCGCCTGAATTTACATAATCTAACAATTTGTTAGTAAGTAAACTTGCGGCTGTTTTTAGTGTGTCTTTGCTTTCTACATACGGCATAAATACCGTTCTGTTCGTGGATAAATCAATTTCCACTCGGTTTGTTTCTTGTAAATTTTGTCGTTTCACTCCTTAAATTTTTATTTGTGCGGATACAATGTTCTCTTTCCTGATGGCTACTATGTTCTCTTACCATAAACCACAATTTTCCTCCTTATAATTTTTTAAATTTGTGGCTTGCTTTATCCGCAAAATAAGGGGCTATAACCATATTTTGGTTTTGTATCCTACCGTACTTTTTGGAATAAAGCAAGCGTTTTTGATAATTATTTTGAAAAATAATTAAAATAATTTTTCGTGGGCTTGTTTGCAAGCCTTTCTCGTTCGTGAGCGGTCTTTCTTGTTTTTTCGAGTTCGTCGGGCGCGTACTTACATAAGAATTTCAAAAAGTCTTCGTGCTTTTTGAGTTCGGGGATTTGTTGTTCGTATTTTTTAAGTTCGTTAAACAAATACTCGCTGTCTTTTTCCGAAATTTTCTTTTCTTCTTCAAGCAGTTTATATTTAGCGATTAACCCGACGACCTGTTTTTCAAGTTGCCCCTTAAAGAACGGCTTTTTGCCTTTTATGGCGTCGTCAAATGCTTTAAGATATTCTTCCATAGGCTTTAACTCGTCGGTAAGACTTTGTTTCTTTTCTTGAAGTTTGTGAATTTCCCACTCGTACTTGGTAGTATGTTTTTTATTGCTCCCGATTTCGCCGCGCTCTAATCCGTAGCGGACTGAAACTTGTTCGTAAAAATCGTCTTGAAGATTGCCGAAAGAAACTTGTCCGCCGCGTTGTTCCCAAAAGTCCGAAGAACAGATTTTAGGCTGTGGCAGAGATTTATACTCGAATTTGCCTTTTCCGTTAATGTCCTTTGCCTGAACGGGCGAGCCTTTTTCGTTTCTTAAAACTTTTCCGTCAAAACCTTTTGCATAAAATTTTTTCTTGCCGTAATCTACGATAGGGATGTAGTATAGTTGTAAGTGCGGCGTTGTCTCGTCCAAATGGATAACGGCGGATAAAATATTTTCGTCCGTGCCGTGATAACCGATTTCTTTAAGAACGAATTTATACGACCTTTCAAAGAACTCCAAAACTTTACTCGGCGGCTGTTCGCTCTGTATATATCCGAGACTTTCAAAAAACGCCTTGTCCGAAGTTATAATTATTCCCTCAAAAGCGACGGACTTTTTGGTGTCTTTAAAACTTGCGTTAGTTTGTGCGACTATTTTTTTCCACTCCGCGTTTAGTCCGCCGTCGGATTTTTTGAAATAAATATTATTCGGCGTTCTCGTTTCGTCAATGTCTTTGTTTCGGTTATTCTTCGCTGTTCTTTCCGTTTCCGCCCCGATTTTTGTCAGCGAACCCTTTGAAAACTTTTCCACTCTTATTACCTGATAACTGATTTTTCTCACCTCCTTTGACCTGTGGTCGTTTATTTTGGATTTGAGCATATCCATATCTCACTAAGATACAAAACGCAGTTTTGTATCCCGTTCGCCCTTGCAGGGGGCAAAATTCCATTTTTCATACTGTTCGTATAAATAAAAAAGAGTGCCTATTGACACTCTTTAAATAATTAAAAATTACCCCTACAATAATCAAGCGGCGAAAACGCCGAAATTATTCCGGATTTTGTAAATTTTTTGTAACAATTTTTTGACCAAACTTTTTATCCAACTTTTTGCAATGTTCCATAAACGCTATCATCTGTTCTCCGATAGGGCGCGTATCGTTTTCATCGACGATTAACATATAAGATTCGTCCAAGGCTTTTTGATAACGCTTTTCCCGTTTGTCCGCGTAAAAAGGAATTAGTTTTTTGTCTAAAAAATCTTGTTCGGTCATATTAAGCCGCTTTGCCGCGTTCTCGCATTTTTCTATTAACCGTTCAAAATTTATTTTCGAAGGCTTGTGTTTTAATCGCTTTTTCGTTTCTTCGACGTGTTCGAAAAATGCAATAAATAACCATTGAAAGCACGGCGGTTCATATTCGTAATAATCGTAAAACCAAACGCGGACTTGATAGGGCAGTTCGTTAAGCCTGTTTCCACGCTCAAAACAATCGTACTTTTCCCAAGGTCTTAGAACGAGATATTTTATGGCGAAATAACAGTATTCTTTATAACTGTAAAACCAAGAACATATTTCTTCTTGTAAAGGCAAGGGGGCTTCCACTCGGAATATGTCCCACAAAATATCTTCGTCGCCCGCAGTCGCGCCGTGTTTAGTATATTTACGCCATTGCTTTAACGCAATTATTTCGTCGGAGTCGTGGTCGCCGTCGTTTAAGTTTTCCGTTTCAACGGCATCTAATATAATGGAAAGTCGTTTTGCCACTTGCCCTTGCGATATGCCTAACGCGTTTGCCGTATCTTTTTGCGAACAGCCTTCTTTATAATACTCGTAAATCTTTCTGTCCTGTTCGGAGAATTTTTTAAGGAGCATATTTTCAATGTCTTTTTGGCGACAATAATCTTCTTCCGAATAATATTCGGTATCATTGAAAAAGCCTTTTTCTCCGTCAGGGCAAGGCGTAACGTCTTCGTTAAGTTTTGTCGAGTGCGTTTTATGTCGCCTGTCGTTATTATACATTTCGGTATCCAAAGCGACCAACTTTTCCCATTGTTCTTCATTGACGGCAATAGAATCTAGTGTTTCGTTATTATAAAAGTAATACAGGAATTTTCCTTTTTCTTCCGCGGGTTGTTTTTCCTTATTTAATTTATATGCTTTTGTTTCTTCCATAAATTTCTCCCTGATTATTAACTTTACAACAAATTATACCTATATTAAATGACATATTTTGTCATATATTAAAAATTTTCGGAGAAAACAAAAATTAAAATAATTTTTATAATATTCTACAAGCCAAACAAAAAACGGTTGAGTTTTAATCTCAGCCGTTTTTTATAATAAATCCAATAATGCTTTTTGTTTTTTAATTGAAAGTTTTCTGAATTTTTCCAAAAGGATTTTTTCTTGTTCGCTTAAAACTTCTATTTTTTCATCTTCCAAAAAAAACTGCGCAAGAGTTATGCCGAAAGCATTACAAATCGCTTGCAATGTCTCTAACTTTGGCGGGGAATTCCTTGCTTTCATTGACGCAATCGTCGATTGTGTTACTATAGCCTGCTGTGCAAGTTCATAATCTGTCCAACCGCGGTCGCTTTTTAGTTTTTCAATCTTTGCGATTATATCCATAAAGATTTCCTCTTTTCTTTTATTATATTACGCATTTGCGTTTCATATAATACGCAATCAAATTGACAAAATAACGCAACTGCGATATAATTAAAACGCATTTACGATTTTTAAAAAGGTAATTTGCTAAATGGAAAAACAAACAAAATCAAAAGACCGTGTGCGGGATTACGGCGAAGTTTTTACTAACGAGCGGGAAGTAAAAGCGATGTGCGACCTTGTAAAAGACGAAACCGAAAGGATAGACAGCCGATTTTTAGAACCCGCCTGCGGCGACGGAAATTTTTTGGCGGAGATACTTAAAAGAAAACTTGCGGTGGTAAAAACAAAGTATAAAAAATCACCGCTTGATTATGAAAAGAACGCCGTACTTGCCGCAACGAGTATTTACGGGGTAGATATAATGGCGGATAACGTTGAAGCGTGCAGAAACCGTATGTTTGAAATCTGGAATAAAGAATATACCGCGGTATGCAAAAAGGACGCAAACGACCAAACAAGGGACGCCGTTAAATTTATCTTTCAAAAGAATATCGTGTGTGGCAACGCATTAACGCTGAAAAAGGTAGATAAGGATGGGAACGAATTAAAAGAGCCGATAGTTTTTTCCGAATGGGCGTTTATAACGGGCAGTAATTTGCAGAGAAAAGATTACACTTTTGACGAATTGTTAAACAGCGATAAAAAGCAACTGACGATAAAAGAAGACGACGAAGGCACGTTTTTAAGACAGTATATAACGCATTACAGGAGAGTGCAGGACTATGAGTGAGAGTTTATTCAATAAAGTTTATAATCCCGACGTTTTAAGTTGCCTTGCAAATCTTTCTAACGACGAAGTTTTTACTCCGCCCGAAATCGTAAACCAAATGCTTGACCTTTTGCCGCAGGAACTTTTTAAAAATCCCGACACTACGTTTTTAGACCCCGCTTGCAAAACGGGCGTGTTTTTAAGGGAAATCGCCAAACGCCTTATAAAGGGATTAGAGCCGCAATTTCCCGACTTGCAGCAAAGATTAGACCATATATTCAAAAAACAACTTTTCGGAATTGCGATAACGGAACTTACAAGTTTATTATCCCGTAGGGGACTTTATTGCAGTAAATATCCAAGCAGCGATTTTTCGGTAGTAAAATTTGACAACGCGGAAGGCAATATTCGTTTTAAGCGCATAGATCATACTTGGGTAAACGGGCGCTGTAAATATTGCGGCACAAATAAAACATACGACCGTGGTGAAGAACTTGAAACACACGCATACGAATTTATACACACCGATAATTTGGAGAAATTATTTAATATGAAATTTGACGTAATAATAAGCAATCCGCCCTACCAATTAAATGTAGGGAATACAAGTGGTAATGCATCAAAAGCGAGAGCAATTTATCAAGACTTTATTTCTCAAGCAATAAAATTAAGCCCCAGATACTTGGTTATGATTACACCAAGCCGGTGGATGACACGCAGTACGGAAGGTATTTCAGATGAGTGGATTGATTATATGTTGAATGATAACCGTATAAGAATTATGCACGATTATATCGATTCGAGTTTGTGTTTCCCCGGAGTTGATATTATGGGCGGAGTAAACTATTTTTTATGGGATAGAGATAGTCAAGGAGAATGTGAGTATTATCTACATACAGAACAAAATTTAGTTCTATCCAAGAAAGGTTATTTAAATGCAAGTGGTGCGGGGGTTGTTATAAGAGATATTGTTGCTTTGAAAATTATAGATAAAATAATTGCAACGGAAGGGAATTATATAATAGGTGAAAATAATAATTTTTCGGGATTAGTAAGCCCAAAAGATTTTTTCACTAACAAAATACAACTGACTTCAAGTTGGACAGCATACTCAAAAGAAAAAACATCAATCAATAGTATAAAGTATTATCTAAATAAAGCAATTCACAAATTAGATTATGCATGGGTAAAACAAGCAGATATACCTAAAAATATTGCGAGTATTAAACTTAAAAAAGTATTTATTCCTGCGGCAAATGGTTCGATGGATTATGTTTTAGGTGTTCCGTTTTATGGTGAACCGAATAGCGTATGTTCGCAAACTTATCTTGTAATAGGTTATGATCCTGAAAAACACATTTTTACGAAGGAACAATGCGATAATATTATAACATATATTAAGACAAAATTTTTCAGATATTTGGTAAGTATCAAAAAGAAAACGCAGAACGGTCCGCGTGGCGTTTATCAATTTGTGCCTATGCAAGATTTTTCTAAACCGTGGACGGATGCGGAACTTTACGCAAAATACAATTTATCGCAAGAAGAAATTGATTTTATAGAATCAATGATAAAACCTATGGAGTAATATGATAGATAAACTTGTAAAAGAGATAAATATTGCACTTGATAATGAGTTGTATTTGGTAGCATTAAACACCGCGTTGATTTTGCCCGATATATGCGGTAAGGCGGAATATCCTGATATCCCTGATAAAAAAAGTAGCGAACGCTATAAACAATGGTATCAAGAAAATATCGGTCAGTACGAACAAGCACCAGAAGATAAAGAAAATAACACAGGCTTTCCGTATTTAAGTGCGGACGTAGTATATCAATTAAGATGTTCGCTATTGCATCAGGGCAATCCTAACGTAGAAAAAGAAAAAACGGGTATTGATAGATTTACGCTTTTTATTGAAAAGAAAAATCAATTTGATATTTATGCTGATTCGGCAAGTTTATGCGGTGATACGAAAACTTATCGGGTAAGCGTAAGGCGGTTATGTTTGATATTGACAAGAACAGCAAGTAAATATTATGAGCAAAACAAAGAAAAGTTTAATTTCTTTAATTATGAAATAATAGACGAAAAAGAGATTGAAAAACATTTAGGCTGTTTCAATACTTTTTTTAAGGATAAATTATGAGTCAAGAATTTTTCATACAAAGGCCGCAGGTTAATCCGACAATCTATGCGTATATTCTGCCCGACGCAATAAGCCATAACGGGTATATAAAAGTAGGCTATACCGACAGAGACGTTGAAACGCGTATAAACGAGCAACTACACACGAGCGGGTTATCGCACAAAACGCTTTATAAAGAATCGGCAATGCGCCCCGACGGGAGTTGCTTTACCGATAAAGACGTACATAAAATTTTATTACGTAAGGGTTTTTTAAGACTTAACGAAGGGCAGGACAAAAACGAGTGGTTTAACTGTACTGTGAAAGACGTTATTTCCGCGATAAACGAATTAAAAAACGATATCGTTTCGGAAGAAAACAGGACGCTGACCTTTACTATGCGCCCCGAACAGGTTATAGCGGTAAACAAAACAATAGACTATTTTAAGTCGGCAAAAACCGACGAGCCGACAAAAGCCCCCAAGTTTTTATGGAATGCAAAAATGCGTTTCGGTAAGACCTTTGCGGCTTACGAACTTGCAAAAAAAATGGGATTAAAGCGCGTGCTTGTTTTAACCTTTAAGCCCGCAGTAGAATCGGCTTGGCGAGAAGACCTTGTTTCTCACGTCGATTTCGAAGGCTGGCAATTCGTATCGAATAAAGACGCGCACGACAACAAAATAAATATAGACGCGCAATTTGAAAGCGCCGATAAAAGCCGCCCTATCGTGGTATTCGGTTCGTTTCAGGATCTTTTGGGAACTAACGAAAACGGCGGTATAAAGGCTAAAAACGAATTTATACATACAACTTTATGGGATTTAGTTATATTCGACGAATACCATTTCGGCGCGTGGCGCGAAAACGCGAAAAAGTTGTTTGAAAATCCCGACGAAGAAGAAAACAGCGATTTCGATATAGAAAAGTATAAAGAAACGGAAGCGGACAACGCTTATAACGAAACGTTTTTGCCTATTTCTACAAAATACTATTTATTTTTATCGGGAACACCGTTCCGCGCGATAAACAGCGGGGAGTTTATTGAAGATCAGATTTACAACTGGACTTATTCCGACGAACAGAGAGCGAAAGAAAGTTGGATAGGTTCGGACAACCCCTATTTATCTTTGCCGCGTATGGTTATGCTGACTTACCGCATACCTGAAAGCATACGGCAAATTGCTTTGCAAGGCGAGTACGACGAGTTTGACTTAAACGTTTTCTTTTCCGCAAAGGGCAAGGGCAAGGACGCTAAATTCGTGTACGAAAACGAAGTGCAAAAGTGGCTTGACTTAATTCGCGGCTCTTATCTTCCGAGCAGTGTGGACGATTTAAAGTTAGGTCAGGACAAGCGCCCGCCTATGCCTTATTCCGACACGCGTCTTTTGAACGTTTTATCGCATACACTTTGGTTTTTGCCGAACGTTGCGTCTTGCTTTGCTATGGCGAATTTGCTTTCACAAAAGCAAAACGCTTTTTATCACGACTATAAAATAAACGTTTGCGCGGGAACGGCGGCGGGGATAGGACTTGACGCGCTTATTCCCGTAAAATCGTCTATGGGCAATCCGCTTAACACTAAAACCATAACCCTTTCTTGCGGTAAACTTACCACGGGCGTTACCGTTAGACCTTGGACGGGTGTGTTTATGCTACGCAACCTTAAATCGCCCGAAACCTATTTTCAGACGGCGTTCAGGGTACAATCGCCGTGGGAGATTATAAACGATAAGGGCGATAAGGAGATAATTAAAAGAGAGTGCTATGTTTTTGACTTTGCGCTTGACCGTGCGTTAAGGCAGATTTCCGATTATTCCTGTCGGCTTAACGTAGAAGAATCCAACCCCGAAAAAAAGGTTGCGGAATTTATAAGTTTCTTGCCCGTTTTAGCATACGACGGCAGCACTATGAAACAGATAAACGCGCAGGACGTTTTAGATATCGCTATGGCTGGAACGAGCGCAACGTTGCTTGCTAAACGGTGGGAGTCGGCGCTACTTGTAAATGTCGATAACGATACGCTGTCGCGGCTGTTAAATAATAAGGACGCGTTGGACGCGCTTATGCGTATAGAAGGATTCCGTTCGCTTAATCAGGATATAACGACGATTATAAACAAGTCTGAATCGGTTAAAAAAGCCAAAAAGGAAAACGACGGAAAACTTTCCGAAAGGGAAAAGAAAGAACTTACGCAAGAAGAAAAAGAATATAAATCCATGCGCAAGCAGATACAGGAAAAACTTATTAAATTCGCCACGCGCGTTCCTGTATTTATGTATCTTACAGATTATAGGGAGCGTTCGCTTAAAGACGTTATTACGCAATTAGAACCGGGGCTTTTCAAAAAGGTTACGGGACTTGACGTTAAAGACTTTGAACTGTTATGTTCTATCGGCGTGTTTAACGCAAGCCTTATGAACGACGCTATATTTAAGTTTAAGCGGTACGAAGATAGTTCGCTTTCTTATACGGGCATTGAAAAGCACGTAAGCGACGAAGTCGGCGGTTGGGATACCGTTATCAAAAAAGCGGAATACGAAAAACTGTTCTATAATCAGCAGGCGTCTTTATCGATTAGAGATTTCGGCGGTGACGCTATTGAAGAAATTGCCGTTACCGAACCGCCCGCAAAAACCGAACCCAAAGGCGACGTGCTTTCTAGCGTAATAAAAACCACAGTAATAGAGCAACAGAAAGAAGAACCGAAAATATCTTTTGATTTTTCAAAGGTTGTCGTTGGCGCGATTGTATATCACAAAAAATTCGGTGAAGGGAACATCATCAATATTGATAAGTCAGGAAAATACATAAAAATTCAATTTTCCGTCGGCGAAAAAACTTTTATTCCCGACGCGTTTATAAACGGTTTTTTGGAAATTAAATAAATTTAGAACCCGAGATAAAATTCGGGTTTTATTATTTTAAAATTTTGATTTGTTTATACGTGTTTTGTTGCGAATTGTTTTAATTGTGTGATAAATTTTATTTTTATGTGTTAAATGCTTGACAAGTTGTTTTAAATATTATAGAATTTAAAAAAATTAACAAAAACTCTTGCTTTTGTGCTTATTGTATGCTGTACTAAAATTCGGAGGCAATTATATGGGTAAATACTCCTTTGATTTTTCAATAGATACTTCGGGTATGTGTAAGATTTCAGTTTCTAAACTCGGCATAATTTTCAGTCGGGAAGCAATTGAAGCCTTGGGTACTCCTCAAAAAGTACATATAGGACTTGATAAAACAAAGAAAGTTTTGGGGATTTGTGCTGCAGAAGCAAACTCTACGATTAAATCGTTTGATTTTGCTACAACTGATGCCAGAAAAAAATGGCTTCGGATACAATCAAAATTGCTTGTAACTGAAATTGCAAAAGTTGCAAAGATTCAGCTTTCAGGCGCGGGCGTGCCTTTTCCGGCAAGAATAGAAGAAGACGATGGGAAAAAATTTTTAATAGTTGATTTAAGTAAAAAATAAAAGAAAAAAGACAGGAATGAACCCTAATCACCCTGCCTTTCTCGTGATACATATTATTGTTATACGTATCGATTCGCATCTTTAGTATAACAAAATAAAACGAAAAATGCAATCGTTTTATAAAAATATGTAAAACTTTCTCTTATTATTTATTTATAAATATTATGCTTTAAGTGTGGTCAGCTACAGTGAAAACCTTGAAAAAGGTAGGGGTTCTAAAGCAAGGAGGGTTTTATATGCAAGTTTTAAAGTACTACATCTATAGGACTAAAATTAGACTTAAAGATGGTACCATACTCTATGCAAGAGATTATGGCAAAAGAGCGTTTAGAATACCGATATATGAAGATATTGCGGGCTAAACAAAGTAAAAAACACCTTGCGACAAAAAGTTGTAGCAAGGTATTTTTTATGAAAAATATTATTACAAGTTATGAGCTAAACAAAAAGAATACTTTACTAATTTTTATAGTAAAATAATAGTTGATCATCTTTGCGAAAAGTTTAATTACAAATAAAACTTTTTAGCAAATATTTAATAAAAAATTAAAAATATTTAGAATGTGGTGCATATTCTATTGCAAAAGAGGAAAAAATAATATATAATGAAAG
>ONQV01000045.1 GCA_900320065.1 uncultured Eubacteriales bacterium | reverse complement strand
ATAATACCTGATGCGCATTCCCTGAAAACGGTAGCGGAACTCTGCGTCCCAGTCCATCATGGCGAAAAGGCGCTCCGCAAAAGGCTAAAAAAGGCACGCTGAAAAGACTTCTCGGTATGCTTTTTGCCCAAAATAAAAAGTTGCTTATATCAATAATCGTTTGTATCGTTATAACTTCTATAACGGGCGTGGCATCGTCGTTCTTCCTTAAAACCTTGCTCGGAATAATAAACGACGGTTTAACTTACGCAAAACCGGTTGCGGACGGCGGATCTGGTCTTACGGGCAACGAAGCCTTCGATAAAGTTCTCCCTTCCCTTATCACCGTTTTTGCGGTAATGGGGTCGGTGTATCTCGTCAACGTTATATGTTCTTTCGTCTATACGCGGCTCGGCGCGATATTAACGCAAAAGTTTCTGCACCAAACGAGAACGGGTATTTTTAACAAAATGCAATCTCTGCCCATAAGTTATTTCGATTCGCATAAAACCGGCGACCTTATGAGCGTGTATACCAACGACACCGACGCGCTCCGCCAACTCGTTTCGCAAAGTATCCCGCAACTGTTATCGTCTTTAATCAGCATCATTACCCTACTCGTACTTATGATGTCGTACAGCATTTGGCTTTCGCTCGTCATATTCGCAGGCGTATTCGTAATGTTTAAAGTTACCAAATCCGTCGGCGGAAGAAGCGCGAAATATTTTATCAAGCAACAACAATCGCTTGGACGTGAAGAAGGCTTTATCGAAGAAATGATGCAAGGCGGAAAAGTTATAAAAGTATTCTGCCACGAAGAGCAATCTAAAGCCGAATTCGACGAAAAAAACGAAGAACTGTGTGAAATGGCTACGAAAGCCAACACTTTTGCGAATATTTTAATGCCGATAATGGGTAATCTCGGAAATATACTTTATATCTTCGTGGCGTTCGTAGGCGGTGTTCTCGCCACGCTCGAAGTTCCGAATCTCTCAATAACGGGTCTTTCTTACGGCACGATAGAATTTATAATCGTAATTATGGCGTTCCTGCCAGTCAGCCGTCAGTTTACCGGCAACATTTCGCAATCGTCGCAACAGATAAACTCTATCGTCATGGGGCTTGCCGGCGCTTCGAGAATATTCGATATTTTAGACCAGACGCCAGAAACCGACGACGGTTACGTTACGCTCGTCAATTACAAAACGGACGAAAACGGCAATATTGTCGAAACCGCCGAAAGAACGGGGCTTTGGGCATGGAAGCACCCGCATAAAGCCGACGGCACGATCACCTATACCCCGCTTAAAGGCGATATCCAGATGTTTGACGTCGACTTCGGTTACGTGCCTGAAAAAATAGTTTTGCACGACGTAAGTCTTTACGCTCACCCGGGTCAGCACGTCGCTTTCGTCGGTGCGACGGGCGCGGGCAAAACCACCATTACTAACCTTATAAACAGATTTTACGATATTGCGGACGGAAAAATACGTTACGACGGTATAAACATAAATAAAATCAAGAAAGCGGATTTAAGGCGTTCGCTCGGAATAGTTTTGCAAGACACTAACCTGTTTACGGGAACGGTTATGGAAAATATCCGCTACGGCAGACTTTCCGCAACCGACGAAGAGTGTATCGCGGCGGCAAAACTAGCCTACGCAGACGACTTTATAACAAGACTTCCGCAAGGCTACAACACTATGCTTACGGCGGACGGCGGTAACCTTTCGCAAGGACAAAGACAACTTTTGTCGATAGCGCGCGCCGCGGTAAAAGACGCGCCCGTTATGATACTTGACGAAGCGACTTCGTCCATAGACACACGAACCGAACTGCTCGTACAAAAAGGCACGGACAGACTTATGGAAGGCAGGACTGTATTCGTTATTGCGCACAGACTTTCGACGGTGCAAAATTCCGACGTTATTATGGTACTCGAACTCGGCAGAATTATAGAACGCGGAACGCATACTGCGCTCATCAACGAAAAAGGCAAATATTATCAACTTTATACGGGTGCTTTCGAACTTGAATAACTCTTGTAGCCTTTGCCCCCTTTCGTGTGGTGCGGACCGTTCAAAGCAAGCGGGCGCGTGCGGCGCGGGCGATAAAATAAAAATAGCGAAGTATTATCTTCACAAATTCGAAGAACCGTGCATTTCGGGTACGCAAGGCTCGGGCACGGTATTTTTCTGCGGATGCTCCTTAAAATGCAGATTTTGTCAGAACTACGAATTATCGAGAAATCTTCGCGGAAAAGAAATTTCCGTACAAGAACTTGCGGATATCTTTCAAGAACTCGAACAAGCGGGTGCGGAAAATATCAATCTCGTTACCCCCACGCAGTTTTCGGATAAAATCATAAAAGCGCTTGAAATTTATAGACCTGAAATCCCCGTCGTTTACAATACGCACGGATATGAAAGACTTGAAGGTTTACAAGAAATAGACCCGTTTATCGACGTCTATCTTCCCGACCTGAAATTTTATTCCCCCGTGCTTTCAAAGCGTTATACCGGAAAAGAAAATTATTTTGAATACGCAAGCAAAGCCGTTCTTTTTATGGCGAACAAACCGCTCGCCTTTAATGAAAAAGGTATGCTTAAAAGCGGAACGATAGTAAGACACTTAGTTCTTCCTACCTGTACGCAGGACAGTAAACGCATAATAGACTTTTTCGCAGACAACTTAAAAGACAATGCCTATCTTAACGTTATGAGTCAATACACCCCTATGGGCGATATAAAAGATTTCCCCGAACTCAACAGAAAAATAACCAAACGGGAATACGATAGCGTAATAGATTACGCCATCTCAAAGGGAATAGAAAAAATGTTTTATCAAAAGCGACTTTCCGCAAGCGAAGAGTATATTCCCGTATGGGATTACTGACAAAGACGCCGCCCACGAAAATGTTCGTGGGCGGCGTTTTTATATGAGATTTTTAATAAAACACCCCGTACATCAGCATACCGAGTAGCGCGGACAAAACAATTAAAAGTATAGGCGATATCGATTTTTTCCTTATGAATTTATATACGAAATAAACTACCGCGCATAATGCAAAAATTACGAGCGCTTTATAGTCGAAATCAAGCGGCTCGCTGATTTTCGTATAACCTAAAACGACGGATATAAAAAGCAATACTCCCGTCGATATTATAAGTCCCACGACCACGGGGCGAACGCCCGATAAAAAGCCCTTTACCCCTGCAAATTGTAAAAGTCCTTTTATCGACGACGCAACTATAAGTATAATTATAAACGCGGGCAAAACGACGCCGACCGTCGCTAAAAACGCGCCTAAAATCCCACCCTGACTTGCTCCCACGAACGTCGCCATGTTTATAGCGATAGGCCCCGGGGTGGATTCCGAAACGGCGATAAAATTCATAAGTTCGGCATCTGTCAGCCAGCCGTGCGCTAACACTTCGTCGGTAAGCATCGGAATCATAGCGTAGCCCCCGCCGAAGGACACCGCACCTATTTTCAAAAAGGTTAAAAACAAATCCAACAGCAGGGGCATTATCCGTTACCCCCTTTTTCGTCTTTGTTTTTCGACTTAAAATACCCGACGAGATAAACGCAAAGCCCTATCACCCCGCCGATAAGTATTAAAAATACGGTAGAAAAATTCGGAGCGAAAAATTCAAGCAAAATCATTGCGGCTATCGTAAGACTTACAAGTAAAACGTTGAAAAGGTTGCGTTTTAAATGCTTTAACATTTTTATCCCAGCGGATAAAATCAAAAACGCAACGCACGCCTGTATTCCGCGAAAAGCGTAACCGACGTATTCGAGCGCCAAAAACCGCTCGAATACCAGAGAAACAGCAAAAATAATTATAAAAGAAGGCAATATAACGCCCAAAGTCGCGAAAAGCGCCCCGAAAAAACCGCACCTTTTATAACCGATAAAGGTTGCGGAATTCACGGCAAGCGGACCCGGGGAAGATTCCGCAATGCCGATTATATCCAAAAATTCTTCGTGTGTTATCCATCCCTTCTTCTCGACGAGTTCACGTTCTATAACGGCTATCATGGCGTAGCCGCCCCCGAACGTAAACAGACCTATTTTGAAAAACGCGAGAAACACACGCAAAATGTTCTTAAACTTCTCCAAAACTTCCCCTTTAACTAAAAATGCAACGGTTTAAGTTGCATTTTATAAGTTACAAACTAGGTTTTAAAATCGTTACCGACTGCTCGGTATTAAAAGCCGTCCAAGGCGAAACATCCTTCGGCGGTTGTACCCTGAAAACCAGCCTTTCGCGGCTGACGGGGTGCGTAAACGCCAAATAATACGCCCAAAGTGCCAAATAACCCTTTTTCGCTTTCTCTCCGCCGTAACGCATATCGCCGTAAACCGGGCAGCCGATAGCGTTCATCTGTACGCGTATCTGATGACTTCTGCCCGTGTGAAGTCTTACGTCCGCAAGGGAATATTCACCTTTCTTTTCCAGAATTCTGTAATCGAGTTCGGCAAATTTCGCGCCTTCGGTCAGCGGCGGGCAAACGTAAACCATATTGTTTATCGCGTTCTTTTTAAGGTAGTGCGTTAAAATCGCCTGATCTTCCTTCGGAACGCCGCAAAGTACCGCGTAATACCGCTTTTCAAAATCGCCTGTTTTCATTTGTTCCGAAAGGCGCGCGGCGGCTTTTGACGATTTTGCGAACACCATCACGCCGCCCGTAGGACGGTCAAGCCTGTGCACAAGCCCCAAATAAACGTTGCCTGTTTTTCCGTATTTTTCCCTTATATATTCCTTTATAATCGTCAGCATATCCCTATCCTTGCTTTCGTCTTCGCAAGTAGGAATATTTTGCGGTTTAAGCACCACGATTATATGGTTGTCTTCGTAAAGAATAGTAAGTTCGTCCATTTTTCATACCTTAAATATTCGTCCAGATACCGCTGTTGCCGCACGGAAGAATTATATCCTGTTCTTCGGTTTTTAGCCCTACTTCGTAAGCGTCGGTTTTACCGCCGCGCGTATTTTGCACCGCGGAAACCAGCACGTTTTTAATGACCTGCGGTTGAAGTCCCGTCGTATAACTGTTGATAAGAAAGAACAACGGATTATCGGACAATACTTTTTCGCAGAGTTCGACAAGCGGGTAAAGTTCGGCTTCGAGTTTCCATATTTCGCCGCTAGGCCCTCTGCCGTAAGACGGCGGGTCCATTACGATGGCGTCGTACTTTCTGCCGCGGCGTATTTCACGCTCCACGAACTTTTTACAGTCGTCCACGATATATCTGACGTCTCCGCCGGAGACGCCCGACAGTGCCGCGTTCTCCTTGGCACGCTCCACCATCGCTTTCGCAGCGTCCACGTGGCAGACGCTCGCCCCCGATTTAAGAAGAGCGCAAGTCGCGCCACCCGTATAGGCAAAGAGATTTAAAACGCTTATTTTCCTGCCGCTTTTTTCGACGAGCGAACGCATATAGTCCCAGTTTACCGCTTGCTCCGGAAACAGCCCCGTATGCTTAAAACCCATAGGCTTGACCTTGAATTTAAGGTCGTTATAAGAAACCGTCCACTCTTCGGGCATCTTGTTCTTTATTACCCAGTGCCCCCCGCCCGTATCGCTGCGGATATATTTGGCGGAAAGATTTTTATATTCGTCGAGTTTTACCCTGCTTTTCCAGATCACTTGCGGGTCGGGACGAAGAAGAACGACCTTCCCCCATCTTTCGAGTTTATAGCCGTCGCCCGTAGCGATAACGGAATAATCTTTCCAAAGGGCGGCTTTCATTATTTCGCCGCCTTAACTACCGTAACAGTACATTTTGCCCCGTTCACGTCTAACTCTTTGGTAAAGCCTTCCGAAGCACCGCAAATTATTGTATCCGCAAGAACGACCGATTTCAGTACCGCCGAATTCATAGCGTTTTTAATGCCTTCGTCGTCCGACGTATAGTAAACGTTTATTCTGTCCACGACGTCAAAGCCCGCTTCTTTTCTCATCGTTTGAATTTTGGAAATAAGTTCGCGTGTTACGCCTTCCTGCAAAAGCTCGGGAGTAACGACGGTGTCGAGAACTACGGTAAGTCCGTTATCGCTCGCCGAAACGAAACCTTCGGCGCTGTCGCTCTCTATAAGCAGGTCGTCGAGCGTAAATTCAAACGCGTCGCCTTCGAATTCGGTTTTATACGCCGCGCCGCTCTTTACGGTAGCGACTATCTCGTTAGCGTCAGCGGTTTCAAAAAGTTTTCTGATTTTAGCGAGTTTCGCACCGTATTTAGGCCCGAGCGTTTTAAGTTGCGGTTTAATCTTATACGAAACGAATCTCGACGCGTCTTTAAGATATTCGATTTCTTTAACGTTCAACTCGTCTTCCGCGATTGCCAAAAGTTCGTCGGAAAGTTCCTTTCTGTTTTCCGAACATACGAAAAGTTTTGAAAGCGGCTGGCGGTTTTTGATATTCGACGCGTTTCTGCAAGACCTACCTAACACGACGATATCCAAAACGTTCTGCATCCCTTCTTCGAGCGCGCCGTCGATATAAGACTCGTCTGCTTTCGGAAAGGAACAAAGGTGTACGGAAATGGGCGCGTCCTTATAAAACGCGGGCACTAAGTTCTGATAGACGGATTCCGCCATAAAGGGCGTAAACGGTGCAGATAGACGTGCAACCGTTGTTAAAACAGTGTAAAGCGTGGTATAAGCCGCCGCTTTGTCTTCGGTCATACCCGAACCCCAATAGCGCTCGCGTCCGCGGCGCACGTACCAGTTGGAAAGGTCGTCCGTAAACGCGGAAAGCGCCCGTGCCGCACCGAAAATATCGTAAGAATTAAGCCCGTCGTCAACCTTCTTGATAAGCGTGTTCATTTTAGATAAAATCCACTTATCCATTAAAGAAAGTTTGCACTTTTTCAGGTCGAATTTACTCGGGTCGTAACCGTCTATTTCCGCATACAACACGAAAAACGCGTAAGTGTTCCAGAAAGTACCCATAAATTTACGTTGGGCTTCGGAGACCGCTTCTTCGTAAAATCTTGAAGGCAACCAAGGTGCAGAGCCGGTATAGAAATACCACCTGACTGCGTCCGCCCCCTGTTTATCGAGCACCGTCCACGGATCTACGACGTTTCCTTTATGTTTACTCATTTTGATACCGTTCTTGTCGTTGACGTGTCCTAAAACGATACAGTTTTTAAACGGCGCTTTATCGAAAAGCAAGGTCGAAACAGCAAGCAAAGTATAAAACCAGCCGCGCGTTTGGTCGATCGCTTCGGAAATAAAGTCCGCGGGAAAATGTTTTTCAAAAAGTTCTTTATTTTCAAAGGGATAATGAAACTGCGCGAACGGCATCGAACCCGAATCGAACCAACAATCGATAACGTCCTTTTCGCGCACGAAAGTGCCGCCGCACTCGCACTCGAACGTACAATCGTCGATATACGGGCGGTGAAGTTCTATATCCCCTTCTATATGGCAAAGATCTTTAAGTTCCTTTTTACTGCCGATAACGTGGATTTTGCCGCACTTGTTGCAAACCCAAACGGGAAGCGGCGTGCCCCAGTATCTTTCACGGGAAATGCCCCAGTCGATAACGTTTTCAAGGAAATTCCCCATTCTGCCCGCTTTTATCGTTTCGGGCATCCAGTTGACCGAATCGTTCGCCGCGATAAGTCTGTCTTTAACGGCGGTCATTTTAATAAACCAACTTTCACGGGGGTAATAAATAAGCGGAGTATCGCAACGCCAGCAGAAAGGATAACTGTGGGTAAATTCCATAGTCTTAAAGAGTAATTGACGTTCTTTAAGGTCGGCAATTATAAGTTTGTCCGCGTCTTTAACGAACATCCCCGCGAATTTTCCGCAACGACCGTCCAAATTCCCTTGCGGGTCTACGAGTTTAACGGACGGCAGATTGTATCTGTCTCCTACGACGTGGTCGTCTTCGCCGTAAACGGGAGCGATATGAACTATGCCCGTGCCGTCTTCCATGGTAACGTAATCGGCGTTAGTTACGAAAAACGCTTTCTGCCCGTTTTTCTCTATATCCGCAAGCGCAAAATCGTAAAGCGGAATATACTCTTCGTACTCGTATTCTTTACCCGTCTTTTCGGACACGGTTTCGTATTCTTCAAAGTATTTTCCGATAAGCGCTTTGGCAAGAATATAATGCGTGCCGTCCGCCGTCTTTATCTCGGAATAAATCTCGGCGGGGTTCATACAGAGCGCCATATTGTTCGGGAGCGTCCAAGGCGTGGTCGTCCAAGCAAGGAAATAAGTGTTTTCACGATTTTTCGCCTTAAACCCGACGAAAACGGAAGTTTCCTTTACGTCTTTATACCCTTGCGCGACTTCGTGAGAAGAAAGCGCCGTGCCGCAACGCGGACAGTACGGAACGATTTTATAGCCCTTGTATAAAAGTCCCTTTTCGGCGATTTGTTTAAGCGCCCACCACTCCGATTCGATATAATTGTCGTCGTAAGTGATATACGGATTTTCCATATCCGCCC
>ONQV01000029.1 GCA_900320065.1 uncultured Eubacteriales bacterium | reverse complement strand
GGCGGCGATATCTTCCTTTCTTACCCCTTTCATCATCAGTTTGTATTCGATAAGCCGCTTGCCCTGCGTTTTAGACGTGCTCTCTATAAACCTTTTCGAATACTCTTTATCGTCGATATAGCCGTAATTTTACGCATATTTATTTAAACTTTTACCCGCTAAAACGCGAAATACCCCTTTTCTTCAAAAGTAATTTTCACGTCGTTTCCGAGAGTGTCTGAAATTTTATCAATAAGACTTTTTTCGCCGTCAACTGTCGGTTTTACGGCGATTTTAACTTTTACACTTTCGCCGAACTCGGTGGAAACCACCCCGTTGCTAATTAACGCCGCGATTTTTTCGTACCCCGCGTAAGACAGCGCGAGAGAATAAAATTCCGCTTCGGAAATCTCGCGGATTTCAGCGTTTTCGATTGCGGACAGGCACGCGCCGCCGTATGCTCTCGAAAGCCCGCCCGTGCCGAGTTTTATTCCGCCGAAATAACGAACGACCACCGCGACGGTCTTACACAGTCCGCGCCCCGTAAGCGCCGAAAGTATCGGCATACCCGCCGTACCGTGCGGCTCGCCGTCGTCCGAAAACTTGCGGCAAACGCCCTTTTCGTCGGCAACGTACGCGTAACAGTAGTGATTTGCCAAGGTATATTTTTTACGTGCGCAGTCGACGTATTCCCGTGCTTCCGCTTCCGTTTCTATCCCCTTTATCATACAGACGAATTTCGACCGCTCTATAACGGTAACGCTTTCCGCTTCGCCGACGACCGTCTTAAATCCGCTCATTTCAAAACGACTTTAACGTGCGCCTTTTTGCCCTTATGAATAATAAATTCGCCGCTTGATTTTACCGCGTCGGAAATTTTTGCGAACGGGTCGGATATTTTGTCGTTCCCTACCGTAACGCCGCCGCCTTCTATCAAGCGCTTGGCTTCGCCTTTGGATTTAGCGAGTCCCGCCGCCACTAAAACGTCGCTTATAAACTCCGTGCCTTTATCTATTTCCGCGGTCGGCATATCTTCTTCGCTACCGCCGCCGAACGCCGCTTTCGCCTGTTTTTCAGCCGCTTTCGCCTTTTCTTCGCCGTGAACTAATTTAGTTACTTCAAAGGCGAGTCGTTCCTTCGCCGCGTTCATACGCTCGTCGTTATATTTCGTAAGTTCCTTTATCTCGTCTAAATCCATAAAGGTTAAAAGACGCATACACTCTTCCACCTTGACGTCTTCCACGTTGCGGAAATACTGATAAAAGTCGTACACCGAACACTTGTTTTCGTCAAGCCACAGCGCGCCTTTTTGGGTCTTTCCCATCTTTTTGCCTTCGCTATTTAAAAGCAAGGTGCAGGTCAGACAGAACGCGCTCTTTTTCTCTTTCCTGCGTATTAAATCCACGCCCGCAAGCATATTCGACCACTGATCGTCGCCGCCGACTTCCAACATACAACCGTATTTTTGATTGAGATACAAAAAGTCGTAGCCCTGCATAAGCATATAGTTGAATTCCAAAAAGGTAAGTCCCTTTTCCATACGTTGCTTAAAGCACTCGGCGGTGAGCATTTTGTTTACCGAAAAATACACGCCGATATCGCGCAGAAAATCTACGTAGTTTAAATTCAGCAACCAGTCGGCGTTATTTGCGCATATCGCCGCGTTCTCGCCTTCAAAATCTATAAATCTCGACATCTGCTTTTTAAAACACTCGATATTATGCGCGATGGTTTCCTTGGTCAGCATCTGGCGCATATCGCTTCTGCCGGAAGGGTCGCCTATCATACCCGTGCCGCCGCCGAAAAGTGCGATGGGTTTATGCCCGTATTTCTGCATCCACGACATAGCCATTATCGGGATATAATGCCCGATATGCAAACTGTCCGCCGTCGGGTCGAATCCGATATAAAACGGCACGGATTCTTCGCCAAGTTTTTTTATCAGTTCGTCTTCGTAGACGGTCTGTTTTATAAATCCCCTTTCTTTAAGTACGTCGAATACGTTTTTCATAGATTTGTCCTTTACACTTTTATTTCTTTTATCTCGAACGAATCGCGGATAAGGCGTTTGCCTTCCGAAAGGCTCTTGATTTCGCCGCATGCCATCATTTGTGCGATAAGGTTGCCCGTCGCGGTCGCTTCGACAGGTCCTGCGACGACCGTTCTTTTAGTAAAACGCGCCGTGAGTTCGTTCATAAGTACATTCTGCGAGCCGCCCCCGACTATATGTATCTTGTCGAAAGACGAACCCGTTATTTCTTCTATCTGTTCCACCGAACGGACGTAACTTTCGGCAAGGCTCGCATACACGCAATACGCTATTTCGCCCACGGTTTCGGGAATCTTTTGCCCCGTTTTTCTACAATAATCGGTTACCGCTTTTATCATGCTGTCGGGTGCGAAAAAAGAAAGGTCGTTGACGTCCACGCGGCTACCGAAGTCTTTCGCTTCTTTCGCGAGCGCAACGAGTTCGACGAAACTGTACTTGTCGTTAAGTTCCTTCTTGATACATTGTATCATCCACATTCCCATTATGTTCTTCAAAAATCTTACGGTCTTGTTAAATCCGCCTTCGTTGGTGAAACCGCTCGTTTTCGCTTGCTCGGTCGTGTTTTCCTTGGGCGTTTCGATACCTATTAAAGACCAAGTGCCGCTCGATATGTAAAGCGGGTCGTTTTCGGAAGGTACCGCCATAACAGCGCTCGCCGTGTCGTGAGTCGCGGGCAGATACACGCAAGCGGTAAATCCCACTTCTTTTACTATTTCGGGACGCAAACTCCCCACTTTATCGCAAGGATAGGAAAGCGGACGGAACAGCGATTTCTTAAATCCGAGTTTATCTATTATTTCATAATCCCAGTCGCGGTTTTTAGCGTTTAAAAGCCCCGTCGTCGAAGCGTTGGTATATTCGTTCTTTTTAACGCCCGTAAGCAAGAAATGCAAGTAATCGGGCATCATAAGGAAGGTTTCCGCTTTATCGAGTTTGCCCGATTTTTTATCGCAATACAGTTGGAAAATCGTGTTGAACACCTGCTCTTTTATACCCGTGCGAGCATAGAGTTCGCTTTCGGAAATTATAGAATAAACTTCCTTCATAACGGCAAGCGTCCTTTCGTCGCGGTAGGAATAAACTTCTCCCAACAGATTGTCGTCTTTATCTAAAAGCGCGTAATCTACCCCCCAAGTGTCTATGCCTATGCTGACGGGTATCTTACCGATTTCCTTGCACTTTTTAAGCCCTTCGACTATGCTTTTATACAGTTCTTTATCGTTCCAGACGAGTTTGCCGTCCTGCTTTTCCGCGCCGTTGCGAAAGCGGTAAATTTCTTCCAAAACCATTTTCCTGTTCTCTATATGCCCGAGAATATGTCTTCCGCTCGAAGCGCCTATATCTATCGCCAAGTAATAATTTCTCATACTTGATACCCCTTTTTGTGTATTATGCTTTGATTATACTACTAAATATAGTATACTGTCAATTATTTAAAACAAAAAACGCTCGGAAAAACCGAACGCTTTGTCTTGCGTTTTTTATAGAAAATTTACTATTTACAATAATATCGTCCGTATCGTCGTCGCGTTACTTTCGTACCCTGCCGTTTATACCGAATAAAGAAAATATTATAAGTCCGACGTTCGCGCCGACGACTACTCCTATGCAAAATCCTATAAGCATATCCGTATTTTTGCCTTTATACGCTTATTTTATTCGTAAAGGAATAAAAAAGTTAAAATTTTGCATTATGTCTGTCATAAACGTATTGAAAAACGCCATTATATCTCTTAAAAAATCAATCTTGCGGCAAAGATGAGAACGCTTTTAATCTTTCCGCAACGAGAGTTATTTTTACTTCGAAAAATCCGCCGTTTTTCATAACTTCGACAAGCGGATAACCCTTATAATCGAAATAATCTTTTAACACTCTGTTCACGTCCCCCGTAAGCAATTCGGAAAACTCGCCGCTATGCTTTAACCTATCGCCGTTTATAAGATTTTCCATCCTTATCATGCTGCTCTTTTTGCCTTTCATACGCTACGCTTTATGCTCCTTCTTATACTGCCGAAAAATCCCGAGTATTTTTTCGTCGGGTCGAAAATTTTTCCCGCACCCTTATGTACCTTTAACGCTAGCATCTTATACGCCTTGAACGCGTCGGACGTTTTCGGAAGATACGCGCCCGATAAAAACACGGCGTCTTCTTCGGGGACAACGCCTAAAAGGTCGGTTTTTAAGAGTTCTTCGATATCGCGCGGAAGAAGCATTTTATCGCTCATTATAAGGTCGCCCCTTACCCTGTTAACCACCAGCCCGACGCTATTCAACCTATAACTTTTAAGCACCGTTACCGTCTTGTCCGCGTCCCTTAAACTCGTAAGAGCGGGCGTCGCAACGACGATCGCTTCTTCGGCACAGGCGACGGCACGGTGAAATCCGACGCCTATGCCCGCGGGACAATCTATCAGAATATAGTCGAAAATCTGCGAAAGGCTTTCCGTTATCAGTTTAAGTTCTTGCCCCGACACCTGCGAAGTGCCGTTAAGCCCGCCCGACGGAAGGATAAAAAGATTTTTCCTTTCGTTATCCTGTACGAGCGCCTGCTTTGCCCTGCATCTTCCCGAAAGCACGTCGGAAAGGTCGTAAACTATTCTGTTTTCCACGCCCATAACGACGTCGAGATTATTAAGCCCGAAGTCCACGTCCACCATCGCCACTCTCGCACCTAACGTAGATAAAAATATGCCGAGATTAGCGGTAACCGTGGTCTTGCCGACGCCGCCCTTACCTGACGTTATTACTATCTTTCTTGCCACCGAATACTCCTTTTTATACATTGTAAACAATAAAAAAACGCGCATTTTGCTTATTTTGCAAAAAACTCGCGTTTTTTTGTCGCTTAAAAATATTCGTTTGTTTACCGTTACGCCAAGGCGGTACGGATTTTATTTTTTTATTCGGTTTTAAGGGCGATTTTTTTCAACAGTTCTTCGTTGCCGACGGCAATCCCGCCGCCCAGCGCAACGCTCATAAGTCCGTTCTCGGCAACGTTTACCTTCATACCGAATTTGTCGGAATAATACCGTTCCAGCCCATACACGCAGGACGCTCCGCCCGAAACGTAAACGCCTTCGTGTCTTATCTCCGCCGAAACTTCCGGCGGGAGTTTTTTAAGAAGTTCCACCGCAAGTTCCGCAATCTTATCGTAATATACGGAAACAGTACCGACAAGATCCATCGCTCTCACAGAAACCGAACGCGGTTTCCCGCTTTCTATATCCCTTCCGTTTACCACGAGAGTCAGCCCGTCGTTCTTTTCTAAACTTCCTATCTCTTTTTTAAGTCTTTCCGCTGTTTGCAAACCTATCTGCAAACCGTACTCCTGCGCAACGAAGTCTATTATATCCGTACTTATCTTGTTCCCGCCGAAATTTACCGAAATCCCCGCGATAACGCCGTCGAGAGTAACCGCTGCGATATTCGTCGTACCGCCCGACATTTCTATAACGAAACACGGCGTCGCGTCCGAAAGCGGTATTCTCTGCCCAAGCGCCGACAGAATAGGACTTTCGACGAAAACGCATTTCTTCGCTCCGCACGCTTTTGCAACCGCCCTGTATTTTGCCGCCATTTCCGCCGTAGTTCCGCACGGAACGGCAAAAAGCACGGAAAAAGAAGTAAATTTTTCCGGTTTTACTTTTTTGATAAATCCGCCGAGCACACCCGTCGCCACGCGTTCGTTGACTATCTCGCCTTCAAATACGGGAAAAACTATTTTGGTGTTTTTAGACGTTTTGCCGATAAGCCTATACGCTTCCTGACCTATCGCCTTTATTTCGCCCTTTTCACCTTCTTCGACGGCGGCCACGGTAGGTTCTGACAAAACCAACCCGCTACCGAGTTTATACACGTTCGTGTACGCGCTATCGAAATCTATAACAAATTTTATCATCATAATATTTCGAGATTTTTCTTGAATATCTTTCTGAAATCGGACCCGACTTCCATCGCGGACGAAAGTTCCAACGTCGCGTCGCCGTCAAGTTCGGTTTTCATAATAACCGAATCGCCGAGAATATCGCAGTTGACCCCCTTTACGAGTAACGACATACTTCTGTCGAAAGCGCTCGCTATGCGGAGCATTACGCCCATTTTCCTGACCGCGTCCACGTCCTCGTCGGTGAGCAGGTCGCGGTATCTGTTCCAGTCCTGCGCGTTGATATCGTCTATACCCGTGCTGGACGCGACGAACGAAGCCATAACGAGATCTCTGTGGCTTACGCCGCAGATGGGCGCGCTCAATATCATATACGCGCTATTCTTTTCAAAATTGTAAAACCCGACGCGCTTGCCCGCTTCGTAAAGATAGGACGCTATTTTTAGTATCCTTATGTATTGCCGCGGGAATTTATGCAGTACGCGCAGTTGCTTGAAAAGTTGTATCGCAAGATAAGCGGTCTGTTCCGTATGCGCGCGGTTGCAACCGTAAAACTCGATCAGCGAATTAAGACTGTACCCCAAAACGTCGGAAACGGGCTTGTCCAAAGTGATCGGAACAGCGTAATTAAACAATATCCCCGTCCGAAGCCCGCTGCCGCTTATCACGATATCGCCGAGATTCATATATTTCTTAAACGCGTTTATCGCCGCAAGCGCCGCGGGAAGTATATCCGCCCTACCGCTCGACAATCCTTTTATCTTCTTCTTTCTATCAAGATCCAAAGACCTTATCATATCGTAAACGTGCCCGAAATCCGCGTCTTGAACGACGTAGTTATGTATGGTTTTAAGCGGATACTTTTTCATTATCTTCGTCATACGGCAAAGATTTCTGAACGAACCGCCGACGCCGATAAGTTGCACTTCCGAATCCACGTTTTTAAGCCACTCTATTTTAGATAACTGCTCGGTAAAAAATTCTTCCACCTTTTCAGACTGTTTTTCGGGCGAAAGATTTTCGCCTTCGAAAAGTTCGGTAAGCGATATCGCTCCAAACGGCAACGTTTCGTAATTCAACAGATTTCTTCTGTTATAGTACACGATCTTCGTACTGCCGCCGCCTATTTCGAGTATTAGACCTTTCGGAACGTCCATCGTGTTTATTACTCCGCGATAGACGTAAAGCGCTTCTTCTTCCGCGCTTAAAACGCGGAATTTTATACCGCAGGTCGCCGCTATTTCGTCTAAGAAACTGCGCTGGTTTTTGGCGCGCCTGACCGCCGCCGTCGCGACGGCGATAATACGATCTATCCGATTTACGTCGCAAAGCCTACGGAACATTTTAAGAACTTTTATGGTCGCCTGAATTCTTTGCGGCTTTAAAAACCCTTCTTTTTCCATACCTTCGCCGAGTCTCGGCGCTTCTTTCAGTTGATCTATCACCTGAAAATAACCGTTTTCTGATACTTCTACTATAAGTAATCTTGCAGTGTTCGATCCCAAGTCGATAATACCTATTTTTTCCACTCTATACTCCCCGTAAAACACTTAAAGTGCAATAAAAATTACAACTAAACGATTGCCACGCCATACACGCAAAAACGCATATAAGCAATTACAGTTTTTATTATACCACAGTATATTGTGTTTGTATAGACCTTTTTTTAAATTTGTGCACTTTTTTTTACGGGATTTTAATAAGCCTTTCAGCGACGTTTCCGTACGACTTTTTTATGCCGATTTTTTTCTTTTTTTACAGGTCGTCTTGTGTTTTGACAAAATTTCAGAGAATTTTTCCGAATTTTTCAACAACATCAACGGCTGTACAAATTGCACAATTATCCGCGCGTTTTTTTACCTTTCTTACGCAGTATCCCGATTACCTGAATAATCGACAAAATCGTCAAAAATCCGCCGAATATCCGCCTTAAAACTCCGGCGTTTATTTCTCTCGCGATAAAGCAACCGACCGCGCAGGAAACAAGTCCCGTAAGAATAATAAGTACAAGCCCCGAAGTTTCAACAAGCCCGTTTTTTACGTGTATGGCGAGCGCTACTATCGCCATCGGTACGAAACTTATAAGATTTATCGCTTGTGCAAGATGCTGTTCTAACCCGAAGCCTATATTTAATAGCGGAATAAGCACGGTTCCGCCGCCCATCCCCATACCGCCGAGCACTCCGCCCGCAATTCCCGCAAGTATAAACCATAACCACTCCATAACTCTCTCCGATTTGAATTTCTTAAAATAGCAACATTTTTACGCCCGCTATCGCCATTACCGCGGAAAATATAAGCGTTATAGGCGGGGGCGACAGTTTTTTTAAGAGAACAGCGCCCATTATCCCCCCGACCGTTACGCCTATCGTTGTAAAAAGAGTGGGTTCCCACACGACGTTTCCGAACGCCGCGTAAAATATCCCGCTTAAAACCGACAACGGCAGTATTACCGCAATAGCCGTCGCGTGGGCGGAGTCCGTTTCGTATTTCAAAAGATATTTCAAACACGGAACCACTATCATTCCGCCACCGCCGCCGAACAATCCGTTTATAAATCCCGCAATCAGTCCGACTACCGTCTTTAACGCGTTTTTCCGTTTTTTGTCCGCAAGTTTACAGGCTTTCATACTCAATATTTTCCGTAATTTGACGCTTTTTACTACTTTTTTACTATTTTTATTTATAAAGTTTACGCGTAAGGTTGATTTTTCTCTCAAGATAATATATAATGAATAAGTATTTTAATAAAAAAGTTAAAATTAAAAATTAAACGGTTACTTTTTATCAAGGTGGATTTATGACTACAAAATCTCTCTCCAAGGCTTTCAAATCTATTATCGTTTTCCTTTCCGTGCTGTGCCTGTTCTGCGCCTGCGCTTTTGCCGTGGCGTGCGACAAAAGTACAGATTCGGAGTCAGGCAGTTCCGACACGACGACTTACACTTACAACGAAACGGATACGGAAATTATCTCCAACCGCTTATTTAAATACGGAACTTACGACAAAACCGCGGACGACTTTCCTATAACTTCCCTTACGGGTTGGACAAAATCTACCGACAACTCCGCCTATTCTTCATCCGTGGATTCGGGTATCATCTCCGTTGCAAACAGCGACGCGTGGGATAAGGTTTTCGATAAACTTTATGCTAAAAGCGATTTCGTAAAGGTCTACGAAAACAAATACCCCGCCGTCAAGGACAAGTCCGACGACGAGAAAAAAACCGATATAAAAGGTTATTTCCCCAACCCCGAAAAACACGCGGCTGCGGAAGACAACTTTATCTATATGTTAAATAACTTCACCGTTTCGGCGCACGAAAAAGGCACGGCGCAACGCTTGCGTTCTTCTTCGTCCGTTTCGGTAAAGAAAGGCGAAATTTATAAAGTTTCCGTCTGGGTATATACGAATATCCTAAACGGCGACGGCGCGAATATCAGATTTGCCGACTCCGTAAAAGGCAATTCGCAGGCGGAATTCCGCATAGATAAAATTGACACGGGCAAAACATGGAAAGAATATACCGTTTACTTCGTCGCACACGAAGATTACGACTGTACTTTTACCCTTACCCTTGGACTCGGTTACGGCAACGGCAAAGACGACAGAACGGAAGATTACGTTATGGGTGCGGCTTTCTTCGACGACGTTACCGTTGAAAAAGTCGAAGCCGCGAACCTTCCTGCCGCTTTCGATCAAGAAAGCACTCTTATCTACGGCGCAAAAGATCCTATCTCTGTAAACCCCGTCGGCGACAACGTGTTCAAATACGATATGAATTTCGATACTGCCGACTACTTACAGGCAACGGGCGACGCAGATATAAACGAAACCCTTGATCACGAAACCAAAACGGTTCTTATAAACAAAGGCGGCGCAAACTTTACTATAACGACTGCGGACGAGGATAACTACGAAAAATACATGCTCGTTTCGTTCAAGTTGCAGAATAAACTCGATAAACGCGGTTCTACCGATATTACGGTCAACGTAAAGGATAAATTCGGCACGACGGAAGAAACCAGAAAAGCCGTCGCGACTTTCTCTACCGTGAACGACGGCGACGAGTTTACCGATTGCAACATTTTAGTCAGAAACAATTTCAAAGACCAAACGAGAAATTTCTATCTAGAAATCGTTATAGGTCCTACCGAAACGACGACGGATACCCTGCTATCCGAATACGCGACGGGTACGGTTGCTATAAAAGATATCAAATATTCTAACGGCACGGAATACAACGGGTACGTTTCTTCGGAAAAATACGCCGACAAAACGGACGATCCGAAATATAAACTTTATTCGTTCTTTAACTCAAACGCGGACGCGACCGTCGCGCTTTACGCGGGTTACGAAGCGGATTACTCGGAACACAATCACGATTCTTTTACCCTTACCCCCGCTAAAAGCAATATCGGCGAAATAATCGCGCACCCCACGGCGGTAAACGGATATAACGGACTTACAGCCAACCATCCTTACGTTAAAACGAACGGCGATACTGCCGAAATATTAAACGGCAGAACGGCATTCACCGCAAACGGATATGCAGGGCTTATCAATACGAAATATTTGACTACCGCGGAATACTCGGCGGGCGATGCTAACCTTGCGACTAAACTCGCGGGATTATTTACCGCGGAAGAAAATATTCAGCCTATCGTTATTTACAATAATTATACGGAAAATAAAGACAATCATTACGGCTTTATCGGAACTCAACAGACGGTTTCCGCAAGCGCTTACGCCAAAGTTACCGTTAAACTTAAAGCTTTCGACGACGCGAAAGCGTATATCTATCTCGTCGATACGAGCAATAAAGAAAAAGACGTTCTGCAATTTACCGACTTTACCGTAAACACCGCGGACGGACTTAAAAACGCGGCGATAAAAGACCATACTTATTCCGCGGCAGACCATAAATTTATGATTATCGTCGGCAGCGACGCGGAAGTCGGCGACGATAAGTGGATAGAAGTCAATTTCTACATTGCTACGGGCGCGACGGAAAAATCTTTCCGTGTAGAAGTCTGGAACGGCGGCAGAGACGGTTTTGACGATACCGCTTCGAAAGGTTACGTTATAGTAAACTCCGTTTCCGTAAGCACGTCTTCGGCGTTTACCGAACCGACGTCTTGGCAGTCTGCGCTCGACGGTCCGACGGGCGGTCCTTTATCGGGCGAAACGGTTTCGAGTTTCAACGGCGAAGGCAACGCTCTTATCGCCTATACCCGCGAACTTACCGACAAAGAAAAAGAATTCAACAAGGAATATCCCGATAAGGCGGTTTCGTATAATCCTTCCTACGTATGGGCAAACAACGCGAATATGATTTACGCGGTATTCAATACGATAGACCCCGTCGAACATAACCCCTACGACGACATATCCCCCGAAGAAGACGGCAGCGGTTGCGGTGCTAACTCCGACCCGTCGGCGTT
>ONQV01000025.1:12396-13182 GCA_900320065.1 uncultured Eubacteriales bacterium | reverse complement strand
TAAATTCCGCTCTTCTTCCTTTCAACTCCGGAACTACATCGCAAAACTTTCCCTTAACGGCTTGCACCGACCGCCGCTTCTCTGCAAAGTTTAAGTTTAGCGAACTTTCCATCACAGTTTTTATTTAAGTTAAAATCATAATACCACATAAAACCCGCTTTGTCAACTGTTTTTACGGGGGTATTTTATAGCACACGCCCCGCGCATTGTTAGGCGCGGGGCGTGCATTAAACTAATGTTTATTTCTTAAAATATCTGTTAAGTAATCCTTCGAAGGCTTTGCCGTGGCGGGCTTCGTCGCGCGCCATTTCGTGCACCGTGTCGTGAATAGCGTCTAAATTCAACGCTTTCGCCTTTTTCGCTATCTCGACTTTACCCGCCGTCGCGCCGTTTTCAGCCGCTACGCGAAGTTCAAGGTTTTTCTTGGTGGAATCGGTAACGACTTCGCCCAAAAGTTCGGCAAACTTCGCCGCGTGCTCCGCTTCTTCCCACGCCGCCTTTTCATAGTACGAACCGACTTCGGGATAGCCTTCCCTATACGCTACGCGCGCCATAGCGAGATACATACCGACTTCGGTACACTCGCCGTTAAAATTCTGGCGAAGTCCTTCTAAAATTTCGGGATCGACACCCTTTGCTACACCCAAAACGTGTTCCGCCGCCCAACTTAAACCTGCTTCCTGCTCTTTGAACTTGACTGCGGGCGCTTTGCATTGCGGGCAGAATTCGGGCGGGGTATCCCCTTCGTGAACGTAACCGCATATCGCGCAAACAAACTTTTTCATA
>ONQV01000025.1:0-12373 GCA_900320065.1 uncultured Eubacteriales bacterium | reverse complement strand
CTTATTATAGTGCAAAGCACCGTTTTTCTTTTAAATTTTACACGATACGCCGCCTTACTGTCAAGCGAAAATCACAATTCTTCGAGTTCATTTAGCCACAGCGAACAGACCGCGTCCGACGGCATACGCAAGTCCCCGCGCGGCGACAATGCCACCGACCCGACCTTCACACCGTCGGGCACGCAAGAACGCTTGAACTGTTGCGCGAAAAACCGTTTTACGAAAATTTTAAGCCATTTTAATATCGTTTGGTCGTCAAACGCGTCCTTAAATGTCTTTTCGGCGACAAAATATATCTTTTTCGGCGAATATCCCCTGCGCATCATACAGTAAAGGAAAAAATCGTGCAGAACATACGGCCCGACTATGTCTTCCGTTTTTTGCGCAATTTCGCCGTCCGTCGGCGGCAACAGTTCGGGACTTACGGGCGTGTCCAAAATATCGTATAAAACCGCTTTCAACTTCCCGCGCGAAGCGTCCGCGTAATGCCTTACTATATATCTTACGAGAGTTTTCGGTATGGAAGAATTTACCCCGTACATACTCATATGGTCGCCGTTATAGGTCGCCCAGCCGAGTGCGAGTTCGGACAGATCTCCCGTGCCGACGACGAGCCCGCCCGTCATATTCGCTATATCCATAATGACTTGCGTGCGTTCGCGCGCCTGCGCGTTTTCATAAGTAGTGTCGGTGTTGCCGCCGTGTTTTATATCCTTTAAGTGCCTTAAAACCGACTTCGTTATATCCACCTTTTTAAGCGTAACGCCCAAAGATCTTGCGAGTTTAACCGTGTTGTCGAAAGTGCGGGAAGTCGTGCCGAAACAGGGCATCGTTACCGCGATTATGTCTTTAAGATCTCTGCCGAGTTTCTCCATCGCTTTTACCGCGACCAAAATTGCGAGAGTGGAATCCAAGCCCCCCGAAAGCCCTATCACCGCGGTTTTCGCGTTAGTGTGTTTTATGCGCTTTTTAAGTCCTTCCGCCTGCATTTCAAGTATCAGTTCCGCACGGGTGGTGAGTTCCGCACCGTCTTCGGGTACGAACGGTGTTTTGCCGAAAACCCGCTCTGAATTATCGCTATTCTTATACCCGTCGAAATAAACCGTGCGATAACCGCCCGCGGGGATTTCTTCGCCCGTAAAATCGGAATTGAAAACCTTACTGCGTTCGTAGTCTAAAAATCCCACGTCTATATCCGCGGTTATCATAGAATTATCGAATAATTTACTCTCTTTAAGCAGAGTTCCGTTTTCGGCGATAAGGTTGTGCCCCGCGAATACCAAATCCGTGGTGGACTCCCCTTCGCCCGCATCCGCGTAGACGTAAGCGCAAGAGAGTTTCGCCGACTGAACGGCTATAAGATTCCTGCGGTACTCGGCTTTTCCCACCGTTTCGTCGCTGCAAGAAAGGTTTACTATTATATTAGCGCCGTTTTCGGCGTGTAAGACGGACGGAGAATCCGCCGCCCACAAGTCTTCGCAAATTTCCGCCGAAACGGTAAAGCGGCTTTCGGTTTTATCGCGGAATACCACGTTTCTCGTTACGGTCAACGGCTTATCGAAGTAGGACGTATCGACCGAAACGCCTTCGACGCCCTTTCCCCAAGCGGCAAACCACCGCTTTTCGTAAAATTCGTTATAATTAGGAAGGTGCGTTTTGGGAATAAGACAAAGCACTTCGCCTTGATTTACCGCCGCCGCTACGTTGTAAATAAGCCCGTTTATCTTTACGGGAAGTCCGACGAACACAAGCATTTTTTTATTCTTCGTGCCGTCCGCGATTTTACGCAGGGCTTTTAACGCGCCGGAAAGCAGAACGTCGCTGTAAAACAAATCGCCGCAAGTGTAGCCCGTTACCGAAAGTTCGGGGAAGACGACGAGTTCCGCGCCCGCCTTTTCCGCCTTTTCGATTAAGCCGATAATTTGCTCCGCATTAAATTCGGTATCCGCCACCTTTATTTCGGGCGTTATAGCCGCCGTTTTTATAAAACCGTATTTCATAAAAAACCGCCTTTTTTGAAAATTCCTTTGTTTTTACAATTAGATTTTACACCATTTTTTGCGATTTTGCAATTTTTTTACGTATTAAAAACGCGGATTTTTGCAAAAATAGCAAAAATCCGCGTTTTTAAGGTTAGAATTTAATTCATAGAAATATTTTTAAGTTTTTCGTATTTCTTAATCGCCACGCGCTTTATTTCGGTCAAGTCCATACCCGAACCGAACGCTTCGTCGCTTATCTTCTTCGCGAGAAAAATCGCTTCGGTCGAATAATCCAACGACCCCAAGTCGTCCATAAATTTGCCGCTCTGCCGTTCGCCCATAAAATCGCCCGAACCGCGCAGTTTATAGTCGTATTCGGAAATCTTAAAGCCGTCGCCGTTATCTTGCATAATTTTAAGACGCGCCAGACTTTCGCCCGAAGTCCTTTTCGTAAGTAAAAAACAATAACTCTTTATATCCGAACGCCCCACCCTGCCGCGGAGTTGGTGAAGCGCCGAAAGCCCGAACCGCTCCGCGTCGTAAATAACCATTACCGAAGCGTCCGGTACGTCGACGCCGACTTCTATAACCGTCGTCGAAACGAGTATTTTTATCTTTTTATCCTTAAAGTCCTGCATTACGGCGGCTTTTTCTTTATCTTTCATTTTGCCGTGTAAAAGCCCTATCGGAAGGTCGGGCAAACGGCTTTTAAGGTCTTCAAACAGTTCGGTTACGCTCATAATTTCTCCGTCTTCGTCGCCGTCTATCTTCGGGCACACAAAATACGCCTGTCTGCCTTTTTCCGTTTCCCCGACGATAAATTTAAGCATATCGCCGTACTTTTCCGTCGGCACGATATTCGTCTGCACGGGCAAACGGTTCTTCGGTTTGTCGGAAATCGTCGTAACGTCAAGGTCGCCGTAAAATATCAAGGAAAGCGTGCGCGGAATAGGCGTTGCGCTCATAACCAGAACGTCGGGCGTTACGCCTTTATTTAAAAGGGCGCTCCTTTGCGACACGCCGAAACGCTGCTGTTCGTCGCACACGCAAAGGGAAAGCGCGGAAAATTCCACGTCTTCGGTGAGTATCGCGTGCGTACCGCACAGAATATCTATTTTACCGTCTTTAAGGTCGGATTTTATCTGTTTCTTCTCTTTTGCGGTCATCGAACCCGTTAAAAGCGCGACGTTAAAATCCGAAAAAACTTTTTTAAATACGTTATAGTTTTGGGCGGCTAAAACTTCGGTAGGGGCAAGCATAGCCGCCTGATACCCGCTTTTTACCGCCACGAACACGGCGCAGGTCGCGACTGCGGTCTTGCCGCTTCCGACGTCGCCCTGCATAAGCCTGTTCATAACCGAACCGCCCGTCATGTCGGCGTAAATTTCGTTGACCGCCTTCTTCTGCCCGTCGGTAAAATCGAAGGGAAACCGCTCGGCAATAAAGGTAACGAGTTCCCTTGACGAACAGGAATATCTGTTTATCCTTACCTGCGCGCTATCCCCCTTTATCACCTTAAACGCGGAAATCAGCGCAAAGTATTCTTCGACGGCGATTCTGTCCGCGGCGAGTTTTTTTCGCCCCATATCGGTGGGGTTATGTATTTCGCGGTAGGCGTTATAAAGGTCTGAAAGCGCGTATTTCTGCTGTAAAAATAAGGGAATTATACTCTTCGGTTTTTCAAGGTTTACGGCAAGCCGCGCGCTGTCGCGCACGAGTTTCTGCGTAAGCGAACCCTTGACCTTATACTGCGGCACTATGCCTTGAAGTCTCATCACCTTTTCGCACGGCTCGAAAGACGGATTTGTCAGCGTGGTTTCAAAGCCTTCCGCGCGAACCCTGCCGTAAAAAAGATATTCTTCGCCGACTTTCAGTTTATTCGCGACGTACGGCATATTGTACCAGACCACCGCGAAGGAAAAACCTTCCTGCTCGCAGTAAGCTTTTACCATTCCCCCCCTGCCGCGGCGGAAATACCGTACCTGCGGCGGCGTTACTATCTTGCCGCTCGTCAAAACCACGTCGTTATGATACGCGTAACGCAAAAGTTGTTTTTCCCTTAAATCAAGGTAGGCGCGCGGAAAGAACCGCACTAAATCTGCGGTATCCGTTACGCCGAGTTTATTGAAGTCAGCAGCCCTTGCCGCGCTTATTCCGCGAATTACAGTAAGTTCCATAATTACTAAAATAATAATTAAAACGGGAAGGTCGCGCCTTCCCGAAAGTTTTTATTCCAAAGCGATGTAATAGTAATAAATCGGTTGACCGCCGTAATGGAGTTCCACGTCGCAGTCGGGGTATTTTTCCTGTATCTCCTTGACGAGTAGTTCTGCGTCTTCTTCCGAAACGTCCTGCCCGTAATACAGAGTGATTATCTCTTCGTCGCTGCGAAGTTTCTCGATAAGTTCCAAGGTTACGTCGCTGACGTTTTTACCCGTCGCGAGTATCTTTTTGTTGTCGAGCCCCATTATGTCGCCGATTTTCAGTTCAAAGCCGTAAAGTTTGGTGTTTCTTACGGCGTAAGTTACTTGTCCCACCGTAACGGAGTCCAAAGCGTGGATCATATTCGCCTTGTTTTCGTCGACGGGAAGATCGGGATTGAACGCCAAAGCCGCCGCGAATCCCTGCGGTATGTTCTTGGTGGGAATAACGTGGATAGTCTTGTTCTCGACAAGCGATTTTGCCTGTTCCGCCGCAAGAATTATGTTCTTATTGTTCGGGAAAACGAACACGTTGTCCGCGTTGATGCGCTGTACCGCGTCCGCAATATCGCTTGCGGAAGGATTCATACTCTGACCGCCTTCTATAACCGCATCGACGGTCAGGTCTTTAAATATACTCGTAATTCCTTCGCCCGCCGAAACGCTCATCATGCCCATTTCTTTCTTTTCTTCTTCGTACTTCTTGATAAGCGCGCGGTTCTGTTCCAGCATGTTTTCGATTTTAAGTTTATCGAGTTCGCCGAGTTCAAGCGCCTTGGTAAGCGCAAGCCCCGGTTGGTTGGTGTGAACGTGGACTTTTACGAACTCCAAATCGCCGATAACTATTACGCTGTCGCCGATGGTAAGCAAAAATTCCTTGAACCGTTCTATATCCGCCATCGTCGTCTTTTTATTGATGTTGATAACGAAAAATTCGGTACAATAGGCAAATTCGATATTCCCGAGACTTAAAATATCCATGTGCTCGAAATTGCCGTCGCTTGCCGACGCGTCGGGAATTATGAACGAACTTTCACCCGTTATGGTTTCGCCGAGCAAGGCTTTTTCCATACCGACCAGAACGCACATAAGTCCTTTGCCGCCCGCGTCCACGACGCCCGCTTTTTTAAGCACGGGAAGAAGCGTGGGAGTGATATCCACCGCCGCGTTGCCCGCCTGAATTATCTCTTTGAAAAACTCTTCGAAATCGGCGCATTTTCTACGGACGGACTGCGCGCTTTCGGCGATCATCCTGATAACGGTAAGAATAGTGCCTTCTTTCGGCTGACTTACCGCGCCGTAAGCGACTTCCGCGCCCGTTTTCAACGCCTGCGCGAAAGTTTTAAGGTCGATTTCTTCTTCTTGCTTTAAGATTTGGCAAAGTCCCCTTAAAATCTGGGAAAGAATAACGCCGGAATTGCCCCTTGCGCCGCGCAAAGCGCCTTTCGATACCGCTTCCGCCACTTCCGACGTTTTGTTGGAGCGGAGATTCGCTATTTCTTTTGCCGCGGATTGAAGAGTAAGCGACATATTCGTCCCCGTGTCGCCGTCGGGTACCGGAAAGACGTTAAGTGCGTCAACGCTCGCTCTGTTTACGTCCAAATATTTCGCTGCGGAAAGCACCATGCTTTTCAGCATCTGTCCGTTAATTGTTTTCTTCATATTATATAAACTCCGAAAGGAAGGAAAAACCCTTTAATATAAACGCTTTAACGTTCGACCCCCATGACCTTTACGTTCATAGTATCCACGATCATACCCGTGAATTTTTCCACTCTGTACTTGATAGAAGTCTTTAAGGCGTCCACGACCGCTTTTATGGACACGCCGTATTTGACTTTTACGGCGACGTCAATAAAAATCCTATCTCCTTCCGTGCGGACTTTTACGCCCTGAACGTAAGTGCGGAACAGGAAAAAACCGACCAACCTATCCCAAAAAGACGACGGGACGAACGCAACTATGCCGTAGCAATCGCTTGCGACGTGCGATACGAAACGTTCTATGGTATTATCCGAAACGAGGATCTTACCGTAAATGTTGTTGGTCTTTACAGCCATAATAACTCCTTTTATAAGCGTTATAGATATTTTACATTATTTGTACCGATTTTGCAACGATTTACGGCTAAATATAAAAATTTTTTGTTCCGCCGCGGAATATAAAATTAAAAATTTACAAATTTCCCGTAAAAAAACTTGCATTTTATTATATTATATGTTAAAGTAATAGTCGTTGAAATCAATAATCAATACCACTATCGGAGGATATAAATATGAGTAGAATATGCAGCGTTTGCGGAAAAGGCAAATTATCTGGGAACACGGTCAGCCACTCCAACCGTAAAGCGCCCAAGTCTTACGAAGCGAATCTTCAAAAGATAAGCGTAAAGCAGCCCGACGGCACGATCAAAAAAGAATACGTCTGCGCAAGATGCTTAAAGAGCGGAAAAGTAGAACGCGCTTAAATATTATTGAGTTTTGTTGAGCAACGTTTAGCGCCGCCGAGTAATCTCGGCGGCGCTTTTATTATGCCCTTTTTTATCGTTTCTTTTCGTATTCTTCTATTTTTTCGATTATTTCAACGAGAGCGCGGTGGCGGTGAGATACCGAATTTTTTTCTTCCGCGCTCGCGATTCCCATAGGCTTATTAAGTTCGTAAGAATAAAATATCGGGTCGTAGCCGAATCCGTTTTTTCCGTGTCTTTCCGTCAATATCTCGCCCTTTACTTCCCCGAAAGCGGAGAGAATATCCCCCTTTTCCGAACAGTAAACCATGCAGCAGACGAATTTCGCTTTTCGGTCGGTTTTACCTTCCATATTTTTAAGTAAAAGGTCGTTGTTGTGTTCGTCGTCCCCGTCGCCGGCATAGCGCGCGCTGTAAACCCCGGGCGCGCCGGAAAGAGCGTCCACGCAAATCCCGCTGTCGTCCGCAAGCGCCGCGGCGTGCAATTTTTCCGAAACGGTTTTCGCCTTTATCAGCGCGTTTTCGTAAAAAGTTTCGCCCGTTTCTTCTATCTCGAAATCCGCGAAATCTTTATAGCCGACTATTTCGTACTCGGGCAGCATAGCCGCTATTTCGCCTATCTTATGCTTATTCCCCGAAGCTAAAATTATCCGTTTTTTATCCATTTTTCACCTGTTTTACCCTTTCGGTAAGTCTTACGTAATTCTCCGCGGAAAGCGTTTCGCCCCGCGCGGTCAAGGGTATTCCCGCTTCCGTCAAAGCCCGTTCCGCTTGTTCGCGCGTAAGGCGTAAGCCGTTTATCAAATTGTTTACGAGCATCTTCCTGCGGCTACTAAACCCCGCGCGCACGATATCTCTTACCGCTTTAAGGTCTGCGCCCGCGAATTTGCCCTTTTCGATATCTATTCTGACTACCGCGGAATCCACGTTCGGCGCGGGCGTAAACTTTTCCCGCGGGACTTTTAATACCGTCCTTGCCGCGCCCCGAAGATTTATAGCGACCGTTATCGCGCCGTAATCGGAAGTCGCGGGAAGCGCTGAAAACCTGTCCGCGACTTCTTCCTGCACCATAACGGACATAGAAGTCAGATTTGCCGCGTTTTCCAAAAACCGCATAACGATAGGCGTCGTTATATAGTACGGAAGATTAGCGACTATCTTGTATTCGCCGCCGAGCGACTTTTCCAAGTCCGTAAGACTTTCTTGCATTACGTCCTTAAAAATCATCTCGACGTTACCGAATTCGCCCACGGTTTCTTTTAAAACGGGCGCGAGCCTTTTATCTATTTCGTAGCCTATTACTTTCTTTGCTTTTTTTGCAAGTTCGCGGGTAAGAGCGCCCGCGCCGCAACCGATTTCCAGCACGGCGTCGTTTTCGGTAACGCCCGCTTTTTCAACGATTTCGGCAAGCAGATTTTCGTCGGTCAGAAAATTCTGCCCGAACGCCTTTTTAAGAGTAAGTTTATGCTCTTCTAAAAGATATTTCAAAGGTTTTTCCATAATTTTACAAAATAACGAATTGTTTTACTTTTTTCGCGCACACTATTACCGTAAGGCAAACGCCTTAACGTATACCGAAGATAAAGAAACGCAAGGATATTCCTTGCGTTTTTAAGCGCGTATCTTTTTAAAAAGCGCAAGCGTGTTCTCGTATACCGCACGCTCTACCGTTTCTAACGTTTCGCCGCGTATCTCCGCAAGACGGGCGGAGATAAACGGAATATTCTTCGGCGCGTTCACCGTGCCCCGTTTGGGTTCGGGCGCAAGATACGGACTGTCCGTTTCGGTTAAGATCCTGTCAATAGGCAAAAATTTCGCTACTTCCACCGCCGCACGGGCGTTCTTAAAGGTGAGCGTACCGCCGAAAGAGATATAAAACCCGAGTTTAAGGAGTTCTTTCGCCGTTTCGACGCTACCCGAATAACAGTGCATTACCCCGCCGTACGTCAGTTTATCTTTGTTGGCTTTTATAATTTCCACGGCGTCGCCCATAGCGTCGCGGACGTGGACGTTTATCGGAAGTTTAAGTTCGTTCGCAAGCGCTATCTGTTTCGCAAAATATTCCTTTTGCTTATCCTTAAAGGTCTTATCCCAGTAATAGTCAAGCCCGATTTCGCCCACCGCCACGCATTTATCGTGTTTCGCTAATTCGACAATTTTTTCAAGGTCGCAATCTGTTGCATCTTTTACGTCCATCGGGTGAATACCCGCCGCAAAATACATACCGTCGTACTTTTCCGCTTGACGTTTGACAAGTTCGGAAGTAGCCGCGTCGCAACCGATATTTATAACTATTCCGACGTTCGCCGCACGAAATTCTTTAACGACGGTATCAAGGTCGTTTTTAAGTTTTTCGTCGTCCAGATGACAATGGGTATCGACGAACATTAAAAAATTTCGCTCCCGTCTTCTATATCCTTTTCGGGCGAAAGGAAAGCGATTTTACCTTCCGCGTTTTCGGCGCAGACTATCATACCTTGACTTTCTATACCGCAGAGTTTCGCGGGCTTTAAGTTTGCGACTATCACGAGTTTTTTGCCTATTAAATCTTCGGGCGAATAATGCTGCGCTATACCGCTTACCACCGTGCGCGTTTCGTCGCCGAGTTTAAGGGTGAGTTTTAAGAGTTTTTTGCTCTTTTCCACCTTTTCACAAGCGGTTACTAACGCCACTTTTAACTGAATTTTCTCAAAATCTTCTATATTTATCATAGGTTTACTTTCCTTTACCGTGCTTTCCGCTTTCTGTTCTTTTGCCGCTCTCTCCGCGTGCATAGCGTCCACCTGTTCCATAACGACTTTCGGGTCAAGCCGCGCGAAAAGTATTTCGGGAGTTTCTTTTACTTTCGTTTCCTTGAAATTCCCGAACACCGACAACTTATCGAAGTCGCGGAGCGGTAGCCCGAAATTCGCCGCGCCCTTTTCCGCGGTTTCGGGCATAAACGGGTATAAAAGCGATAAGCCTATAACGATACTTTCGGTAAGGTTATATAAAACCGTCGCGAGCCTGTCCGCTTTCGTTTCGTCCTTTGCGAGTACCCACGGCGCGGTTTCGTCTATATACTTATTCGCCCTGCGGAAAAGATTAAATATCTCTTCCAAAGCGTCCGAAACGCAATAGGTTTCCATATATTTTTCCGCCTTTGCGCACGCGGAAATCGCAACCGCTTTAAGGTCGGCGTCGACGGCTTCCGCCACGCCCTTATCTTCCACCTTGCCGCCGAAATACTTGTTACTCATAGCGACGGTGCGGTTGACGAGATTGCCTAAAACGTTGGCTAAATCCGCGTTGACCTTTTCGATAACGCTTTCCCACGAAATAAGCCCGTCCGAACCTTGCGGCATAGCGGTCAAAACGTAATATCTCACCGCGTCTCTGCCGAAAAATTTAACAAGGTCGTCGGCGTAGATAACGTTGCCCTTGGACTTACTCATCTTGCCGCCGTCCTGCAACAGCCAGCCGTGCCCGTAAACCTGTTTCGGAAGCGGAAGCCCCAAAGCCATTAAAAAGATAGGCCAGTAAATAGTGTGAAACCTTATTATATCCTTGCCGATAACGTGCAAATCCGCCGGCCAGAGTTTATCGAACTGCGCGGTGCTGTTTCCGTCCGCGTCGTAGCCTATGCCCGTGATATAGTTTGACAGCGCGTCAAGCCACACGTAAACGACGTGCTTCGTATCGAAAGTAACGGGTATGCCCCACTTAAAAGAACTGCGCGACACGCAAAGGTCCTGAAGCCCCGGTTTTAAGAAGTTGTTGACCATTTCGTTCTTGCGGGAAAGGGGCAAAATAAATTCGGGGTGCTCGTCGTAATATTTCATAAGCCTGTCGGCGTATTTACTCATCTTGAAAAAATACGCTTCTTCCTGCGCCTTTTTAACGGGTCTCCCGCAGTCTGGACATTTGCCGTCGACGAGTTGACTTTCCGTCCAGAAAGATTCGCAAGGCGTACAGTACCAGCCTTCGTAAGAGCCCTTATAGATGTCGCCTTGTTTATAAAGTTTTTCAAATATTTTCTGTATCTGTTTTTCGTGGTAGTCGTCGGTAGTACGGATAAATTTGTCGTAAGAAACGCCTACCATATCCCACAGCCGTTTTATTTCCGCGGCAACGCCGTCAACGAATTCCTTTGGCGACTTACCCGCTTTTAAAGCCTTTTCTTCTATCTTCTGCCCGTGCTCGTCCGTGCCCGTCTGCAAAAACACGTCGTAGCCCTGTTTTTTCTTGAACCTTGCTATACTGTCCGCGAGTATCGCTTCGTAAGTGTTGCCGATATGCGGTTTTGCCGAAGTGTAAGCGATAGCCGTCGTAAGATAAAATTTCTTGCTCAATTTAAACGTCTCCGTAAAATAAATTCTATTATAATATTTTATCACATTTTATTTTCATATTCAAGGATAATTTATCATAAAATCGTAATATGAACTTGATTTTCGGCGTTATTCTTATCATTACAATGACTATGATGCTGTTTATGAGCCCCGAAGGGGTACTCGGCGCGTTTATCGCGGGCGGCGAAAAGGCGCTCGCCCTTTCCGTGCAGATGACCGTCGTGTACGCCGTGTGGCTCGGGATACTTAACGTGTTTGAAAAAACGGGGCTGTCGGGAAAATTCGCACGCGCCTTAAAGCCCGCGAACAAATGGCTGTTCGGCACGCTCCCCGAAAAGGCGAACGACTACGTTTCACTTAATATTTCCGCAAATATTCTGGGTATGAGCGGCGCGACCACGCCGATGGGTATTAAAGCCGTAAACGAAATGGAAAAACATGAAGGTACGGAATACGCTATCGCTATGTTTTTCGTGATAAACGCAACGAGCGTGCAACTTATCCCGTCGTCGGTTTTGGCCCTTCGGATAAAGTTCGGGGCGGCCGCCGCGTCCGACGTAATTCTGCCGACTATTCTTGCAACCCTTCTATCGAGCGTTATCGGCGTGCTTTTAGTCAAACTCTTTATCAGAAAGAAATAAATGCAATACCTTATCCCGCTGTTTTTTATACTTATATTCGTTTTCGCTTTTATAAAAAAGGTCAAGCCCTACGACACGTTTACCGAAGGGGTAAAATCCGCCGTTCCCTTTGCCGTAAGCATATTTCCCTATCTCGTCAGCATTTTCGTTCTGACCGAACTTTTTGAAGTAAGCGGGCTATCGGCACTCGTTGCGGACTTTCTGTCCCCCGTGTTCGGATTTTTGGGAATACCCGAAGAACTTACGAAATTAGTGCTTATAAAACCGTTTTCGGGCAGCGGCTCGCTCGCTACTTTGTCCGAAATCTTTACGGAATACGGCGCGGAAAGTTATCTCGCGCGGTGCGCGTGCGTAATATACGGTTCGAGCGAAACGGTGTTTTACGTCGCCAGCGTGTACTTTGCGAACGCCAAAACCAAAAATTTGTTTAAGCCTATCGTCATATCGCTGTTCGCGTCGTTTTGCTCCTGCGTTTTCGCCTGTTTTATCTGTAAAATAATGTAGTTAACGGGCGGCGGCAAAATTGCCGTCGCCCGTTAACTGATTTTGTTGAGCAACAACCGAAAAATTTTCGTTATACGCCGTCGGCAAAAAATGCCGACGGCGTGTAACGGTTTTTGACAAATTTCCTAACCTTTCGGTAAAGCGTAATTAAATTATATTCCCATTATAATGGGAAGTCAAGCATTTTTCCCATTTTTATGGAATAATTTTTATAATGGAAAAGTGTGGGGAAAGACTGAAAGCCTTGC
>ONQV01000031.1 GCA_900320065.1 uncultured Eubacteriales bacterium | reverse complement strand
GCCTAGACCAGGAACCTGACTCTCTTTTACGCCGTTTTCATACGCGGAAGAATTGAGATACACTTTCGCTATCTTTACGCTGCCCGTATCCTTGTCGAAGGTAAGCCCTATCCCTACGCCCGAATACCTGCCCCTATCTTCTTCAAGCAACTGTTTATAGTCCTGCGGGGAATAATACGCCGCATACGGGTCGTAGGGCGCGATTACTTTTTGAACGAATTGTGCCGAAAGTTCGTCCATTTTCAAAACCTGCGGTAAAAGTTCTTCGGCGGATTGTTCGCTAACGTAAATCGAATTTTCTTTAAGCAACCGCATAATGGCGGTCATTTCTTGTGCCGTAGTCGGTTCTACCGTTCCGCGCACGAAATAACCCGCGAAAAAAGTCGTTATCATTATCGCCGCAAGCGCGACCGCAAGTAAAGCGGTGCGGTTTATTTTCTTACGCTCCTTGCTCCAAGTTCCGTTTTTATCCGTTTGATCTACCATTTTCTCACCTTACCAACTTCAATATAACGGTTATAATTCTGAACGTTATCGCGTCGGGGATTTTACGGATATTAAGCCCCGTCGCCTTTTCTATTTTATCCAACCTATAATTAAGCGTGTTGCGGTGAAGATAAAGTTTCCGCGCCGTTTCGCTTACGTTAAGGCTGTTCTCGAAAAACTCTTCCGCCGTCGCCACCATTTCTCTGTCTTCGAAAATTTCACGCGCGGAAGGATCCAAAAGCATTCCGAGATACTCGGAAAGTTTGAACTTCGGCATATCTTCGAGCATTTTCACCATAATAAACTCTTTAAAAGAGTGAACTCCCGAAGGTCGATTCAGCGCGTCGTTCATACGGTGAGCGGATATCGCTTGCCCGAAAGACGACGCGAGATCTGCGGCGTTTTCCACCGTTCCGCCTATAAATACGCCTATTTTAACACCCGTTTCTTCGTACACGGATTGCACCAAAAACTCCGCGTATTCGGCAACCGAACGATATTCGCCGTTTTCCACGTCCAAAAATCTTACCAGCGCCAAAAGCCCGTCTTCTAACTCACAAACGAAATCCGAACTACCTTCTACGTAGCCGTTCACTACCGTATATACTTCGCGCTCTCTGCCGCTGTCGAGAGATATAAGCATAACGCACGATTTGCCGCTTTTAAGATATTTTTTAGAATATTTTTTTATCGTGTAATAATTCGCTTCGCCGAAAAGCACAGACTTAAAAAACTCTTCTTTCGACAGGTTGCTTTTAGAATAAGACTGTTCGGCGAGTTCGCAGATAAGATACGCGTAATTCTGCGACGCGGAATTTACGCCTGCTATCGCGCCGACGTAGTTTTTATTTTTATATCTGAACCTGAAAAGCGTTCTCGAACGTTCCGCGTCGGCGTAAATGCCGTCGAAATCCAACCGAACGGCACCCTTATCTTCGCCGGCGATAAATTCGCCGCTTGCCGAATATACGTCGAAACCTATGCCCGTGTTGTCACGGATATTATTAGCGAAAGCAATTATATCGTTTTCCATATTGAACCGTTTTCTCCGATATACCTGTTATAAAATCTAGGCGCTGAACTCACGCTATCGCGATAAAGCCCGTAACCAAATAACCTAAAACTACTGCGAGAAGATATTGAAGCCCCATTATCACAAACGCTTTACGAAAATTCGTTTTACTTTTTAACAGTATAAGTATTCCTATGCCCGAATTTGCCGAAAGTCCCGCGATAAGCCCAGCAAAACCCAAAATACCGCCCGTAAACGCCTTAGCGAGAATTATGGACGAACCGCAATTCGGTATAAGCCCGATAATCGACGCGATAAGCGGTTGCAACAGCGCGCTTTTATCCATAAACGCCGTGATACTCTCTTCGGTTACGAGATAAATCACCGTGCCGAGCGCGAAATTTATCACGAACACGTATAGAAAAGTTTTCGTCGCGTGCGTTAAAGGATGTAAAAAATATTTATCTAAATTCTTTTCGTGATGAGTGCCGCACTCTATACAATCGTCCTTTTCGGGACAGATATGGGCAGCGTCTTTCTTCGCAAAAAGAAGATTAAGCGCTTCGCCGACCGCTATCGCGTATAAAATCTTTACGCCGAGAAGCAGGAAAATATCGGTTGCTTTCGCACCTTCGGTTATAAGAATAATAAGTCCTTCGTCGCTTATAGACAGAAACGCCGCTATAAGCGTGCCCGTTTTTATCAGACCTTTGTCGTATAATTTCGCGCACATAACGGCAAAGCCGCATTCGGGTACTGCGCCCAAAAACCCCGCGACTGCGGGAGCGAACGGTCCGCCGAGTATTCTTTCTATACTCTCCTTTTTACCCGCGTGTTCGATGGCTTCCATAAGGATATATATAAGAAGAATAAAGGGGAAAATTTTAATACTGTCTAAAAACGCGTCAAGCAAAACGTCCCACATATACGTATTATTGTATCACAAATAACCGAAAAACCCAATAATTTTTTTATTTTTTATTTTTTCTCTCCCGAAATTCTTACAAAACACCCCTAAATATTACAATTTCGGTAAAATTCAGGGGCTACCGCAAATCGCGGTAGCCCCTGCCCTTAACAGTCCATTTTTTAGTTTATTCCGCTTTATTCTCTTCGGAAGGTGCTTCCGCAGGAACTTCGGCGGGAACTTCAACGGCTTTATCGGCCTTTTTTCCCTTTTTCGACTTTTTGCCGGTTTTCGCGCCTTCCGCTTCCTGCTGCGCGGCAAGAGCGTCGGCGTTCGCTTTTTCTTCTGCGCGTTTAGCCTGCAAACCTTCTATCGCCGCCTTGTCGTTTTCGTCTTTCGCAAGAATCGTGATTTCCGTTTCCTTATCGAAAAGATGGATATGACGCATATCGAAACCGACTTTTATAACGGTGTTTGCGACCGTCGTGGAACGGCTGTCGACTTTCGCGATAAGGTTGCTTATATCTTCCGCTATACTCTTTTCTTCGCCGTCGTCAACGGAACTCGTCTTGCAGTAAAGAAGCGTTTCCGAACCCAGCGCTTCGATAACGTCGACTTTTACGTCGATAGTAGGCATATCGCTGTGATTCTCGATCCATTGCGGATTATCGTGCACGTCTTCCGGTCTTAGGCCGAAGACGATCTCTTTATCCGTATTGAGATATTTTTCGATATCGACGATAAGATCGGTTTTAGCCTTCGGCAGTTTGATTTTATCCAAGCCGAATTCAATATTCGCGTCTTTCTTCGTCCCCGTAAGTTTAGCCGTAAAGAAATTCATTTGCGGAGTTCCTATAAATCCCGCGACGAATTGATTTACAGGGTAGTCGTAAAGATTGATAGGCGTATCGACCTGTTGCATAAAGCCGTCTTTCATAACGACGATACGGGTACCCATCGTCATCGCTTCTATCTGATCGTGCGTAACGTATATGAACGTCGTCGCAAGTCTGTTGTGAAGTTTTGTGATTTCCGTTCTCATCTGCGAACGGAGTTTAGCGTCCAAATTCGAAAGCGGTTCGTCCAAAAGGAAAACTTTCGGTTCGCGGACTATCGCTCGCCCTAACGCGACACGCTGTCTCTGACCGCCGGAAAGCGCTTTCGGCTTTCTCGAAAGGTACATTTCGATACCTAAAATTCTCGCCGCTTCTTTAACCCTTTCGTCGATCTGCGCTTTGGGCATTTTACGCAGTTTAAGACCGAACGCCATATTGTCGTAAACGGTCATGTGCGGATAAAGAGCGTAGTTCTGGAAAACCATCGCTATATCCCTGTCTTTCGGCGCGACGTTGTTTACGAGATTGCCGTCGATATAAAGTTCGCCCGAAGAAATTTCTTCCAAGCCCGCTATCATACGGAGCGTCGTTGATTTTCCGCAGCCCGAAGGTCCGACGAAAACTATAAACTCTTTATCTTCGATATCGAGATTGAAATCCGATACCGCCGTTACGCCCGAAGGGTAAACTTTGTAAATATTCTTTAAGTTTAAACTTGCCATATTTTCCTCCATCGTAAGCCGTGTTTACGACTAAAATTTTACTATTTTATTTTAACTCAAAACACCGTTTTTTACAATAGTCATTTTCAATAAATATATAGCGGCGTATTGTATAACTTGCACAAATAACTTTTTCAGTCGAGTTCGTCGAGCGAAAGTTCGTAAGCGGGAGCAAACTCTTTAAGATAGTATTCCACCGCCGCGTTCTTGCAGTTTTTAAGTTCGTTGCCGATAGACGCCTTGGCTTTTTTAAATTCCGCGTTGCCCGCTTTTACTTCTTCCACGCATTTAAGGTATGCGGAAAGCCTGTCCGCGTATTTTACTAGTTTGTATTCTTCGGTGTTCTCGTCGGGCAAAATATATTCCGCGTACTCGCTTTTGATACTTTCGGGTAGCATTGATAATATCCGCTCGCAAGCCCCCTTTTCAAGGTCTTTGTACGCCGTCTTTATTTCGGGATTGAAATACTTTATCGGCGTGGGAAGGTCGCCCGTTATAACTTCCCCTACTTCGTGATACTGCGCGAGAAGTACTACCTTTTTTTCGTCCACGTTTCCGCCGAATATTTTATTCGTAATAAGCGCGAGCGCGTGCGCGATTACCGCAACGTTTTGACTGTGTTCCATAATGTTTTCTTCGCGTATTGAGCGCATAAGCGACCAGCGCTTTATATATTTCATACGATTAAGATAGGCGAAAAATTTGGACATACCGTATATCTTCCCCCGAAAATTCAATGAATTTTATTGTACCATAAAAAAACGCTTGACGCAAGCGCGAAAGGGTGATATTATTAAATCATCAAAATTAAATATTCGCTATGGGTGCCGTTCGGCTGAGATTACACCATTGAATCCGCAAGGTAATTCTTGAAGGAAACCGCGTAACCTGTCGGTCTTAACGCCGCGCCCTTATATCGGGGTGCGGTTTTTACGTATCAAAAGCGAATAGAAGGAGTTTTTTATGTTCAATTTGCTGGCAGGTTATACTATCGACGTGCTACAACCGTATGCAATGTGGATAACCGTAGGTCTTATCTCCGCAATACTACTTGCGGGAATAATCATCTTTTTTGTAAAAAAAGACGTTTTTCGGAAATTCGCTAAAATTGCCGGATTCGGTTTTGTGTTCTATGCGCTTATAGTCGGAATAGTTCTCTTGATTTTCGATATAATAAAGCACTACGACGCCGCTTATCTCGAAAAAAATTACGTAAGTAAAGATATTATCCCTTACGTTTTCATACCCGTACTCGTTACGTTGTGTCTTATGCTGGGAAGCGCCGTTATATTATTCGTTATTAACAAACGCAAACCCGAAAACCTTAAACAAGCAAGCGTTATTTGCGGAATAGTGTGCGCTCTTTCGCTCATAACCGCTATAATAATGATCGCTCTTTTCTATACTAACCACATAGTAGGCGACGGATATTATACGGACGGCTACGGAGAATTGAACAGCGCGGCGTTATACGTTTCCGCGGCGGTATTAGTGATAGGCACTATCGTTGCCGCGCTGATTTTAGGCAGAAAAGACAGAAAAGGCTTTGATACAAGATGTATCGCTTTTGCGGGAATAACGATCGCGCTGTCGTTTACGCTTTCCTACGTTAAATTGTGGAGAATGCCGCAAGGCGGTTCGGTAACTCTCGTTTCTATGCTTCCCATAATGTTGTTCTCTTACGTGTACGGAGCAAAGAAGGGCGTGCTTATCGGCTTGATTTACGGAATACTTCAATCGTTGCAAGACCCGTATATCGTACACCCCGCGCAATTCTTACTCGATTATCCCATCGCTTACGCCGTAACGGGACTTGCGGGCTGTCTTACTTATACGAATATATTTAAGAAGTTACCACAGTTAAAATTTACGATCGGCGCGCTTATCGGCGCAGCGCTAAGATTTATTGCCCACGTATTATCGGGCGTATTCGCTTTCGGCGCATACGCCAAAGACGCCGGTGCTGCAAGCGCGCTTGCTTACAGCCTTACGTACAATCTCGTCGTTTTAATAGACGTCGCTCTCGTTATAATTGTCGGGATAATGCTTTTCTCTTCGGAAAGTTTTAATAAAGAAATAGGAAAATTTAATACGGAAGCGTTTTCCGATCTGTAATATAAGTATCTGAAACGATGCGTCCCGCGGCGGAAAGTCGCGGGACGCATCGTTTTTATTTAAATTTCTTTATTTTATATATTTTTCGGCGATTTCGGCGGCAAGATAACATAGGTCGGCACACGGACGCTTTTTGTAGTATTCAGGCGTCCTTGCTTCTGGAATTGCCGATTTATCCTTTAATATCTCGCCCGAAAGCATTTCCGCGCAGATAAGAGAACCCGTTTCCGCCTTAAACTCTTCGCAAGCCTTTTGAATAAGCGAATAAATATACCCTTTGTCGTTACCGTCCGACTTTAAGGCACTTATTACCATCGCCATACCGCTGACCGCGCCGCAGGTAAGCCTTTGACGCGCCAATCCCCCGCCGAAACCTATCGACAGTTTTTTAAGCGCTTCTTCCGACAGCCCGAGTTCGTCCTTAAACGCTAAAACAACCGCCTGACAGCAATTAAGCCCCTGTAAAAAATACGCTTTAGCAAGTTTGCCTTTCATATTTATCGGTAAATATTATTCGGCGTTTTCGGTAAGTTCTTTCAGTTTTTCCGCCGCCGCCTTCAATTCTTCGTATTCTTTTTTCGTTATCGTAACCATTTCTTCGCCGTTTGCGTTTACCTTGGTTTCCGTTTCCTTTTGCGCGATATTCTTTTCCTTTACTTTAAGCACGATATATAAGGTAAGCGCAATAATTATCGCTAATACGAATATTTGCCACACGTTAATAAGCGCTTCGCTTCCCAAAATCACGAAAGCAATAACGAGTTCTACGTAAGCGAAACTCAAATACTGGAATATCTGTACGATAAGAAGGCTTTTACCGAGTATGATATAATTCCCTACTATCAAATCGAGAAGTATGGAAACCATAGCCACTATAACGGTGATCCGTGCATAGGTATCATAGAAATCGCCGAGCAAGTCCCCCGCCCAGATAAGAATAATGCAGAGCAACGCGGAAACGACCAGCATAATAGCCGCCGCTATACCTACCTTATTGCCCGCCGTTACCGCGTTTATCGAGTTGAGCAGGAAAAGCCCCGCGATAAACAGAGTTAAGAGCGTGAGCATAATTTGTCCGATAATGTCAGTCCCCTTAAAAAGCCCGAACAATAAGCCTATTCCGATGAGTGCCGCGGAAATCACGCAAACAAGAATTTCCGCAGAAACGATTTTAAATAGTTTTTTTCTTTCAATACTAAAACCGACCATAAAAATCTCCTTATGTTATTCTATGTTTTTAATTATACCACATATTGAAAAATAATAAACGATTTTCGCTTTAAAAATTCAAAAAGCAATAAACCAAAAGCCGAATTTATTTTACCTACGCCCTGAAAGGGCTTTAAAAATTCAAAAAGCAATAAACAAAGTTTACTGCGGACACTTATCCGCTACAAAACCAAATTTGTCTTGCCGACGCCCTGAAAGGGCTTTAAAATTCAAAAAGCAATAAACAAAGTTTACTGCTTCCTGAATAATATATGATAAGGGGGAAAATGATGAGCGTTTTGACTGTTAAAAGCGTATCGCTTTCAACAATTTTAATATACAACTTTCGACAGAATTTGTAAAGCGTTTTTACCCCGCTTTCAAAAAATTTTTTAAAAATTTTTTACGCGCGTTTAAAATAAAAACCCGCCGATAAGTTCGGCGGAAATTTTTATCTCTTTATTCGCCCTTGAACGGGAGCAAATCGACTATTCTCGCACGTTTTATCGCGGAAGCCAAAAGTCTTTGATGCTTCGCGCAAGTACCGGTCATACGGCGCGGCAGAATTTTACCGCCTTCCGTTATATACTTCTTTAACGTGTTTATATCCTTATAATCGATACTCTCCGCTTTTGCCTGACAAAAGGCGCAAACTTTCTTGCGCGGGATACGTTTAATAAATTTTTTCCCGCCTTTTTCCGCGGGAACGGCGCTCGCTTCGGTCTCTTCCGCCTGCGGAACTATATTAGTATTTTCTTCCATTTAAAATAATCTCCTTGAAAAAATTGATGACCTTAAACTTTCAGGTCAGAACGGAAGTTGATTGTCGTCAATCGCTTCCAGTTGCGGACGTTCGCGGCGCGCTTGCGCGGGCGCTTCTTCACCGTCGCCGCCCTGCGCGTTCTTCGGCGTCAAGAACTCCACTTCGTTTGCAACGACGTCCGTTACGTTACGCTTGATACCGTCTTTATCTTCGTAAGAACGGTTTTGGAGCGAACCCACAACGGCGACTTTGTTGCCTTTTTTAAGATATCTTCCGCAATTTTCCGCTCTGCCACGCCATACGGTTATATTGAAAAAGTCCGTTTCGCGCGTTCCGTCGCTGTTTGCGTAATCTCTTGAAACCGCGATGGAAAATCTGCATACCGCCACCCCGTTAGGAGTTTCGGAAAGTTCCGGATCTCTCGTTAAATTACCTACGAGAATAACTTTATTCATATCTTATCTCCTGTGATCAGATTTTGGTAATAAGTCTTCTTATGATACCGTCTGTAATGCCTGCGACACGCTTTAATTCGACCACGAGCGTTTTAGCCGCTTCAAAGGTCATCAAAACGTAAAAGCCTTCGGTTTTGTAGTTAATGGGATACTGCAATTTGCGAATTCCCCAGCGATCTGTCTTTTCGACCGTACCGCCGCTAACCGTTACCAAATCCTCGAACTTTTTGATTATACTCTCTTTCGCTTCGTCTGAAAGCGTAGCGTCGAGAATATACAGCATTTCGTATTTAGTCATAATGTTTTACCTCCCGGACTTAATCGGCTTGATACTATCAAGCAAGGTTTTTGTTTTCCGCGATCACGCAAACGGAAAAATTTGAATTATAATAACATATTTTACCGCCGTTTGTCAACGGTTTTATATAGGTTATATTTTTAAATAATTAAGGAATAAGACTTGCTTCAAGTACGTCGGTAAACGAGTTTCCGTAAAGTAAAGCGTATTTCCCCGAAGGACTTTCGGTCAATATCCCCGATTGTATCAACTGCTTTACGGTGGCGTTCATAAACGCATCCGAAGTATCCGACATCCCGTCTTCCATATTTCCGAAGGTAACGCTCTTTTTCTCGTATTTCGTTATCGAACCCTTCGTATCCACGTCTGCCGAAACAATTGCGCCCGTTGCTCTTTCGTAGAACATAAACAGCCAGACCTTGGCTTCGTTTGAGATGTAATACGTTCCCGAAGCGGAAAGGTCATAATGGTCAACGCCGCCAACCGTCGATTTCGTGTATTTTGCGTTCGTATCGGTCGCTTTACTACTGTCTTCCGTAAAACATTCGACTACAAAAATTTCCGAAACGTCAATGTCGTTTATCGTATCGCCGAGAGTTCCTATCGTAGGATTCCTTTCTAACAGCGGTTTAAGCAGTTTATTGTCCGAACTCGGAATAACGGTCGTCAGATGCAGATTATCGGTATCAAGTCCCGCAAGACTGCCCACCGTTATTGCGCCGTTGGTCGTCTCGCCCGTAAGGTCTTTCAGTATGTCGTAAAGTTTCGCGTTTGCGGCGTTATCTTCGAGAACCACGCTTAAATGCAGGTTATCTGTATTAAGCCCCGAAAGGTCGTCTACGGTTATTTCGCTTGCATCGCTCTTACCCGAAAGGTCTTTTAAGATATTATAAAGTTTTGCATTTGCCGTGTTGTCCGCAAGCACCGTCGTAAGATGCAAGTTGTCGGTATTAAGTCCCGAAAGGTCGTTTACCTTAATCTGATCGTACGCTGTAATCGTGCTCGGAGTGATATCCAACAATATATCGTATAATTGTTTATTTCTATCCGGATGCCCACTATCGGGTGCGGGGAGAACGGTATTGAGATATATATCGTCGGTGTTTATACCCGAAAGGTCGCCAATCGTTATATCCGTCGTCGTAGTTTTACCCGTTACATCTTTTAATATGTTCCACAACTGAGCGTTTTCGGCATTATCTTCGAGCACGTTAGTAAGTGCCACGGTATTAATATCAAAATCTTTAATGCCCTTAATAGTCGTATCCGCGCCGATAATATCGATAAGTTTATCGTTATCGCCGCCAAGCGTTTCAAGTAGCGACGAAATCGTCGTTCTGCCGATAGAGTCGCCTATTATGTCTTTTAGTTCGCCTATTTTAACTTTTTCAAGCGGCGGATAATAAAGTTTTACCACGCTTTTATCGGTATCGCTCAAAGCCGCAAGTTTTTCAACGAGCGAGCCGTCGTCGTTAAAAGCGCGTTCGTACACGGTTTCAGCCGCGTCGTACACGACCGCACCGTCCGAAGATTTATAATAATACTGTTTTTTCTCTTCCGCAGTCTCGCCTCTTGCGTCTATTTCCGCTACCGTGCCCGCTAATTCTTCGTCGGTGAACACCGAAAGCCCGCCGAAATCACCTAGCGCGCTCGCTCCGCCCAGACTGTCGATGGTAGCAACGACTTCTATACAAGAACTGACGTCGCCCGAAAAATCGCTACTACCGAATTTTATCGTATTGAGTTTATCGGTGTCTATATAAATAAGGTCGCCAACGGTTATGGGCTTTGTCCCGCCTGTCCCGTCGTCCCTTTCGCCTATCTGCGTTTTCTGTAAATCGGAAAATGCGTTCGCCACTATCGGAAAATCGGCAAATCCGAGTTCGCCCGAATTTCCGGCGACGAATTTCACGGCTTCGAACAAGCTTTTATTGCTTAACTCTTCGCTGACTATCTTACCGTCTTTACCGGTTACGACGCTTATCGGTACGATGAAAGACGCTACCGCTATTACGGTCGGCAAACATAAAACGCCTAAAAACCATATGAAAAGGTTTTTAAGATGCCTGCCGCGGGCTATTCTCGCGTTGCGCTTCGCTCTGCGGGCAAGACGCCTTTCGGTCTGCCTTGCTTTTCTCGCGGCTTTTTCGTCGTCCTTAAAAGAAACGTTTTTAACTTCGGTCTGCTCCGATTGATCTTTATTTTCCATAACGCT
>ONQV01000101.1 GCA_900320065.1 uncultured Eubacteriales bacterium | reverse complement strand
TGCAGTCGGGCTCGAACGCCGTTCTTAAAAAAATGAACCGTAAATATACCCGCGAAGAATTTATCGAAAAAGTCGATTTAATAAGAAAATATTTTCCGCTTGCGGGGATAACCACCGATATTATAGCGGGCTTCCCGACGGAAACGGAAGAAGATTTTAACGACACATTGTCTTTAATAGAGAGAGTTAAATTTTCGGATATTCACCCGTTTATATTCAGTCCGAGAAGCGGCACGCCCGCGTATAAAATGTCCGACTTGCCGACCGAAGTAAAAAAATCGCGGCTTGACCGTTTGCTTGAAATAAAGAGACGGTTAAAAACGGATTTTGCGGCGTTAATGCGCGGTAAAATTGCGGAATTTTTGCCCGAAGAATTTAAGGACGGATATACAGAAGGGTATTCGGAAAACTATTTAAGGCTGTATATAAAAGGGGAAATCCCTATCGGGAAAATAGTTAAGGTAAAGGTTGGCGGGGCGTTTAAAGACGGCGCGACCGCGGAAATAATAAAAGAATAGGAGAAAACTATGGAAGATTGTTTGTTTTGTAAGATCATAAGGGGCGAAATTCCCGCAACCAAGGTTTACGAAGACGACGATATGGTGATATTTAAAGATATCGACCCGAAAGCCAAAAACCACCACTTATGCGTGCCGAAAAGCCATTTTAAACTGCTTGCCGATATGACGGAAAAGCAAGCGGAAATGCTTTTAAAGTGCTTTAAGAAAATCCCGACGCTCGTTAAGGAGTTGGGTTTAGAGAACGGTTACCGTCTCGTGATAAATCAGGGGGACGACGCGGGGCAGTCGGTATTCCACCTGCATATCCACATTTTGTCGGGGCAAAAGATGGGATGGACGCCCGCGTAAAAAATATTTAATAAGGGGGAAGAACTGTTTTTCGAATCCGTTCTTCCCCCTTAAAAATCCCCTAATTCCGAAAACTCTTTAAAGGAAAAAATTAAAAACAGCCCATTGTTTTGTCGGACTGTTTTTATTGTTTTTCTTTTTCGTCAAAACACAAAATATATTCCGGCGAAACGTCGCAGATTATGCATAATTTCGCCAACGTGTCTAAAGACGGCAATATGTCTTTACTTATATAATGGGCTACGGCGGATTGCGAAACATTTAATTTTTTTGCAAGTTGCGTTTGTGTTAAACCGCTATTTTTTATTGTTTCTATTATCCTGTCCTGTATAATTTTTATGTCAACCATATAAACCTTTTTAATAATTTTATGATTATTACGCATAAAATGCTTGACTTATGATTAATAATCATATAAAATATGTTTTGCAAGTTCCGATTGTTGCGACACAACTATAATGCTACAATTGCCCCGAAAAATTTTTCGGGGCAATTGTAGTTTTTTATATTATTATAATTTGATTTTCGTTAAACTTTTTTTATTTTATTTCGTGTAATGAATAATAATTTTTTTTAGTGCAATACTAACATAACCTTTCCCTTTCGCGATACATAAAGGGGGGCTTATGGCAAGTAAAGTAGTAATCTGCGGAATAAACACCGCAACTCTTCCGAAAATTACGGAAAAGCAATCTGTCGAAATGCTCGCAAAAATCGCCGCGGGCGATAAAAATGCGCGCGAAGATTTTATTATTGCGAATATGCGACTGGTACTGTCGGTTATTAAGCGTTTTTGGCGGAATAACAATTCCGACGATATGTTTCAGGCGGGAATGACGGGACTTATAAAAGCGATAGACAATTTCGACGTAAAATTTCAGGTAAAATTTTCTACCTACGCCGTGCCTATGATAATCGGAGAAATAAAGCGGTTTTTAAGGGACGGAAATTCGCTCCGAATATCCCGTTCGATACGCGATACGGCGTATAAAATCCTGCAAACCCGTACCGAGATAGAAAAAAAGGACGAAGAAGCGAGTCTGGAGCGTATAGCGGAAGAAATGCAGGTCGCCCTTTCCGAAGTAGTGTATTGTCTTGACGCGATTTCGGATACCGTTTCCCTTTACGACCCCGTGTACAACAAAAACGGCGACGAACTCTTATTAATGGATAGTATAGGCGATAGCCGCAACACCGAAGAAAACTGGTCTGACAAGGTTGCCATAGAGAGCGCTCTTAAACTTCTTGACGCAAGGGAACGCAATATCATTTATTTAAGGTATTTCGAAGGCAAAACACAGACGGAGATATCCGAAGCGGTGGGAATTTCTCAAGCGCAGGTAAGCCGCTTGGAAAAGAACGCGCTTTTCAGTATAAAAAACTCCCTTAAAGCGTAAATCGAAGATTTGAACTGTACGCCCCCGAACGCAAAATTTGCGTTCGGGGGCGTCGATTTGTCATTTTTTTCGTTTTTGTAATACGGACAAACAGGTTTTGCATATTTATAAAGTATGATATTGTCTTTCAGAGAACTTAAAAAACGCGACGTCGTGAATATCGCGGACGGCAGGTCTTTCGGTAAAATCGTCGATTTGGAGTTGGATTTTCCGCGCGCGACGTTAAAGGGAATAGTCGTTTCGGACAAAAAGCGGTGCGGACTTCTCTGCTTTTGGCGCAAAAACGAAATTTTTATCGACGAAAAACAGATTGTACGAATCGGCGGCGACGTAATACTCGTAAATATT
>ONQV01000033.1 GCA_900320065.1 uncultured Eubacteriales bacterium | reverse complement strand
CAACGTATTTGGTGTTGACGTACCCCGCGCCCTGCGTTGCGGGAACTTCTACCGATATGGGCGCGTCGTCTTTGATTTCAAAGGTAAATACGGCGTACTCGTAATAAGCTCCCTCGATTATAGCATTTTCGTCGTCGGGATTAACTTTATAAAAGTCATCCTTATCCATAACGTTGCCGTTTTGATCTTTGAACGCAACGTAAAACTCGTACTTGCCCGCTTCGGATACGGTGAATTCAAGCGAACTCGCAGAACCGCTTGCGTTAGACGGCGTTCTGTAATACACCGTATAAGTCAAATCGGAATACACGTTAAAATCGTCCGTCACTAAATTCTTTAAAGAAGGAATTTTATAAGTGTCGCCGAGACGGATACTGTGTTCTTCCGTAGTATCGTCAACGGTATATTCTTTTTTCGCCGCGTTTTCGACGAGAGTTTTATATTGATCATAAACTTCGGTATTAGCCGCGTGATTTATATATTCGGGTGCGGCGGCATCGGTATCTCTGTTTACCGCCGCCTGTACAGAATAGTTTTCCAACTCGTCGTCACCCGCGCAGAGTTTTAAGGTTGCGTCAGCGGCGTTATTAAATATAACGCTCTTCGGTTTAGTGCTATACGGGTCGACCGATACCCCCGCACTTTCGCTCTTAACGTACACGTCGCTAGCGGAAACGTCGCCGAACACGGAATAAGTAGTAAACGAAAGTTTATACTGCTTGCCGTAAATAACTTTAAGCCCTGCCGCTTCGTTTATCATCGGCAAATCGTTTATGATGGCGCGCGACTTTGCAAAAGTTGCTATTTTATTGTCGCCGTCGAGTACGAAAGTCTGTTTGTAATCAGTTCCGTCGCTTTTCTTTTGGTTGATAGACTTAAACGTTATATCTGCGTCGTCCGTTAAAGTAAAGTCGAAAGCAATTTTAGCGGCACGTTTATCCGCGCCTTTGATTTTGTAGTAAATTCCGACGTTAGTCTTATCGTCCGTGCCGACTTTTACCGATAAATCGTTATCGGCAGTAGTGATTTCAACGGTTAAATCCCCCGTCTGCGCAAAAGTAAATTCGTTTTTGATTTCTTTATCGAATTCGTGAGTATCGGTATTTTCCGCCCCGTTTACGAAATAAGAATCGTAAGTCAAAGTGATTTTAAATTCCGACACGGCGGCAGGCACGTTAAGTTCGATTGCCAAATCGTCTACGATAAGCGCGTTCGTTATCGAAACTCTGTGTTGACCGTCCTTTTTAACGTTCGCAACAAGGTTAGTTCCGTCCAAATTAAAACTTTCCGCTCCGCTGAAATAATTATTTATATTATCTTGCGTAACGTCCGCTGCGCCGGCGGTTTTTACAGTCAAAAAAGAAAACGCAAGCGCGAAACACAGCGCGCACGCAATAAACAGCAATACGATTTTATAGGATAAAGCCTTTTTCATATTAAGCCCATTACTCCTTATACTTATAATAGTATCTATTGTATTTTACACGAAAAAAAACGCTTTGTCAATTTACTTTTATATTTTTTTGCAAATATTGCTGTTTTTAACGGGTTTTTTCGTTTTTAAAACCTTTACCCCGAAGCGGTAAACCGCTTCGGGGTAAAATCATTTTACTACTTTTAATTATTGTTCGTTTTAATATCTTCGGTGTTAACGATATAACCCAAAAGTTCTCTCGCCTTTTCTCTCGAATACTCGGTGCCCAATATTTTATTTTTACCGCCGTTTTTAGCTTCGTATAACTTCTGGTCGGCTTGACTTATCATAAACCGCAAATCTTCGTGTGTTTCCACCTGACCGTAAACGTAGCCCGCCGAAAAATGCAATTCAAAATCGGATTTATTGAAATACAGATCCGCCATTTGCTGTTTTAACTGTCCGGTCAATTCCGCAAACTCTTCGGGAGTTCTGCCTTCTTTCGCACTAACGACTAAAAACTCATCCCCGCCGTATCTGTAAACTTTATCCTGATTGAAAACGCTCCTTAATACCTTAGTCAATATTTTAAGCGCGTAATCGCCCGCAGAATGCCCGTAATAATCGTTTATATTCTTAAAATTATCTATATCGAGTATCATTATATACACGAATTTATTATTGAAAGAATCGTAATCGTTTCTGAAAGCAAGACGGTTTTGAGTTTTTGTCAGTTGATCCGTAACCGCAGCTTTTCCCAACGAAACCACGTCGTCGTGCAATAATACGACCGCTTCTTTAAGTTGACTTTGAATCTTACTGCGATATTCATGTAAAAATCCGACGAAAAACAAACAGAACAACGTGCCGATAATGATAATGCCGATTTTAAACATACCGTCGCTTTGCCCGGAAAAATAGAATATCGAATAAATTATAAGGTCAAGCGACGCTATGCTACCCGATATGAATCCGAATAGCGAAGTAAACGCCACTACCCCCGAAATCAAAACCATATTCGGGTTAGGGATGTTAAAGAGTGCTACCACAAGCGTTAAAACAGCCATCACGGAAACCGTGATCGCTACGTATAGCGTTTCCCTTAATTTTTTGTTTTTAATTTTCGGCTCTTTCGGACTGAATAATTTTTCGTCAATCCTTTCGCTCAAATTCTTCTTATCATCCATACTCTACTGATATTATAACGCTTTTTTGCTCTTTAAATTATAAGCCATTTGCACTTATATTATCATAAAAAAAGTAAAATAACAACAAAAATTTTAAAAAAGTCCAAAATTTTACTTCTTTTTTCAAAAAAACGAACGTTTTTACAATACTTTCGATAAAAATTCTTTGACACGTTCGTCGGTAGGGTTCGCAAAAAACTCTTCCGGCGCGGAATCTTCTTTTAACACACCGTCGTCCATAAATATTATTCTTGACGCAACTTCCCGCGCAAAGCCCATCTCGTGGGTTACGACGACCATCGTCATACCTTCCGCGGCAAGTTCCTTCATGAGTTCCAGAACTTCGCCCACCATTTCGGGATCGAGTGCCGAAGTCGGCTCGTCGAACAGCATCACGTCCGGCTCCATCGCAAGCGCGCGGATTATCGCGATACGCTGTTTCTGTCCGCCCGAAAGCGTCGAAGGATAAACGTTCGCTTTGTCCTCCAAGCCTATCCGTTTAAGGAGTTCCATACCCTTTTCTTCGGCTTGCTCTTTCGTCTTGATTTTAAGTTGCACGGGCGCGAGAGTAAGGTTCTGCATTACCGTAAGATTGTTGAACAGATTAAAGTGCTGAAACACCATACCGATTTTTTGACGCGTTACGTTTATATCCGAAAAATTGCTTCTGAAAAGTTGCTTTATCGCCGCCTTGTATTCGCCGCCTTCGTGCTTTTTCAAAAGATCGTTCTTCTTTATGTCCGCTATTATCTCCGCGTCCAGCGTTTCTCTCGGTTTTTTGTCGCCGCCGCTTTCCGCGTCTAAAAGCATTTTTTTGTAGGTTTTAGACAGTCTTATTATCTCGGGATGAAGATACGGATCGACGGGCGTCAGCAACTTTCCTTCAAACCATATCTCACCGTAATCGGGATTTTCCAGAAGGTTCATACAGCGAAGCATAGTGGATTTACCGCTACCCGAAGGTCCTATGATAACGACTTTTTCGCCTTTTTTTATTTCGGTAGAAACGCCCTTTAAAACCTGCAACTTCCCGAAATTCTTGTAAAGTCCTTTGATTTGGAGTAAAACATTATCGTTTATCACTTGCTCTCAATCTCCTTTCAAGAAGTTTTACCAAAGCCGTTATTAAAAGCACGAGTATAAGATACGTAATTGCAAGAATTACATAAGGTACTACATATTCGTAAGAACTTGCCGCTATCGTTTCAAACGCTTTCGTAACGTCAACTATGGCAATGAAACTTACGACCGAAGTTTCTTTAATAAGCGCTATAAATTCATTTCCAAGCGTTGGAATAACGTTTTTTATCGCCTGCGGTATTACTATTTTTAACATTGTTTTGCCATAAGACAACCCTAACGCTCTTCCCGCTTCCGTTTGTCCCTTATCTACCGAAAGTATACCGCCGCGCATTATTTCACAGACATACGCCCCGCTATTGAAACCGAAAGCTAACACCCCTTCTACAACCGAAGGTATATTTATCCCCATAGCGGGAAATACAACGAAATGAATAAGGAGCAGTTGAACGACCATCGGAGTCCCGCGGAACAAGGCGACATATATATCCGTAAGAATTTTAAGAGGTTTTGAAATCCACGTGTCGGAAGGTAACAATTTAAAAACGGCAAGCAGACTTCCTATCACCATCCCGACAAGAAGTCCGAAAACCGCAATTTGCAGGGTCGTCAAAAGACCCTGCAAAAAGATTTTATATCCTTCTTTTTCAATGAAACCCCTGATAAAAATTTGCCAAGCGTTCATACTTTTGTGTGTTAGCCGTTAATAGATTTCGCTATCATTATTGCAGGTTGCTTATCAATCACTACGGCATTTATTTTACCGTTGGATAAATCTTTTGCAGCAAGCGCACCGTTTTTATAGGATTCGGTAGTAAGATTTTTAAATCCGTCGTATCCGAAATCCACATCCCCCGCCATATACATATAACCGGTCGTAGCAATTTGCGTACCTACTTTAAAATTCTTGTCCTGAGTTTTAAACACTTTTTCTATATCTTCTGCGGATTTGCAATCTGCAAACACGGTATCGTCTTCCGCAACGATAAGAACCTGTGCGGATTCATAGTACTCATCGGTAAAATCGTAAATCGCTTTACGCGCTTCGTTTACGGTAATACCAGCCATACCTATATCGCTTTCGCCGCTATTAACGGAAGTAAATATCGAATCGAAACCCATATCCGCAATATAAAGCGTTTTGTTAAGTTTTGCTGCGATAAGACTTGCTATCTGCATATCTACACCCGTAAGTTTGTCGCCTTCATAATATTCAAACGGCGGGAAATATGCGTTAGTCGCAACTATAAAATAAGTGTTATGGTCGGTGGGAATTTCCGAAACGGGATTTGTATAAGTGAAAGTCGCCGTACCGTTAAAGAAAGAATTGATTATGTTATCAAGTTCTCCATTTGCCTTAATTTCATCAAGCACACCGTTTACGGAATTAACCAACTCGGAATTACCTTTCTTTACGAGAAAAGCGTAACTTTCCGCAGTAAGTTCATATTCGGCGTAAACTTTAAGTTTTTTGCCGCCGCAGGCGGTGAACGCAAAACAACACGCCGCTGCCGTTAAACACGACATCATAATTGCCAAAAACTTCTTCATATTTTTCTCCTTTGTCCGCGCTCTTATAATCGTTTTACGCGCGAGTTTACTTTAATGATTTTATACTTTTATTATATATATGTCAAACGTTTTTACGTTTTTTAAGGTTTTTACGACGTTTTCTGTATAAAAAAACGCATAATTTACGCTTTATGCAAAGCGTTTCCTTACGTACTCTATCTGCTTTTCCACCGAAGAAACCGCAGTCCCGCCCGCGCTTATCCGTTTATTTACACAGTTTTTTATATCTATTTCGCCGTAAACGTCCTTTCCAAACAGATCGCTGAACTTTTTATATTCTTCGAGCGACAGAGTTTCGAGAGTTTTCCCCTGTTTTATGCAATATCCGACTATTTCGCCGCAGATTTTATACGCCGAACGGAAAGGTTCGCCTTTTTTGGTCAGATAATCGGCAAGGTCGGTGGCGTTGATAAAGCCCTTTGCCGCCGCAGTTTTCATATTTTCCCTGTTCGCTTTCATTTCCGCCACCATAGGAGCGAATACGTCCAGACACGCTTTAACGGTATCCGCCGCATCGAACACGAGTTCCTTATCTTCCTGCATATCCTTGTTATAAGCGAGCGGCAGACCTTTAAGCACGGTGAGTATCCCCGTAAGGTCGCCGTACACCCTGCCCGTCTTGCCGCGCACGAGTTCCGCCATATCCGAATTTTTCTTTTGCGGCATAATGGAAGAACCTGTCGTAAACGCGTCGGACAGTTCGACGAACTTAAATTCCCACGAAGTCCAAAGCAAAATTTCTTCGGCAAAGCGGGAAAGGTGCATTTGCAAAAGCGCCGCGCACGAAATAAATTCCGCGACGAAATCCCTGTCGCTCACCCCGTCTATACTGTTAAGCGCGATACCGTCGAAACCGAGTTCCTTTGCTTCGTATTCCCTGTCCGTATTATAAGTCGTGCCCGCCAACGCGCAGCACCCTATCGGCGAAACGTTGATACGCTTATAGCAGTCGGTAAACCGTTCGCAGTCGCGCAAAAGCATAAACGCGTACGCCATAAGTTGATGTCCGAACGTTATGGGCTGCGCGCGTTGAAGGTGGGTATACCCCGAGCATACCGCGTCTTTATATTCTTCCGCTTTATCGGTAACCGATTTAACGAGCGCTTTTATTTTACCGAGTATATTTTCGGTTTCTTCTTTAAGATACATACGAAGGTCGAGCGCGACTTGGTCGTTACGGCTTCTTGCGGTATGCAGTTTTTTGCCGGCATCGCCGACGCGGGCGGTAAGCGTTTCTTCGATAAAGGTGTGAATATCTTCCGCGCTTTCGTCGATTTTAAGCGTGCCCGAAAGTATATCTTCGAGTATGCCCGTAAGCCCGTCTACGATAGCCGCCGCGTCCTTTTCGGAAATTATGCAGCGATGCGCGAGCATTTTCGCGTGAGCGATACTGCCCGTAATATCCTGTTTAAAAAGGCGCTTATCGAATTTTATAGACGAGTTGAAGTCGTCCGCTATCTCGCAAACTTTGCCGCTTGCAAACCCTTGCCAAAGTTTTCCCATATTTTCACCTTAAAACCGCAAAATCGTCTCGCCGTAATAACGCGGGACGATTTTGCCCTGATTTTATCCGTTATTCGTTTTTGCCGTTTTCCGCGTCCACTAATGCCTGAACCGTCAAAGGCAACCCGAAAAGATTGATAAATCCCGCCGCGTCTTTCTGATTGTAGTCGCTTTCGCCGAAAGTCGCTATTTTTTCGCTGTAAAGGGAATATTTGCTCCAAACTCCCGCGTTTATCATATTGCCCTTATAGAGTTTTAATCTTACTTTGCCCGTAACCCTTTCCTGCGTTTTATCCACGAACGCCGAAAGCGCTTCCCTAAGGGGCGTGAACCATTGACCGTTATACACGAGTTCGCCGAAAGTTATCGCAAGCTTTTCCTTTTCGTGCATAGTGTATTTGTCAAGGCAAATGCTCTCCAAAACGCTGTGCGCTTTGTAAAGTATCGCACCGCCGGGGGTTTCGTATACGCCGCGGCATTTCATACCGACGAGACGGTTTTCCACTATATCCAAAAGCCCTATGCCGTTTTTGCCGCCGAGTTCGTTAAGTTTGAGTATTATATTCTTCGCCGAAGTCTTTTCGCCGTCTATCGCTACGGGCACGCCCTTTTCAAACTCGATTTCCACGTAAGTGGGCTTGTCGGGCGCGTCTATCGGAGAAACGCCGAGTTCCAAAAAGCCCTTCTTTTCGTACTGCGGTTCGTTGCCCGTGTCTTCAAGGTCTAAACCTTCGTGTGATAAATGCCAAAGATTTTTGTCCTTGCTGTAATTCGTTTCTCTGTTTATTTTAAGCGGAACGTTGTGCTTTTCCGCGTATTCTATTTCTTCTTCGCGGGACTTTAAATTCCACTCGCGCCACGGCGCAATTATTTTCATTTCGGGTGCAAATCTCTTTATCGTGAGTTCAAAACGAACTTGGTCGTTGCCCTTACCCGTGCAACCGTGCGCTATCGCGTCCGCTTTCTCCTTTTTCGCTATGTCAACGAGTGCTTTCGCAATACAGGGACGCGCGTGGCTCGTGCCCAAAAGATATTCTTCGTATTTCGCGCCCGCTTTCATCGTCGGTATTATATAGTTATCGACGTAATCGTCCGTTAAATCGAGTACGTATAGTTTAGAAGCGCCGGTCTTTATCGCCTTTTCTTCCAACCCTTCGAGTTCGTCCGCCTGCCCCACGTTCCCCGCGACGGCGATAACTTCGCACCCGTCGTAATTCTCTTTAAGCCAGGGAATAATTATCGAAGTATCGAGCCCGCCCGAATACGCAAGCACTACTTTTTTGATCTGCTGTTTTTCCATTTCTATCTCGTCCTTAAACATTTTTCTAAATTATAAAACAATTTTCCCGTTCTGTCAAACGTTTTTATGCTATTTTTTGAATTATTTGCATTGTTTTATGCATAATTTTTATTATTATGAATTTTTTTATGAATAAAATGTTAAATATGCAAAATTTGTATTTTAAAATTTTACGGGCGGCAAGACTTTCTTGCCGCCCGCGGTTATTATATGCGGTTATTCCGTATTTATATATTGTTTTCGGGTATAAAACCGTAAATTTACTCTACGCCCCCGTCGTTGATATAATATACCCCTACGCAATCTTCGCCGGTATGACTTACTATCGTTGCGCCCGCACGGGTAACGTAAACGTTTTCAAAGCCGCGCTCTTTCATTATATTTACGGCGTTTTCTATAATCTCCGGCGATGCGCTTGTATATGCGACAAACGCCGTAGATAAATCGGGGTCGTTAAATTCTTCCAAAGTGTCGCGAACGTATCTTTCCACGATGCGCTCGAATTTACCCCTGTATTTTTTGCCCGCAACGAGTTTCCCGTCTTTGACAACGATTTGCGGGCGTATTCGTAGAATATTCGCGCCGAGAAAGGCGAGCATACTGCATCTGCCGCCGAGATAAAGGTAATCCACCCTTTTAAGTTCAGAACTCACCTGAACGTATGGCACACGCGCAAGACTTTTTTCGTAAATTTCCGCCGCAGAAAAACCCTTATCCGCAAGTTTACGTCCGTAAAGCGCCAGAAGCCCTATTCCCGCGGAAAGCGATTTACTGTCTACGACGTAAACGTTTTTAATTTTTTTTGCAACGCTTACCGCATTATTATACGCGCTCGAAAGCCCTGAAGACAGCGAAAAATGCACTATCGCGTCGTACGTTTTTAAAAGTTTAGAAAAATGCTCGGCAAATTGCGCTTCGTTTATAGCGCCCGTTTTCGGCAAGATCTTATGCTTGTTTACGTATGCGATTATTTCTTCGCCGGTTATCTCGCCGTCAAAACCCGTTTTGTCGCCGAGAGTTACCGAAAACGGCAACGAACTTATATCGTATTTATCGAGAAGTTCCTTCGGCAAATCCGCTGCAGACTCCGTAGATATCGCGATCTTCATCAAATCGCTCCCCCGTCAAACTTATCACCGTCGTTGATATAGAGTATACCCAGACAGTCTTCGCCGCAATGGCTCGTTATAGTGCCGCCGGCACGAGTCGCGTAAACGTTTATAAATCCCGCGTCTTTAAGCGTCTGTTTAGCATATTCGACGATTTCATCCGAAGCCGTAGTATAAGTAACGAACGCCACCGAAAGATCGGGCGTATCGAATTCTTCCAACACGTCTTTACAATAACTCTTTACGATATGTTCGTAATTACCCCTGTACTTTTTGCCGGAAACCATCTTGCCGTTTCTTACGATTATTTGCGGGCGTATACGGAGAAGATTAGCACCGAGTAGCGCCATCATACTGCATCTGCCGCCCTTGTAAAGATAATCTATCCGTTTTAACTCGAAACTTGCCTGAACGAAAGGCACGCGCGCCAGACATTTTTCGTAAATTTCTTTTATTCCCACTCCTTCTTTTACAAGCGTGCTTGCGTAGATAGCGAGAAGCGCTATACCCGTAGAAAGCGAGCGTGTATCCACGACGTAAACGTTTTTAAATTGTTTTGCGGCGCTTACGGCGTTATTGTACGCGCTCGACATCTCTTTGGACAACGAAAAATGAATTATTCCGTCGTGGTCTTTTAACAGTTTGCCGAAATGTTCGGTGAACTGTTCTTCGTTCACCGCGCTGGTCTTTGGCAACACTTTATGTTCGTTGACATAAGAAATTATTTTGTCGTTAGTGATTTCCCCGTCCTTTTCCGTTATATTTTTACATTTATATATAAAAATATCAACCTACTTTACGTTTAACGTATTCTATTCGTAAGAATACGCGTGTAGAGTTGATTTTTTTAATTCTACCGCGGGTAGAATTAGGGATATACGCCACTTTTTTCGTTGCAATTAAGCGGATTTTATGATAAAATACGGGTATGGAAGAAAAAAACACGACTTTTTATACTACGGATAAAGAAAACACGGAAAAAGATACCGTAACGGAAAACGGCGCGTCCGTTACCGATATTAAAGACTGCTTTGCGGCAAATCTTATCGCGTACCGTAAATCGCTGAACCTTACGCAAGCCGAACTTGCGGAAAAATTAAACTATTCGGATAAAGCGGTCTCCAAATGGGAAAGGGCGGAAAGCGTGCCCGATATCTATACGTTAAAGCAAATTGCGGACTTCTTAGGAACGAAAGTGGACGTTCTTATCTCCGAACCGAAGAAAGACCGCCCTAAAATAAACTATAATCTCGGCAAAAAGAGAACGATACTCTGCCTTGCTTCCACGGCGATAGTCTGGCTCGTAGCGATTGTATTGTACGCTTTTTTACACATTATTTTTCCGTCGATAGAACAGACTTGGCTTTCGTTTATATACGCTATTCCCGTTTCGGCTATCGTGCTTTTGGTCTTTACGTCGGTTTGGGGAAAATCGCTCGGCAACGCCGTTATTCTCTCTATACTCGTATGGTCTGTCATTTTAACGGTGTATCTTACGCTTTTACACACCTTGCCAACTCCCCCCGCAAGACTTTGGGAAATATTCCTGATCGGCATCCCCGCCGAAGGCGTTATCGTGTTCTGGTATCTTTATAAAAAAGTAAAATGATTTTGATTTAAAATTATAACGGCGACTGTGAAAAATTTTCACAGTCGCCGTTGTTTCGTTATTTAACTACCTTTTAATCGCCGTAACCGTCGGGATTTAAAGTCTGCCAGCGCATAGCGTCGCGGCACATATCGTCCAAGGTCTTTTCCGCCTTAAATCCTAAAACTTCGTACGCATAGGACGGGTCGGCATAGCACTCGTCTATATCGCCCGGGCGACGCGGCAAAATTTTGTAAGGCAATGGCTTTCCTATCACCTTTTCAAACGCCTTTACCATATCGAGCACGGAATACCCCTGCCCCGTGCCGAGATTGACGATAAGCAGCCCAGGATTTTCCGCAAGTTTATTAACGGCGAGAACGTGCCCTTTTGCAAGGTCAACGACGTGAATATAATCCCTTACGCCCGTACCGTCGTGCGTATTGTAGTCGTTGCCGAATACGCCGAGTTCCTTTCTCTTTCCCACCGCGACCTGCGTGATATACGGACAAAGATTGTTGGGTATACCTTTCGGATCTTCGCCTATAAGCCCCGATTCGTGCGCGCCTATCGGATTGAAATACCTTAAAATCGCTATATTGAAAGACGGGTCGGCTTTATACAAATCTTTAAGTATGTATTCGATAAAAAGTTTGGTGCTACCGTAGGGGTTTGAAGTCGAAAGCGGAAAATCTTCTTTTATAGGCACGGACTTCGGCTTGCCGTACACCGTCGCGGACGACGAAAACACGAGATTTTTTACGTTATGGTCGCGCATAGAAAAGGCGAGTTGCAAAAGCCCTTCGATATTGTTTTCGTAATACTCCAATGGTTTCGCCACGGATTCGCCTACAGCCTTCAGTCCGGCGAAATGGATGCAAGCATCGAAACGATGTGCTTCCATCACGCGGTTGAGGCCATCACGGTCGCGAATATCGACTTCGTAGAAAGGAATCTCCTTTCCTATTATCTTTGCGACACGTCGCAAAGATTCTGGGTTGCTGTTCACAAGGTTGTCTACAACAAC
>ONQV01000035.1 GCA_900320065.1 uncultured Eubacteriales bacterium | reverse complement strand
CCTAAAAGGTCTTTTCTTACGATAACGATAGTAAGACCCGCGGGGGCTACGTTTTTCTGCGCACCAGCGTAGATAAGCCCGAATTTTTTAACGTCTACTACTTCGGAAAGTATCGAAGAACTCATATCCGAAACAAGCGTTGCTTTGGTTTCGGGGAGTTCGGTAAATCTCGAACCGAAAATGGTGTTGTTGTGAGTAAAGTGAACGTAGTCTATACCGTCGCGGAACTTAATCGTTTTCACGTCGGGGATATAGGTGAAGTTCGCTTCTTTGGAAGAAGCGGCGATCGCCATATCGCCGTACTTTAAGCCTTCTTCGTAGGCTTTCGTCGCGAAGTTGCCCGTTAATATGTAATCGGCTTTTCTGTTTACCGCAAGGTTCAGGGGAACTGCCGCAAACTGTTGCGAAGCGCCGCCCTGTACGAATAACACCGAGTAATCGTCGGGGATATTCATAAGTTCGCGAAGGAGCGCGTTCGCTTCCGCATTGACAGCCATAAACGGCTTGCCGCGGTGGCTCATCTCCATAATGCTCATACCCGTTCCCAGGTAATCGGTAAGGTCTTTCTTCGCTTCTTCGAGTACGGGAAGAGGCAAGGTGGAAGGACCGGCTGCAAAGTTAAATACTCGCATAGTGTTTTTCTCCTTTTTATAAGATATTATCGAGTAGGGCTTTCCCTACGTAATCAATTATACACTTTTCGGCTTTTTTTTACAAGCAATTAAGGGCTGTAAATCAAAAAAACCGTATTCACCGCCTAATTGCGTTTACTTTAGAAAAAAATAATAGTATAATATAAGCGAGCAACTTGCTTGCAAGGGTTTGCGAGCGCCATATTTCAACGAGACAGCGTTTTGCGGTAGCAAAACGGGGCGGTTACGCTAAAATTTTTGATTTTGTGCTGTCTAGTTATAATATGCGTATTGAATATAAATTTTAATTTTTCCGCGGAATACGATAGGTTGCGTTTCCGCTTATATAAAAGGAGTAATTTTGAAAAGAGAAAAAAACAAAGTCCCCGCGGGCGGGACGGTAAATACGGTGAAAAAGCAAAAGCCCATACAGTCCGAAAAGGCTGTAAATCCCGTACAGTCCGTGCAAGCGAAGCCTAATAAGGCGGATAATAAAAAATCGCTTAAAATAAGATTTTTGGGGGGAGTAGGCGAGATCGGTAAGAATATGACCGCGCTGGAATACGGCAAGGACATAATAATTATCGACGCGGGGCTTACTTTTCCGAGCGAAAATATGCCCGGTGTCGACCTTGTGATACCCGACGTTACCTACCTTGCGCAGAATAAAAACAAGATACGCGGTATCGTCATAACTCACGGGCACGAAGACCATATCGGAAGTCTTCCGTACATCTTAAAGGAACTTTCCGCGCCTATATACGGCACGAAACTTTCTTTAACGCTTATCGAAAACAAGTTGAAAGAGCAGAAAATAAACGACGCGGTATTAAATTGCATAAAGCCGAGGTCGGTGGTAAAACTCGGCTGTTTTACGGTAGAATTCATAAACGTAAACCACTCTATCGCGGGCGCGGTCGCGCTGTCCGTAACCACCCCCGTCGGCGTAGTGTTTCACTCGGGCGATTTTAAGATAGATTATACGCCCGTCGCAGGTGAAACGATGGATTTAACGCGTATTGCGGAAATAGGTAAAAAGGGAGTTCTTTTACTTATGGCGGAGTCCACTAACGTCGAACTCGAAGGGTTTACCATGAGCGAATCGGTGGTAAAGGACACTTTGGAACACGTTTTCGGCGACAATGCGGATAAAAGGCTTATCATAGCGACGTTCGCTTCAAACGTACACAGGTTGCAACAGATATTAGACCTTGCGGTAAAGTATAAAAGGAAAGTCGCCTTTTCGGGGCGCAGTATGATAAATATCGCCGAAGCCGCCGAAAAGATAGGCGAACTGAAAATCCCCGCGAACCTTATCGTGGACGTGGAAAAAACGGGGAGTTTCAAAGACGGTCAGATAGTAATAGTGTCTACGGGTACGCAGGGCGAACCTATGAGCGCACTTACCCGTATGGCGAGCGGCGAATTCAACAAGGTGAAAATCGGCAATAACGATACGGTGGTAATAAGCGCTTCGGTCATTCCCGGGAACGAAAAAATGATTTACGGTGTTATCAATAACCTGTATAGGCTGGGCGCGGAAGTAATTTACGAATCGCTTGAACCGATACACGTTTCGGGGCACGCGCTCCGCGGCGAACTTCGCACTCTGCACTCGCTCGTAAAGCCTAAATTCTTCATACCCGTTCACGGCGAATACAGACACTTAAAAAAACACGCCCGTCTTGCCGAAGAAATGGGTATGCGCCCTACGAATATTATGATTGCGGAAATAGGCGACACAGTGGAAACGGACGGAAAAAACATCAAGTTCGGTGAGAAAATCCCCGCGGGTTCGCGCTTTGTGGACGGCGTGGGGATAGATGGGGCGGACAGTTTCGTTCTGCGCGACAGGATACATTTATCGGAAGACGGGCTTTTGGTCGCGGTCGTTGCGGTGGAAGAACTGTCGGCAAGGCTTTCTTCGGTGGAAATAGTGAGTAAGGGGCTCGTAATGCCGGAAAGCGCCGTTGCGGAAGCGAAAGCCGCGCTATCCAACACTTTAAATCAGATAGATTTAAGGACGGTGCGCGACGAAACGGAACTTTCGGGAATAATCCGCAGAAGTTTAAGGAATTACATCTTCAAAGCGACCAAGAAAAATCCTATGATAATCCCGATAGTTATGGTGGTATAACTTGGACGGAAGGCTTATCGCTATGCGTAAAAACGCGAAAGACCGCGGCGAACCGATACTGCGCGACAAGTCTTTCGAGTTGCTTGTAAAAACCGTTAAGGAGAAAGCCCCGAAAAGTATTCTGGAAATCGGGGTAAACGAAGGGCTTTCGGGGATTGCGATGCTGCTTACCGCAAAGGACGCGCATCTTACGGGAATAGAAATAGACGAAGAAAAAGTCTTGAAAGCGCGGGAAAATTACCGCGCTTTCGGCGTGGAAGACAGGGCTAAAATTTTTTTGGGCGACAGTTCGGAAATAATACCGCTGCTTTCGGGAAAATACGATTTTATTTTTCTCGACGGTCCGAAAGGGCATTACGGCGAATACTGCGACAACCTTATTTCCGCGCTTAACTTTGGCGGGGTATTGTTTGCGGACAACGTGTTGTACCGCGGCTACGTCGGAAAGGACAAAAAAGCGCCGCACCGCCACGCGACGATAAAGCACAGTATCGAGAATTTTTTAGACAGGGTAACGAACGATGAAAGGCTTAAAACCGTCGTTTACGAGATAGAAGACGGCGTTAGCGTAACGGAAAAACTCTATGAATAAAATCGAACTTTTAGCCCCCGCGGGGGATTTCAATAAACTGAAAACCGCGTTATACTATGGCGCGGACGCGGTCTATCTCGGCGGAAAGGAGTTGGGACTTCGCGCCTTTTCGGGCAATTTTTCGGACGAAGAACTGAGCGAAGCGGTGGTTTACGCGCACGAACGTGGCAAAAAAATATACGTTACCGTAAATATTCTCGCGAGAAATTACGATATAGAAAAAGCGGCAAAGTATTTTCGGTTTTTGGAAAGTATAAATATCGACGGGGCGATAGTTTCCGACGCGGGGCTTATTGCTCTTGCGCGGGAAGTTGCGCCTTCGCTAAAAATAAACCTTTCGACGCAGGCGAGCGCGCTTAACTATAAGGCGGTGAAATTCTGGAAAGATCAAGGAGTGAAACGCGTGATTTTAGCCCGCGAATTGTCCTTAAAAGAGATAGCGGAAATTCACGAAAAAGTGCCCGATATCGAAATAGAAACCTTTATTCACGGCGCTATGTGCATAAGTTACAGCGGAAGATGTCTGTTGTCCGACTACCGCGCGGGCAGACCGTCTAACCGCGGGGAGTGCGTGCAGGCTTGCCGCTGGAATTACGAGATACGGGAAAAAGGTTCTTCAGGCGCGTTTATGGAGATGGAACAGGATGAACGCGGTACTTATATATTAAACAGTAAAGACCTTAATCTTTCCGACTACATAGCGGAACTTGGCAAGGCGGGGGTGTGTTCTTTTAAGATAGAAGGGCGTATGAAATCCGAATACTATCTTGCGACGGTGGTAAACGCCTACCGCCGCGCGCTCGACGCGTATTACAAGTTCGGAAAGGATTACGTTAAGGACGGGTTTTACCGCGAAGAGTTAGATAAGACCGCGCACCGCGAATTTACCACGGCTTACTTGTTGGGCGATAACGACCGCACGGAAAATTTTACCGACAGTCAAAGCCGCGGCACACGCAAATTCGCCGCTATGGTTTTGGGCTCTGGCGACGGCTATGCGCTTATCGAAATGCGTAACCGCTTTAAAGCGGGGGATACGCTCGAAGTGCTTTCGCCGACCGATAATTTTAATAAGATAATAAAAATAGGCAAAATGGAAACGGAAAAGGGCGAAATTATAGAAGACGCCAAAATCGTTCAGCAAAAAATAAAACTCTATACCGACTTAAAACTCTCCGCGGGCGATATGCTCCGTACGGCAAACTGAATTTTTAAAAAAATTAAAAAATTTTGTAAAAACTTTCGTTTTTTATTTGACACGTCCGCTTTGGCGTGTTAATATATTATCGTAAAGTTAACATATGCTAACTAAAAATTCAATCCGTGCCGTCGGAGTGGTCGGCAAATTTTTTTGAAACGCAGTTACCTTATGCTAACCAAAAGGAAAGAAAAGGAAAAAAAGGAGAAAGGCGATGCCGATAATACTTGCGCCTATTAACAGAGAACTTAAAATACTTCGGGTGCTGACCGACGATAAAACGAAAAAGCACCTTGAAAGTCTGGGGATAACCCAAAACGGGATAATAACCGTGTTGTCTTCGGGCGGGGGGGCTGTCGTCTGCAAATTGAAGGAAGGCAGGATTGCCTTGGACAGCAACATTTCCACCAAAATTCTGGTTGCGGAAGCGATTTAATATAAAACAGGTAAAACGTAAAAAGTTTTAATAAACGTTATTTAAAAGGAGAAAGCGACAATGCAAAAAATGCTAAACGAATTTACTATCGGCGAGTCGGGCGTTGTTAAGGCGGTCGGCGGCGAAGGTAAGATAAAGCGTCGTCTTTTCGATATGGGTATAACCCCCGGGGCGGAAGTGCTTTTAAGAAAGAAAGCGCCGCTCGGCGATCCTATCGAAATCACGATACGAGGGTACGAACTCACGCTCCGTAAAACCGAAGCGCAGTTCGTAACGATGGAGGTGAAAAAATGATAAGATTTGCTTTGGCGGGCAACCCCAACTGCGGGAAGACCACACTTTTCAATAGTTTAACGGGTTCTACGGCGCACGTCGGCAACTGGCCGGGCGTTACCGTCGATAAAAGGGAAGGCGTTTACAAAAAATGCGCAGAACCCATACAGGTAATCGACCTTCCCGGGATATATTCTCTTTCGCCTTATACTCCCGAAGAAGTTATCGCGAGAAATTACGTTTTAGACGAAAAGCCCGATTGCGTTATAAACATAGTAGACGCTACGAATTTGGAGCGTAACCTGTATCTTTCGACGCAAATTATGGAAATCGACGTGCCTATGGTAATCGCCTTGAATATGATGGACGCGGTGGAAAAACAGGGTGATAAAATAGACGCAAAGGCGTTAGAGAACAAACTCGGCGTTCCCGTAGTCGCAATATCGGCTTTAAAAGGCGCGGGACTTGCCGAACTGATGGAAGCAGCGTACAAAGCGTGTAAGGCGGGACGCAGCGGCAAAACCGTGCTTGAAAACGGCGCGCTTGCGCACCTTATAACCGACGTTAAGATAGCGCTTTCGGGGCAGGGGGTGGATAATCCGTTGTTCCACGCCGTAAAACTCGCGGAAGAAGACGAACTCGAAGTAAAAGCGCATAAAGACACGGTAAAAATGGTCGAAGAGTTTAAAGAAACTTTTAAAGACGACACTTTCGGCGACGATTTCGAAGCGCTTATCGCGGACGCGAGATATAAGTACATATCGGAAAACTTTTCATCGGTGGTAACCAAAAAGAACAAGGAAAAGTTCGCAAGCACCAAGTCGGATAAAGCGGATAAGGTGTTAACGCATAAGATTTGGGGTATACCTATATTCCTTGTCGTGCTTTTTGCGATATTTCACTTAACTTTCAGCGAAGACTTTTTGTATCTCGGTAAAATTTTCGGTTTCTCGTCGCTTGAAGAGTTGGGCGTCGATACCGAAGCGTTCGGCGGACAATTACTCGCCTGTTTTTACGACGGCGCAGTATTCTCACCGGGAGTTATAATAAATAACCTATGGAACAACATAATAGTAGAGTATGCTTTCGGCTGGCTCGTGAACATAATCGCGGAAAGCGGAATGAGCGTGTGGGCGATAGGTCTTCTTAACGACGGTATAATCGAAGGACTTAAAGCGGTTTTATCCTTCCTGCCCCCGATACTCGTACTTTTCCTGTTCTTCTCGATTTTGGAAGATTCGGGCTATATGGCGCGTATCGCGTTCATACTTGACAGGATGTTCAGGAAATTCGGACTTTCGGGCAGAGCGTTCTTGCCTATGATAATGGGGTTCGGCTGTTCCGTTCCCGCTATGATAAATACGAGAACGCTTGCGGACGATAAAGAACGCGCGGCGACGATAAGGGTAATACCTTTCTTCTCCTGCGGGGCGAAATTGCCTATTCTTACCGCGGTGGCGGGCGCGATAGTCGCTTACTTCGGCGTAGGAAACGCAGACCTTATCACTTACGGTATGTATCTCTTGGGCATTGTTTCCGCTATCCTTGCGGTACTCTTTATGAGAAATACCACGCTTAAAGGCGAAACTCCGCCCTTTATAATGGAACTTCCCGCATATCACGCGCCGCAGTTCAAAAATCTTATGATACACCTTTGGGATAAGGCTAAACATTTCCTTAAAAAGGCGTTCACGATTATTGTTGCTTCGACCATAGTTATCTGGGTGCTTATGCATTTTGATTTTACGTGGCATTTCCTTGAAGACGAAGCGGTAGATAAAAGCATTTTAGCGCAAATTTCAATGCTCTTTCAACCGATATTCACTCCGCTTGGCTTCGGTAGTCAACTTAACGCTAACGGTTGGGTATTCGTGCTTGCCGCGGTCAGCGGACTTATCGCAAAGGAAAACGTTATCGCTACGTTCGGCGTGCTTGCCGCTATTTTGGGCGGAGTTATAGAGGCTAATGCGGAAGGTGTAGGGGAAGTTGCGAGAATGATTGACGCAACGGGCATCGGAATCCCCGGGCTTATAGCGTTTATCGCTTTCAATATGACGACTATCCCGTGCTTTGCGGCGGTAGGTACTGCGAAAGCCGAACTTATGAATAATAAGTCCTATCACGGCACGCTTATATTCTGGATAGTTTCGAGTTTCATCGTTGCCGCGGCGGTATACACCATAGGCTCGTGGTGGTGGACGGCGTTTATATGGGCGGTCGCTATTGCAATAACCGCATACCTTGTGGTATTATATAACAAAAGGGCGAACGCTAAATTAAACGACCACGAATAAATAAAATTTTAGGGGGGGCTTATATTTGAAACCCGTTGAAATTATAATCATAATAGCGGCGGCGGCAATCGTCGTAGGCGTTATCGTCGCCGCTATAATAAGAAAGAAAAAGGGCATAAGTTCCTGCGACTGCGGGTGCGGTTGCGCGCACTGTAAGGGTTGCGGGATAAAAAAGCCCGAAGAAGAGAAAAAATAGGTTAGATATGACCAAAAAGAAATTCGACGTGGGCGGCATGAGTTGTGCCGCCTGCTCGTCGGGAATAGAAAGAGCGGTAAAAAGGCTTGTAGGAGTGGAAAACGCGGAAGTTTCGCTCCTTGAAAAGTCCATGACCGTTATATACGACGAGAGCGTTCTCTCGACCGAAAAAATAATCGCTACGGTGGAAAAATCAGGATACACCGCGGCGATTTTCGGCACTACGAAAAATAAATACGCGGACGCGGTGAAACTTAAAAAACGGTTTTTTATTTCGCTCGCGTTTTTAATTCCGCTTATCTATCTTTCTATGTTAAAAACGTTCGGCGCGCCGACTTTTGAAAACCTGTTTAATGTGGGGTTCGCGGTCGATTTAATATTACAATTCGTGCTTGCGACCATTATCATCGCGATAAATTTCGTATTCTACAAAAGCGGCGTGCGGGCGGTGAAAAACTTATCGCCGAATATGGACACGCTGGTGTTTTTAGGTTCTTTTACCGCTTATATTTACAGCATAGTTATATCCGTGCTTATGATAGCGGGCGCGGCAAGTAAAACACACGTGTTTTTCGAGTCGGCGGCGATGGTTATAACGCTCGTCGATTTAGGCAAGTATCTCGAAGAAATTTCCAAGCGCAAAACTAGCGCGGCAATAGAGAAACTGAATAAACTTTTGCCTAAAACGGTAACGCGGCTTAACGGCGATAAGGAAGAAACGATTTTGACCGCGGAACTGAAAAAGAGCGACCTTATAGTTTTGAAGGCGGGCGATTACTGTCCCGTGGACGGAAAAGCGGTAAAGGGGCTTGCGGGGGTAGACAAGTCGGCGATAACGGGCGAGAGTATTCCCGAAGAAATATCCGTAGGCGGTGAAATCGTGTCGGGCAGTATTCTGCGTTCGGGATATCTCGTGGTAAGGAGCGAAAGCGTCGGCGAAGACACCGTGTTTTCAAAGATAGTCGAAACGGTAAAGGCGGCGGGCGCGAGCAAAGTGCCTATGCAGAAGTTTGCGGATAGGGTTTCCGCAGTGTTCGTTCCGATAGTCGTAGCGATAGCGGTAGTTACTTTTTGCTTGCAACTTGTCTTTAACGGCGAACTCAACTATGCCGTAAAGTGTATGATAAGCGTTATAGTTATATCCTGTCCGTGCGCTTTGGGGCTTGCGACTCCCGTGGCGGTTATGGCGGCGACGGGGAAGGCGGCTTCGCTCGGACTGCTTATTAAAGACGGCGAAACTTTGCAGAGCGCGGGAAAAATAAACTGCGTGTTAATGGATAAAACCGCTACCGTTACCGAAGGTAAGCCCCAAGTAACGGGCTTCATAAATCTTTCGGATAAAAGCGACGCGGAAATATTTGCCGTAACGGCGGCGCTCGAAAAGCAGTCCAACCACCCGCTGGGGGCGGCGATAACGGAATTTTGCGGCGAAACGAAAAAACGCGCGGAAAACTATTCTTATGAAATAGGAAAAGGCATTTCGGCGACGGTCGACGGCGAAAACTATTCGCTCGGAAATTTCGGCGGGAATACGCCGGATTATTTTCCCGATAAGACCGCGGTAACGCTGTCGTCGGACGGAAAAACGCTTGCCGTATTCGGGATATCCGATAGAGTAAAGACCGATAGTCGCACGGCGGTGGCGACCTTAAAGCAAAACGGGATAACGACCGTTATGATAACGGGCGACAGGGAAACGGTCGCAAAAAGCGTCGCCGAAGAAACGGGGATAGAAAGATACGAGTATTCCGTACTTCCCGCAGGTAAAGCGGATTACGTCCGTAAATACCGCGAAGAAGGCTATTTTACGGCGTTCGTAGGCGACGGCATAAACGACAGTCCCGCGCTCACGGCGGCGGATATAGGCATAGCGGTAGGCGGCGGCACGGATATAGCGATAGAGAGTTCGGACGTGGTGATAGTCGGCGGTTCTCTCACGAAAATAACGGACGTTATAAATTTAAGCAAAAAGACGGTGGGGATAATAAAGGGCAACCTGTTCTGGGCGTTCTTTTATAACGTTATAATGATAC
>ONQV01000005.1 GCA_900320065.1 uncultured Eubacteriales bacterium | reverse complement strand
AGCCTTTCTATCCCTTTTTGCATACCGTAGGTAAAGATGCTCGCAACGCCCAGAACGTCCGCACCCGCGTCGCGCAACGCTTCAACCGTATCGATAACGCTGCCGCCCGTCGATATAAGGTCTTCTATGACCACCGTCTTCTGCCCCTTTTCGAGTTTGCCTTCTATTCTGTTCTGCCTGCCGTGATCCTTCGCGCCCGAACGGACGTACCCCATGGGAAGTCCCAAAATATGCGCGGTGATCGCGGCGTGCGCTATTCCCGCGGTCGAAGTTCCCATTAAGATCTCCGCTTGCGGATATTCCCTTTTTACGATTTCCGCAAGCCCGTTTTCGACGATAAGTCTTACGTCGGGCGCGGTAAGCGTTAAACGGTTATCGCAATACACGGGGCTTTTTATCCCGCTCGCCCAGATAAAGGGTTCTTCGGGACGGAAAAACACCGCCTTTACTTTAAGTAACGATTTTGCAACCTGCGTCGAAATATCCATTGTACTAATCTCCCTTTTATTATCCCAAAAATTCTTTCAAACATCTTTCGTATGCGGCTACGGGATCGTCCGCCGCAGTTATAGGACGCCCAACCACAATGTAATCAGAGCCTAAAATTCTTGCCTGTTCGGGCGTAGTTACACGCTTCTGATCGCCCTTTTCGCCACCCGCGAAACGCACCCCGGGGGTTACCGTAATAAAATCTTCGCCGCATACGGCGTGCACTTTACCCGCTTCGAGCGGCGAACACACCACCCCGTCGAGCCCCGCGGATTTCGCGTTCAACGCATAGTGCATAACCACTTCTTCCATCGGCTTATCGATAAGCAGGTCGCGCCTTAAACTTTCCCCGTCCGTGGACGTAAGTTGGGTAACCGCGATGAGCAGCGGGCGCGTACCGTCCGCGCGGGTAAGCCCTTCGAGCGCCGCTTTCATCATATTGACAGTCCCCGCGGCGTGAAGGTTTACTATATCCGCGCCGAGCCCCGATAAGACCGCCATACTCTTTTTAACCGTGTTCGGTATATCGTGAAGTTTCAAATCCAGAAAGACTTTATGCCCGCGGTTTTTAAGTTCCCGCACTATATCCGGCCCCGCCGAATAAAACAGTTCCATACCTATTTTTACGAACGGTTTTTCGTCCTTAAATAAATCCAAAAACTCCAAGGTCTTTTTCGCGCCGTCGAAATCGCACGCTATAATTACGTCCTTTGCCATTATATAAGCCCCCTTATTTCTTTTAACGATTTTATTCCGTACTTTTCCATCGCTTTCGGCAAGTTTTCGATTATTTCTTTACAGGCGTAAGGGTTTACTAAATTCGCCGCGCCGACTTCCACCGCGACAGCGCCCGCAAGCATCATTTCGATAACGTCTTCGGCGCTTGATATTCCGCCCATACCTACGACGGGAATTTTAACCGCCCGTGCAGTCTTGTACACCATAGCGAGCGCCACGGGAAATACCGCGGGACCCGAAAGCCCGCCCGTTATATTCGCAAGCACGGGCTTTTTGCTTTTTAAGTCTATCCGCATACCGACGAGAGTATTTATGAGCGACACGCCGTCCGCCCCCGCGCCTTCCGCCGCTTTCGCGATCTCCGTAACGTCCTTTACGTTCGGCGAAAGTTTTATTATAACGGGCTTACTCGTAACCTTTTTTACCGCTTTCGTTACCGCCGCGACGGATTTACCGTCGGTACCGAAAGAAAGCCCACCGCCGTGTACGTTGGGACACGAAACGTTTACTTCAAGCCAGCCGACCGTATCTTCTTTATCCAAAACGCGGCAAACTTCGGCATACTCTTCTATGCTGAAACCGCTGACGTTAGCCATTATCTTTTTGCCGAAAACTTTTTTAAGGCGGGGCAGCTCTTCGGAAACGACCTTATCTACCCCCGGGTTTTGCAATCCCACCGAATTGAGCATACCGGCAGTGCAATCCGCTATTCTCGGCGTGGGGTTGCCGAAACGCTCTTTTAACGTCGTTCCCTTGCACGAAAAAGTGCCGAGAATATTTATATCGTAAAGTTCCGCGAACTCGTACCCGTAGCCGAACGTTCCGCTCGCAGGGATAACGGGATTATCGAGCGGCAAGCCGCACAACTCGACTTTCGTGTCGTAATCTACCATAATATTTCCCCCTTTTTGATAACGGGGCCGTCCTTACAGATACGTTTCGCACCGACCGTCGTTTTACACGAACACCCCATACACGCGCCGAACCCGCAACCCATCCTTTCTTCAAATGAAAACTCGCCGTCCGTTTTAGTCGCGTTATATACCGCTTTAAGCATAGGTTCGGGACCGCAAGCGTAAAAGTAGGAATACTCTTCGGGCAGAACGTTCGTAACGAACCCTTTTACTCCGAAACTTCCGTCCACGGTCGCGACTTTTACCTTGCAACCTAAATTTTCAAACTCGTTTATAAAAAAAACGTCTTTTTCGGTATTGAACCCGAGCGCGACCGAAAGGGTTTTACCCTTTTCGGCAAGCAGTTTCGCAAGATAGTAAAGGGGCGGAACGCCCACGCCGCCGCCTATAAGCAGCGGCTTATCGCCAGACGCCGAAATATCGTAGCCGTTGCCGAGCCCCGTAAGCATATCGAACTTATCGCCCGACGTTGAACGCGACAGCATCTCCGTGCCCTTACCTACGACTTTATATACGAGCGTAAGCGTGTTATCGGATAAATCGCACACGGAAATCGGGCGGCGAAGATACAGCCCGTCGATTTTAACGTTTACGAACTGCCCCGCGTTAGTTATTCCCGAAATATCGCCCGTAAACGTCGTTTTATAAACGCTTGCGGCGATTTTATCGGTCTTTACGACCTTCATTACGACTTGTTTCATCTTATACCCTATGTTTTAAGCGTCTATCGTAGAGATAGTGAGCGTGGTTTCTTCCAAAACGTCCAAAAGCACCCTTACGGTATCGAGCGAAGTAAACATAGTTACGTTACTTTCAGTCGCGTACTTTCTTATTTCCACGCCGTCCGACATCGCGTTTTCCGCACCCACCGCGGAAGTGTTTATAACGTACGCTATATGCCCCTGTCTTATCGAATCCCTTATTTCCATACTGCCTTCGCTGATTTTTTTCAAAACGTGCGTGCGGATGCCGTTTTCCTTTAAGAACTTAGCCGTGCCGGAAGTCGCTTCTATATTAAAGCCGAGATTGTAAAATCTTCGTATAAGCGGCAACGCTTCCGCCTTGTCCGCGTCGGAAATGGTGGCGAAAACCGTGCCGTAGTTTTGAAGTTTCATACCCGCCGCCGTAAGCGCCTTATAAAGCGCGCGGTTCAATTTATCGTCGTAACCTATCGCTTCGCCCGTGGATTTCATTTCGGGCGAAAGGTAGGCGTCTAAGCCCTTTATCTTATTGAAAGAGAACACGGGGGCTTTGACGTAGTAGCGCTTTTTCTCTTCGGGGTATATTCCGAAAATGCCCTGCTCTTTAAGCGTTTTGCCCATAATGACTTCGGTGGCGATATCCGCGAGCGAATAGCCCGTAGCCTTCGACAAAAACGGCACGGTTCGGGAAGAGCGCGGATTGACTTCGATTATATAGACCTTTTCGTTTTTATCGACTATGAATTGTATATTGTAAAGCCCCTTTATGCCTATGCCGAGCCCAAGCTTTTTGGCGTACCCCAAAATCGTGCCTTTCACTTTATCCGATATCGAAAAGGACGGATATACCGATATACTGTCGCCCGAGTGGATGCCCGTTCTTTCGACGAGTTCCATTATCCCCGGCACGAATACGTCTTTGCCGTCGCACACGGCGTCGACTTCCACTTCTTTCCCTACGATATATCTGTCTACTAAAACGGGTTTGTCTTCGTCTATTTCCACCGCCGTTTTAAGGTAGTGGCGAAGCCCTTTTTCGTCGCTTACTATCTGCATCGCCCTGCCGCCTAAAACGAAACTCGGACGAACGAGTACGGGATAACCTATTTTCGCCGCCGCCTTTACGCCGTCTTCGATATTCGTTACCGCCGAGCCTTCGGGGCGCGGAATATCGAGTTCAGTCAGCAACTTTTCAAACAAATCGCGGTTTTCCGCTTTGTCTATCGCCGCACAGTCCGTCCCCACTATTTTCACGCCGCGCTTATTAAGCGGGTCGGCAAGGTTTATCGCCGTCTGCCCGCCGAGCGACGCGATAACGCCTTCGGGGTTTTCAAAGTTTATTATCGCCATCACGTCTTCGGGCGTTAACGGCTCGAAATACAGTTTGTCCGCCGTCGTGTAATCGGTCGAAACCGTTTCGGGGTTGTTGTTAACGATTATCGCTTCGTACCCCGCGCGCTTTATGGTCTGTACCGCGTGCACTGTCGAATAGTCGAATTCTACGCCCTGACCTATACGGATAGGTCCTGCGCCTAAAACTATCAGTTTGTTTTTGTCCGTAAGGCGGGATTCGTTTTTGACCTTTCCGTCGAGTTGGTTAAGATAGGTCGAATAAAGGTATGCGATATATTTACCCGTATGCAAGGTATCAACCATCTTAAATACGGGCGTTACGCCGTTTTCCGTTCTGAAACGATAAATTTCCGTTTCCGCCGTCTTCCAGAGCGTCGCTATAAACTTATCCGAAAAGCCCGTACTCTTCGCCGCTTTTAGCACTTTAATATCGAAGGGCTTATCTTTTACAATATTTTCCATATCGACGATTGACTTTAAGCACTCGATAAACAGCGGCGTTATCATAGTCAATTTATAGAGTTCGTCAACGGTTACCCCGCGACGCAACGCTTCCGTTACGGCGAATATTCCGTCCGCGCGGAATTCTTTTAAGTAATTTTTGATTTCTTCGGTCGGCATTTCGTCGAACTTTTTAAGATATAAATGGCACGCGCCGATTTCAAGCGAACGTACCGACTTTAAAAGGCACTCGGAAAGGGTCGAGCCTATCCCCATTACTTCGCCCGTCGCCTTCATCTGCGTACCGAGCGCGTTTGACGCCTGCGTGAATTTATCGAACGGGAATCGCGGGAATTTCGCTACGACGTAGTCGAGCGAAGGTTCGGTCGCCGCCGTGCCGCCCGCAACGGGAATATCCTTCAATTCCATACCGACGGCGATTTTAGCCGTTACCCTTGCGATAGGATAGCCGCTCGCTTTCGACGCAAGCGCCGAAGAGCGCGAAACTCTGGGATTTACTTCGATAAGATAGTATTCGCTTGAATTAGGATTAAGCGCGAACTGAACGTTGCACCCGCCCGCGATTTTAAGTTCGCGGATTATTTTTATGGCGCTATTTTGCAACATATTAAGGTCGTGTTCGTTCAAGGACATTATCGGCGCGACGACTACCGAATCCCCCGTATGTACGCCCACGGGGTCGATATTTTCCATACCGCATATCGTTATGGCGTTATCCGCCGAGTCGCGCATTACTTCGAACTCGATTTCCTTATAGCCCTTTACGCTCTTTTCCACGAGTACCTGATGAACGGGCGAAAGCGCGAAGCCGTTTGCCGCTATCTCGCGGAGTTCGGTTTCGTTTTCCGCAAAGCCGCCGCCCGTGCCGCCCAAGGTGAACGCGGGGCGTAGCACCACGGGGTAGCCGATTTTTTCCGCCGCTTTTGCCGCCGCTTCCACGTCGTAAGTTATTTCCGAAGGTATGACCGGTTCGCCTATCGCTTCGCACATTTCCTTAAACAGTTCTCTGTCTTCGGCGCGTTCTATACTTTCGCTGCTCGTGCCCAAAAGTTCCACGCGGCACTCTTTAAGTATCCCTTTTCTTTCAAGTTGCATAGCAAGATTAAGACCCGTCTGCCCGCCTATCCCCGGAACTATTGCGTCGGGGCGTTCGTAGCGAAGTATCTTCGCTATATATTCCAGCGTCAACGGCTCCATATACACTTTGTCCGCTATCTGCGTGTCGGTCATTATCGTCGCGGGGTTGGAGTTTACGAGCACCACTTCGTAGCCTTCTTCCTTTAACGCAAGACACGCTTGCGTGCCCGCGTAGTCGAATTCCGCCGCCTGACCTATAACGATAGGTCCCGAACCGATTATAAGTATCTTTTTGATGTCCTTTCTCTTTGCCATAACTTTCTCCTTGAATAAAGTTTTCTTACTTTTGTTTTTTATAAACCGCCCTGCCGCACGAAACGGTAAGCACGTTTTCACCGAAAACCCGTTTCCCCTTAAAGGGCGTCGATTTCCCCTTGGATAAAAACTCTTCGGGATTTATCACCACGCTTTTATCTATATCCCAAACGGAAAACCCGTCAAACGGGATATTAAACCTTTTCCGCGGATTTACCGCCATAAGTTCTACGAGTTTATTAAGGGTGATAACGCCGCTTTTAACGAGTTCGGTATATAAGACCTGAAACGCCGTTTCAAGCCCCGCTATCCCGAACGCGCTGTCTTTCAATCCTTTCGACTTTTCTTCATTACTATGCGGCGCGTGGTCCGTCGCTATCATATCTATCGTACCGTCTTTAAGCCCTTCGATAAGCGCTTCCCTGTCCTTTTTCCCGCGAAGGGGCGGATTCATCTTATAATCGCCGCACTCTTTTAGATCGGTTTCGTCCAGAACGAGATAATGCGGCGCGGTCTCGCAGGTAACGTCAACGCCTTCCGCTTTCGCCTTTCTTATGAGTTCCACGCTTTCCGCCGCCGAAACGTGGCAGACGTGAAACGCCACACCCGTTTCCTTTGCCAACTTTAAGTCGCGCTCTATCTCTTTATACTCGCTTTCGGAACATATCCCCCTGTGTCCGTGCGCTTTCGCGTATTCGCCGTCGTGAATATACCCGCCCTTTAAGAGTTCGTTCACTTCGCAATGCGCGGCGATAATTTTACCGAGAGATTTTGCCTTTATCATAGCGTGCCGCATAATTTCTTCTTTTTGCACGCCCCTTCCGTCGTCCGAAAACGCCGCGACGTAAGGCGCTAACTTTTCCATATCGGAAAGTTCTTCGCCCCTTTCGCCTTTCGTTATCGCGGCGTAAGGATACACCGCTATTTCCGCGTCGTTTTTTATTATTTCCCGCTGAACGTCAAGCGCCGAAAGAGTGTCGGGTACGGGGTTTAAGTTCGGCATAGCGCAGACCGCGGTATACCCGCCGCGCGCGGCGGCAAGCGTGCCCGTCTTTACCGTTTCTTTATAAGAAAAGCCCGGTTCTCTAAAATGGACGTGAACGTCGCAGAAACCGGGCATTACGATATATTCTCCGTCGGTATCGAGTTCGCAAGGAAAATTTAAAAAGTCGGACGCAAAATCAGACAAACTTCCGTCTGCTTTCGTTTCGCCCGAAATTATCTTCACGTTTTTAAGTTCCATACTAAACTCCTTATGCCGAAAGCGTCAGTCCGCGTCGCCGACTATAAACACGCCGCGCTCGTTACCTTCAAGCACTACCGATATTTTTTCCTTTCTCGAAGTGGGTATGTTTTTACCTACGAAATCGGGGCGAACGGGAAGTTCTCTGTGTCCCCTGTCGATAAGCACGGCAAGCCGCACGGCTTTCGGGCGTCCCAACGCGAACACCGCTTCTATCGCCGCGCGGGCGGTTCTGCCCGTGTACAGAACGTCGTCCGCTATTATCACGGTCTTATCCGTTACGTCGCAGGGAATAAGACTTTCCGACGCTTTGTCCTTTTTCTGTTCGGCGGTGTAGTCGTCGCGGTACATAGTGGCGTCTATATATCCGCACGGCACTACCGTATCTCCGAATTTTTTAAGATTGTCGGCAAGAATTTTCGCAATCGCCGTTCCGCGGCTCTTTACGCCCAGAATACACACGGATTCCCCGCCGTCGGTTCTTTCGATTATTTCGTGAGTGATACGCGCAAGCGATCTAATAACCGCCGCTTCGTCCATTATCATAACTTTACGCATTTCTCCCCCGCTAAACTATAAAAAAATCTTGCCGCACGGCAAGACGAAAAAACGGTTCTGCGCATAATATAACGCGCCCATATTCGCACCTTGCCGATATCTCTGTACCGACTTAAAAGTTTTATCGTTGTAAATTATATCACCAAAGCCCGATTATGTCAAACACTTTTGCGATTTTTCGCTTGCCGACTTTATAAGATTTGCGAATATTCATTTTATCCGCAACATATATATACTTACATTTCGACATGCGTCGACAAACAAAATTCAACGTGTTTTTTATAATATATTATCGTTTTGTTGCTGTTTTTAAAGGAAATGTTGAAAAACGATTGACTTTATAGTTTTTATTTGTTAAGATAAAAAATGGTATATATAGTACAAATATATATAAAAAGGAGTAACGGTATGGAAAAAACAAAGCACAGTAAAAGCGTTTTCGCGCAAGTGTTTTCGATTTTTAAATCGAAACGTATAAGGAATCTTTTTTATCTGTTGATCATCGCTCTTGCAACTTTGTCTATGTTCTTCATCGACAAGGATAATACGATAAGGGATAAATATCTTTCTTTCCTTAATAACAACGTATTAGCCGACATCTTGGCGGGAATAGGCATCAGAAGGTATAACGTAACTTCGAGCGCGTGGGTGTGGTTTATCGTTATAGCGTCGGTCGCGTTCGTATTCGTGCTCGGCAACATAATCGCCCCCGGTTTCGTAAACAAAAAGGTGAAAGAAAACCCCAACCTGTTTTCTACCGAGAAAAAGACTCGCGCGTGGTATAACACGTTGTTCTACGTCGTGCTTATATTGATAGCGGCGGCGCTCGTCGGCATATTCGCTCTTCTCGGCTTCTTCAAATACTACGGTGAAAATAACGCCCCTGTATTCAACAGCCTTTGGAAGATGCTCGTCGTTATTCTCATTTTGATAGTCGCGGTATTTATCGCGGTAACCGTTATACTTTTTATCGTCAGACTTATCGTGCTTGCTTGCACGCATAAACTCAATAAAGCGGAAGAAGAAACGACGGAAGAACCTGCTGCGGAAAGCGCAGAAGAACCCGTCGTCGAAACTGCGGAACCCGTAACCGAAGAACCTGCGGCAGAACCCGTTGCCGAACAGAAAGAAACGCCTGTCATCATAAACGATATTCAGGAAACAGACGCAACGGTCGCTACCGCGGCTACGGAAAACGCTTCCGCTACGCGTAAATCTATTCAGAAGAGTTTTGCGGGCAAAATGGCGCAGGCTACCAAAGAACAGAAAGCCTACTACAACGAACTCAAAAATTATATGCTTTCCTTTAAGCGCGTTAATTCGAGAGTGAGTTGGAATTACGACAGTTTCAATATCGGAAAAAAGAAAGCCGTGAAGATTGCTTTCAGAGGTCAGACGATGTGCGTATTCTTCGCTCTTAATCCGAAAGATTACCAGAACACAAAGTATTATCCGCGCGATATGGGTAGTAAACGCAAATTCGCCGATACGCCTATGATGATAAAGGTCAAATCTTCAAGGGGCGTTAAATTCGCAAAAGAATTGATGAACGAAGTATGCGCGGAACTCGACGCCAAAAAGAATTTCACCCCCGCAAAATACGATTTCCCCTATATGTCAGACAGGAAACTCGTGGAAAACGGGCTGGCAAAAGAAATTACGGTTACCGTATTCTCGTTGAAAAAATAAGTCGTACAAAAAATAAAATTTTTCGCCCGCCGAAAATTCGGCGGGCGAAGTTTTTAAACCTGCTACTTACTAATTTGCAAAAGAAAGGCTTTTTTCCTTATTATACCGCTCCACCGCTTTAAGGTAGCGTTCGGAAAGGGTAAGCGTGTATTTCTGTTTTTCCGCATAGGACAAGTTTTCAAATTCCTTTTTATCCGTAAGCCTTCCTATCGCGTCGGAAATCTCCCCTTCTTCGTCTAAAATCTTTTTGACTTTATAATAGAACTCGTCTTCGTCGTCTTTTCGGCTCTTTATGTTTTCCGAAACGACGTAGTTGTAATATTCCTTGACCTTCGACGGCGCGACGCCCGCTTCGCTCGCTCTCTCTATTTTTTCGTCAAGGTCTTTATGGTAACTCTGCCAGAAACCGTTTTTAAGCCGCCGTTTCGCTTCTTTTGCGTACTGTTTTAAAGTTTTGCGTTCTTCCATAATTATGCTCCGTTAAATTTTAATGCTACCGTTCGACATTTTTCGCGCGGTAAAAGAAAACCTATCGTTTTCACGATAGGTTCTTTTGTGTCAGCCTTTAATGCTTCTCTTCCTTGCCGCTTCGGACTTCTTCTTTCTCTTTACGGAAGGGCTTTCGTAAAATTCTTTTTTACGAAGATCGCCGATTATCCCGTCGCGCGAACATTTACGCTTAAAACGTCTTAAAGCGCTGTCGAGATTTTCGTTTTCACCGACTCTGACGATACTCATTGTTTTCACCTTCCTTTGCCCCGCGGCGGTTATTTAAAAAGCGTAAACAAATTGTATTACATTTCCTTCGGGTTTGTCAAGGCTTTTTTACACCATTTTTGAAAATTCCTTTTTTAACCTTACGATTATCTTCTTTTCAAGCCGCGAAATATAACTTTGCGATATCCCCAGCATATCCGCCACTTCTTTCTGCGTCTTTTCTTCCGCACCGTTTAAGCCGTATCTTAACTCCATTATCTCCTTTTCGCGGCGGTTAAGGCGGGAAAGCGCTTCCTGCAAAAGGTCGGTTTCCACGTCGCTTTCAATGGTCTTATACACACAGTCGTTGTCCGTGCCCATAACGTCCGAAAGCACGAGTTCGTTGCCTTCCCAGTCGGTATTTAAGGGCTCGTCGAAGGACACTTCGTTTTTCAGTTTCGCCGCGCGCCGCAGGTACATTAAAATTTCGTTCTCTATGCAACGGGAAGCGAACGTCGCGAGTTTGACGTTCTTGTCCGACGAAAACGACCCCACCGCTTTTATTAAGCCTATCGTGCCGACGGAAATAAGGTCGTCCATATCCACGCCCGTATTCTGAAATCTCCGCGCTATGTAAACGACGAGCCGCAAATTGTGTTCGACAAGCATATCTTTAACGCCTTCTTCGCCCTTTTCAAGCCTTGTTACGAGTTCGCTTTCTTCTTCGTTCGAGTACGGCGAAGGCAATATATCCCCGCCGTTTATGTAAAGCAAAAGATTTTCGTCGATGGCGAAAAGATTTAAAAATTTTTTGAGTTTACAAAGCAATTTTTCCTTCATTTTCCTTCTCCATAAGCGCGGGGTGCAATATCGCGTCGTAACCCGAAAACCCCCCGTTTACCACGCATACCCGTACGTTATTAAATATATTCTTTTTCCCGCCCGAATATATCACGACCGCGTCCGGTTTAAATGAAATTTTTTTATCCGTTCCGACGGCTGTAGATAGCGATATGCGTTTTAAGTTTTTCATAAACGCAATATTTAAAAGCGGCGAAACGGCGGATTTTTTCACCACTATAACGGGCGAAAAATCGGCGTATAAGCCGTTCCCCGTGTCGAAAAACCCCTTTATTTTTACAGATTTTCCGCCGCACACGATCTCCGCGTCGGTTATAAGTCCCGAAAGGTCTTTTTTTCGGTAGAAAAAGGTTATAAGCCTTTTAATTGCGGCAAGCGCGATATAAACCGGCAGTATCATAAGTCCTATCGAGTACTCGGCGGAATAGTCAAGCCCGAAAAGCGAAAACACGCCTATTATAGCGCCGCCGACGAAAAACGTAAGCCCTAAAAAGACGGCGGTAAAAGCGGCGTAATCTTTAAAACAAGAAAACTTCGCCGCGATAAAGGCAAGAAACAGTCCGAACAGGATTTTCGCCGCCGTGGTTATAAAGACGTTTTCGGTAATAAGCGGATAAATAAGCGCGAAAACCGCGCCCGAAAGCGAACAGACGATAAGCCGCACGCGCGAAACCGTTTTTCCCGTAATCTTAAACGCCGTTAAAAGAAGTAACAGGTCTATAACGAAATTGTCTATAAATACGTATTCGATATAGACAGTCATCCCCGCCACCCTTAATCAGCATAACACGGCGGCAAAAAGTTTTTAAAAAGGATTTTAAAAGATATTGCTTTATTTTGCCGAAACGCCCCCGCGGATTTTATCCGCGGGGGCGTTTCTATATTTTTAATTCTTTATTCCATAAAGTCGGTAAGTATTCCGTTTTCGACGTATAAATACTCGTCTTTTACCGCTATTTTGGTTTCCGAAATATCCAAAAACTTTGCGTTCTTCTTTATCGCCTTTTCGTAATCTTTAAATATACTAGTTCCGAAAGTCTTTTCGTACTCTTTAACGTCTATGCCTGCCGTCGTGCGAAGGGCAAGCATTATATACTCGAAATTATTGTCCTTACCTTCTATCACCGTGCTGCTTGCTTCCGCGGGACGGTTAAAGATTATATCATTACAGTACTCGTCTATTGAATAAGTGTTAGTAAATCTTCTGCCGTCTATAAAAGACGCGGCGGCAACACCCAACCCTATATATTCCCCGCGCTTCCAGTAATTTAAGTTATGGCGGCTTTCGTAGCCTTTTTGGGCGAAATTACTTACTTCGTAGCGGTAAAATCCCTTTTCTTTTAAGTACGCCCGTATCTCGTCGTAAATATCCGCCGTTTCGTCGTCGGAAAGTAGTTCGCCGTTTAAGTAATCGGTGTAAATGGGCGTTCCCACTTCGGGCGTTAAGGCGTACATAGAAATATGGCGTGCGCCGCCCGCAACGGCAAGGTCAACGGTCTTTTTAACGTCTTCCGCCTTTTGGTCCCATAGCCCGATTAAAATGTCCGCGCTGATGTTTTCGCCTTTCAACAGTTTACAGGTAAGTAAAAAATCTTTCGCGGTATGTATTCGATTAAGCCTTTTAAGTTCTTCGTCAAAGCCCGATTGAAGTCCTATCGAAAAGCGGTTTATCCCCGCGGCTTTATATGTTTTGACCTTTTCTTCGTCTAACGTCGCAGGGTTTATCTCGATGGTTATTTCCGCATTATCCGAAAGGTCAAAACATTGTTTTATTTGCTTTATCTCGCCCGCGATAAACTTTGCGGGAACGATGGACGGCGTTCCCCCGCCGATATACACCGTATCGAATTTTTTACCTTTTAACTGTAAGCCCCTGCCCTTGGTTTCGCGGTAAAGACAGGCAAAATAACTTTCCGTCTTATTTATCTCGTTCGGGAAAGACGCAAAGTCGCAATAAGTGCATTTACTCTTACAAAAAGGAATATGAACGTAAATCCCCGCCATACTAACTCCACTTTATTTATCGTTATCGGTTTGCGACGTAAGTTTATCCGCTTCCGTTTTGCGGGACAATATCCGAAATTTTACCAAAGCAAAAACGTATATACCGAAAAGCATTAGTGCAAAAGCGCCGCCGATAATACAGGAAATAAGATACGGCACTTTAAACCCTTCTTGCGCCGTAAAGATATACGACACGGTAACCGCGGTCATAAACGTTGCGGGCAACGCCGTGATTAAAGAACCGAATTTATATTTCCCCTGTTTCAAAAGATATACGGACGCGACCCAAAGGGTAACGGCGGCAAGCGTCTGATTGCTCCAAGAAAAGTACCGCCACACTATCTGAAAGCCGTTGTCGTTTGAAATTGCGAACCAAGTTAAAAGTCCGCCTATTCCCAAAAGCGGCAACGTTATTATAAGGCGGTTTTTAATGCTTTTTTGGTTAAGACGGAAAGTTTCGCCGAGAATAAGCCGCGCGCTACGAAACGCCGTATCGCCCGAAGTGATAGGACATATAACCACGCCCGCGACGGCAAGTACCGCGCCGACCGTTCCAAGCGTGCCCGTAGATATTTCGTACACGACGCTTGACGCGCCGTCTTTAAGCGCCGCGTTTAAAAGTTGCGTAGAACCGTAAAACGCCACGCCGGCGGCTGCCCATATAAGGGCTATAACCGATTCGCTTATCATCGCTCCGTAAAAAATCTTTCTGCCTTCTTTTTCCGTTCTTATGCACTTAGCGACCATAGGCGACTGCGTCGCGTGAAATCCCGACACCGCGCCACAAGCGACCGTAATAAACATATACGGCCAAACGGGCGTTCCGTCGGGATGCAGGTTTTTAAGCGACAGTTCGGGAATAATGAATTTCCCGCCGGAAAAGATCGTTCCGCCAAGCACCGCAAGCGCCATTACGATAAGCAAAACGCCGAAAACGGGATACAGTTTGCCGATAAGTTTATCTATCGGCAAAAGAGTTGCGGTAAGATAATAAATTAAAATAACGACTGCCCAAAACGTACCGTTCATCCAACTTACGGGCACGAGTTTATCAAGTAGCGCTGCGGGACTCGTAACGAATACAACCCCGCAAAGCACCAACAACACGACGGAAAATACGCGCATAACCCATTTAACGGTTCTGCCGAGATACGTGCCGGAAATTTCGGCGATAGACGAACCGCCGTTCCGCTCGCTTATCATACCCGACATATAGTCGTGCACCGCACCGCCGAGAATTGCGCCTAAAACGATCCATAAAAAGACTATCGGTCCGAATACCGCACCCATAAGCGCGCCGAAAATAGGTCCTGTGCCCGCTATATTCAAAAGTTGTATCAAAAAAGACTTCCAAGCCTTAATAGGCACGCAGTCCACACCGTCGTTAACGGCGACGGCAGGTGTTTTCCTGCCGTCGGGTGCGAATATCTTTTCCGTAATCCTGCTATAAGTTATATATCCTATCGCCAACACGGCGAAAGCAATCAGTAAAGAAATCATTATTAATCGCCTTGTCTTAATTTTAATTATCTATTTATCGTTATCGGTTTTAAGAATAGAAATAAACGCTTCGGAAGGTATTTCCACCGTGCCTATACTGCGCATCTTTTTCTTGCCTTCCTTCTGCTTTTCGAGAAGTTTTTTCTTTCGCGTTACGTCGCCGCCGTAACACTTGGCGAGAACGTCTTTTCTGTACGCTTTAACCGTTTCGCGCGCTATTATCTTGCCGCCGACCGCCGCCTGAATAGGAATTTCAAACATCTGTCTTGGGATTATATCCTTTAATTTTTCGGCGATTTGCCTACCCCGTTCGTATGCCTTGTCCTTATGCACTATAATAGAAAGCGCGTCGCACACTTCGCCGTTAAGTAGCATATCGAGTTTTACGAGTTCGCTCTTCTGATAACCCGCTATCTCGTAATCGAAAGACGCGTAACCTTTTGTGCGGGATTTAAGACTATCGAAAAAGTCGTAAATTATCTCGTTAAGCGGCAACGTATATTTCATTTCCACCCGCGTTTTATCGAGATAGGTCATATCCTTGTACACCCCGCGCTTTTGCTGACAGAGTTCCATAATAGGTCCGACGTAATCCGGCGGTGTGAAAATACTTGCCGAAATTACCGGCTCTTCCATATAGGCTATCTCGGTCGTCGGGGGCAAATGCGTCGGGTTTTCAACGACTAACATCGTGCCGTCGGTCTTATACACTTTATAAGAAACCGAAGGGGCGGTGGTGATTATCTCCAAGTCGAATTCCCGCTCTATGCGTTCCTGAATAACGTCCATATGCAGTAGCCCCAAAAATCCGCAACGGAAACCGAAACCCAAAGCCACCGAATTGTCGGGTTCGATGGACAGCGCGGCGTCGTTCAACTTTAATTTTAAGAGTGCGTCTTTAAGGTCGTTATACTTGCTGCCGTCAAGTGGGAACACGCCAGAAAAGACCATCGGAAGCGCCTTTTTATAGCCCGCAAGCGGCTTATCCGCGGGGTGCGAAACTTCCGTTATCGTGTCGCCGACTTGCGTGTCTTCTATACTCTTAACGCTCGCCGCGATATAGCCGACTTCGCCCGCCGAAAGGCTATCCTGCGGGAGCATTTTCGGCGCGAATACGCCCACTTCGGTTACGGTAAACTGCTTGTCCGACATAAAGGTCTTTATTTCCGTACCGACTTTGACCGTACCGTCAACTATTCTTACGAAACAGATGACGCCCTTAAAGTTATCGTAAAAACTGTCGAAAATAAGTGCTTTAAGCGGCGCATTTCTATCGCCTTTCGGCGCGGGGATTTTAGTTACGATCTGTTCTAAAACTTCCCCTACGTTAAGCCCGCTTTTGGCGGAAATACGCGGCGCGTCCGACGCGTCCACGCCCAAAATGTTTTCTATCTCCGCCGCCGCTTCGTCGGGGCGGGCGGACGCTAAATCCATTTTGTTTATAACGGGCATTATTTCAAGGTCGTTGTCTATCGCAAGATAGGCGTTCGCCAAGGTCTGCGCCTGAACGCCCTGCGTTGCGTCCACGATTAAAATCGCACCTTCGCACGCTTTTAAGGAACGGGAAACTTCGTAGGAAAAGTCCACGTGCCCGGGGGTGTCTATCAGATTAAAAACGTATTCTATGCCGTCTTTCGCCTTGTAGAACATACGGACGGGCGTGAGTTTAATGGTTATCCCGCGCTCCCGCTCTAAATCCATAGAATCAAGTAACTGTTCTTTGCTTTCGCGCTCGGACACCTGCCCCGTCATTTCCATTAAGCGGTCGGCAAGGGTGCTTTTGCCGTGGTCGATATGCGCCACTATACAAAAATTGCGAATATTTTTCTGTTCCGTCGTTGACATTGTATCCCCGATTACTTTATAATTTTAAATATAAAACAAGTATATATTATTTATCGGATTTTTGCAAGCGATTTGATTTACAGGAGAAATTATATGGCAATCCCGAACGACTTTTGGCTTTTTACCCGTCCTATCGCCCACCGCGGACTTTGGGGCGGCGAAATAGCGGAAAATTCCCTGACCGCCTATAAACTGGCTACGGAAAAGGGCTATCCCATTGAAATAGATTTGTTTTTAACGACCGACGGGGAAATAGTGTGTTTTCACGACGAAACCCTTTCCCGTATGACGGGCGAAAAAGGTAAAATAACCGATAAAAGCCTTGCGGAACTTAAAGCGCTTAATTTAAAAGGCACGACGGAAAAAATACCGACCTTAAAAGAAGTTTTGGATATTTGCCGCGGCAAAAGCCCCCTTTTAATCGAAATAAAAGACCAGCCGAACGATTTTATCGTGGACGCGGCGGCCAAAATTTTAAAGACTTACGACGGCGAATTCGCGGTGCAATCCTTTAACCCGTTCTATATCAAAAGGGTGAGAAAACTTGCGCCAAATATTATCTGCGGGATACTCGGCACGCACGAAAAAGAACGCGGAAGAATAACGAATTTCGTGTTAAAACACCTTTCGTTTAACTTTATGATAAAGCCCGATTTTATAAGTTACAATAAAGAAGGTTTAAAATTCGTAAAAAGAAAAGCGAAAAAAACGCCCGTTATCGCGTGGACTGTAACGAACGAAAAAGAGCGGAACACTCTTCCGCCCTTCGTTAAAAACATTATCTTTGAAAATTTTATACCGAAAGAATAAAATTATGAACGGCGGCGCGGACAATTTTTATTTTTAAAAAATTAAAACTCAAAAAAATGTTGTAAATATTATAAAATAATGTTAAAATATGTAAAATAACATTTTTAGAGACTTATATGAGTAATTTTGAAGTAAACAGCATCCAAATTAATACGTTATTAAGTTATATCGATGATGGATCAATAGCAATTCCTGAAATTCAGCGTCCTTTCGTATGGGATGCAACCAAAGTAAGGGATTTAATTGATTCCTTATATAAAGGTTATCCTGTCGGCTATATTATAACGTGGAAAAATCCTGATGTCAAATTAAAAGACGGTAGATTATCCGAAGGACGACAAATTCTAATTGACGGACAACAAAGAATTACGGCTCTTTCTGCGGCTATCCGTGGCAATGAAGTTTTAAATTCCGAATATAAGAAAAAGAGAATCAAAATAGCCTTTAATCCAAAACTTGAAACATTTGCAGTTGCAACCCCCGCTCACGAAAAAAGTAATGAATGGATTTATGATATAGCGGATTTTATAAATAACAAGTTAAACGATAAAGTTCAATTTTGTCTTGACTACTCAAAGGCTTCTGGATTGCCGTCAAATGATGTAATTAACAGAGTTGATAAAATTAACGATATTTTAAATTCTCGTATAGGAAGAATTGAATTATCGTCAAAAATTAATATTGATACAGTTACAGAAATATTCGTTAGAATTAATTCAAAAGGTGTGCCCCTTTCACAGGCGGATTTTGCATTGTCAAAAATTAGCGTTAATGAAGAGTTCTTTGGCAACGACATTCGAAAAGTCATAGATTATTTTTCACATTTCTTACAAACACCCCAAGATTATGCATCCATAAAATCGTTTGATACTGAATTTTGCAATAAAGAAATTTTCAGTAAAATTATGTGGGCAAGTAAATATCAAGACAATCTTTATAAACCAAGTTATGTAGATATTTTACGCGTATCTTTTACCTATAAATTCAAACGAGGAAAATTGCAAGACTTGGTTAATCTTCTTTCCGGCAGAGACTTTAATTCAAGAGAATATAGACAAGATATTATTGAAAAGAGTTTTAATTTGCTTTATGACGGCGTAAAAGATTTTATCCAAGAAACTAATTATAAAAGATATATTATGATAGTTAAATCTACTGGTATCATCAATGAAAGTTTAATAGGGTCTCAAAATATATTAAACTTTGGATATATCTTGTATCTTTTAATGAAAGAAAGAAATTATGATGCTTATATAATAGAAGATAGTGTTAGAAGATGGATTGTGTACTCAATTTTAACAGAACGATATTCTGGATCTCCCGAATCGCGATTTGATTTTGATGTAAAAAAATTAAGTCAATCAAACGATATTCCTAACTATATTAAAGATCAAGCAGATGCTGAATTATCAGATGCATATTGGAACAAAATTTTAGTTGACAAATTTAACACTTCCGTTACAAGCAGTCCATATTGGCGAATGTTTGTTGTTAGCCAAATTAAATCTGGCAATAGGGCTTTTTTATCTAAAAATATGACCGTTAGAGAATTAGTAGAACAACGGGGTGACATACACCATATTTTCCCAAAAGACTACTTAATTAAATCTGGTTATAAGGATACACAACAATACAATCAAATCGCAAATTACATATATTTACAACAAGAAATTAATATAGCAATTAGCAATTTATCTCCAAATATTTATTTTAATAAAATAATTAACCAAGTAAATGGTGGTGAAAAAGTTTTTGGGTGTATAGATGATAAAAATGATTTATTAACTAACTTGCAAGAAAATGCAATTCCAAACAATGTAATTAATATGCAATTTTCAGATTATGAAGAGTTTTTATCTTTAAGAAGAAAACTTATGGCTGAAAAAATAAAATATTATTATAATACCTTATAACTTATGTTAAAATAATAAAAAATAAAAACGGTTCGCCCGCGACGAAAAGTCGCGGGTGAAAATTATTTACAAAAAACCTTTTTAAAACTTCCAGCGGTTGATGCCGAAAGTTTCGTCATACTCTCTCGTAATTTTGCCGTCCGTTACCGTAATGATTATTTCGCCCGTTAAGGAAATAACGCCCTTTATTAAATGCCCGCCTACTACCTTGCCGCCCTTACCCGTGGCGGTGATATGTAAGTGTATATAAGGCTTTCCGTCCTTTTCGGTTATATTGCCGTCAAGCGCGTTTATTTCGTGATTGCCGTTAAATACAAATTTTTCGTATTCCTTTTTCGCTATATCGAACACGCCGACGGTAAAATCGTCCGTCGCGCCTATACCCGACACCTTTGCCGCCTTTACGCCTTCTTTTTCCGCTACTGTATAAACGCTTTCCGTTATATCGTCGCCCTTATCCAGCCGTAGCGCGATAACGCCACCGTATCTTTTATATTCCATAATTTTGCGTCCGTCCTTTTCCGTTTTTTTAATTTTACAATACGCATTGTTTTTATGTCAACTTTTATTAAAACTTTTTCACCGTTTTTATTTTATAAAAATCCGAACATTTGTTTGACTTTTGTCGCACGAAAGTATTATAATGTATTCAAAGCGGTGATAAAATGATAGACGAAAAGAAACTTATAATACTGACCGAAGGCGCAAAGTACGACGTGTCGTGTTCTTCTTCCGGCTCGAAGAGAAAAAACAAATTCGGCGAGATAGGCAACGCAAGTTTTGCGGGGATCTGCCACTCCTACACGCAGGACGGGCGGTGCATTTCGCTACTTAAAATGCTTATGTCGAACGACTGCGTGTACGATTGCAAGTACTGTGTGAACCGCGCCACCAACAAAGTTCCGCGCGCGACCGCGACGCCCGACGAGATATGCGAACTCGTTATGGCGTTTTACAAGCGGAATTATATAGAAGGGCTGTTTTTATCTTCCGCGATAATCAAAAACCCCGACTATACGATGGAAATGCTGTATCTTACCGCGCTTAAACTGCGCAAAGACTATCATTTTAACGGCTATATCCATCTAAAAGGCATACCTAACGCCGACAGGGCGCTTATCGAAGCGGCGGGGCTCGTCGCCGACCGTATGAGTTTCAATATCGAACTGCCGTCGGAAACGAGTCTTAAACTTCTCGCGCCGCAAAAGAGCAAGCCCGCCATCGTCGAACCTATGAAAACTCTCGCGCTCGATAAATACTATGAAAGTCCTTTTAAAAGGCGGCGCGATTTTCTGCCCGCGGGACAGACCACGCAGATGATAATAGGTGCTTCGCCCGAAAGCGACGCGCACATACTTAAACTTACCGAATACCTTTATTCGTCGTACAAATTAAAGCGGGTGTATTACTCGTCCTATATGCCGACGAATTTTGAAACTTCGCTTTTGCCCTACACACCCGCGCCGAAGATACGCGAACACAGACTTTATCAGGCGGACTGGCTGTTGCGCTTTTACGGGTTTACCGCGGGCGAAATTACGGGAGAAGACGGCAACCTTCCCTTGGAATACGACCCCAAATGCGCTTGGGCGGTAAAGCATCTCGATATGTTCCCCGTCGAAATAAATTCCGCGCCGCTCGATATGCTTTTGCGCGTACCAGGGATAGGCGTTAAGACCGCTTCGCGCATACTTATCGCGAGAAAACACGCAAAACTTGATTTCGACGCGCTTAAAAGATTGCGTGTCGTACTGAAAAGAGCGATACATTTTATTACCTGCGGCGGCAAATTTATCGGCAGTAAAAACGAATACGATATTCCGAGACTGCTTGCCTCGGGCGAAACGGGTTTAACAAAACAACTCTCGATGTTCGATAATTCCGACGCGGCGGTTTCCGCCCTTAACGGTGAATTATGACCGTCTTTCTGATAGAAAAATCTTTAACGGGGATATGCTCCGCCTTGTTTTACGCGTTTACCGAACGCATTACGCCCGACAGCGTTTTATCGCGCGATAATTTTACGCAAAATTTTACCGACCGTTATATCGAAATAAAAAACGACGGCGAAAAGGCGCGAAGAGTTTTGCGCGCGCTTACAAAATACGGCGAAGAACACGTCTCGGAACGTATAAAGATATGCCTTTTATCGTGCGAAGATAACGCCGTAAAAATTGCTTTCGATTACGCGTATCTAACATTGTCGCAGCGACGGGACGTTTCTAACTTTTTAGCGGACAAACGCGTGTCGGATTTCGACTTTACGGTAAAGAAAGTTATGAGTGAAAATCATAGGTTAAAGGGATTTATCCGCTTTAAGGAAACGGCGAACGGGATTTTATACGCGCCCTGTTCGCCCGACAACGATATAACCGAACTTTTATGTCCGCATTTCGTACAAAGACTGTCTAACGTGCCGTTTATAATTCACGACGTTAAACGGAACAAAGCGGGCGTGTCGGACGGGAAACGCTTTAAGATAATGACGACGGAAACGGACGCGATACTTAATCTTTCTGGCGACGAAAAAAAGTGGGAAACGCTTTGGAAAAATTATTACAGGGCGGTGAATATCAAAGAACGAAAGAACAAAAAACAGCAAGACAACCTTATGCCCGTCCGCTACCGCAAATTTTTGCCCGAAACTTACGAATAAAAAACCCGCCCCGCCGAAAAACGGCGGGGCGGGTTTTTTATTTATTATCAATAATATTTGCTAAATTTCTATGACTTTATGCCGCGTTATATCTTCTATTACCCGAACGATCGCATCCGAAACTTCGCTGTTTATATTCCCGATATTTTTGCCCGTTTCGATCGATTTTGAAAAGGCGACGATTTCGTACCGTATGCCTTCGCCGTCCAACTGGTAAAAATATCTCTTATTTTCGGCAACGTTTTCGTACCGCACTTCAAAATAATCGGTCTTCCACCACGGCGCGGGAACGTAGATGTACCCTTTCGTACCGGTAATGATAAGTTCGCCTTCCGACTTCGCCGTTTTTGCGACTTTTATAGACGCCACCGCTTTATCGTAAACAAAATCTATCTTCGTGAACCCGTCGAATTTCTTTTCTCCGTCGATAAACGACGAAACTATCTGTTTGCTCTTATAATTCGTACCGAGTATCTGGAAAATCGGCAGCATCGCCGTAGGTCCCCATGCGCAACAACTGTTCCACTTGCCCGCGAAAGACGAACCGTCTTGAAAATCGCTCATACTCGTACAGACCGAATCGACGGACACCACTTCGCCTATCTTACCGCTTTGCACGAGCAATAAAAGCCTTTGATACGCCGTTGCGTACGCGGTCTTTATCCCGTCCATAAGAATAAGTTTCCTATCTTGCGCGAGTTGTAATAATTCTTCGTATTCTTCTACCGACTCCGCGATGGGCGATTCGCATAACACGTGTTTTCCGGCATTTAAATACTGTTTAACGAGCGAATAATGCGTGTCGGGTGTGGTCGCAACGTACACGGCGTCGAAATCGTCTTCAACTATTTCAACACCGTTGACAAAGCCGCATTCGTTTACGAATTTAGTAACGACGTTGCCCGTTCCGAAAACGCCTATTTTACATTTTCTCGATTTTGCGCGAATGTCCGTACTCGAAACGCCTTGCGTTCTGTCGAGATACACGACCTTGCAGTATTCGTTCAGATAATCGAATTTTCCTACCCAGTCCGAACCTACCGTGAATATATCTACGCCGAGTCTTTTGACGTCGTCTATCTTCTGTCCTTCGTACTCTTCTACGATAATCTCGTCGGCAAGCCCCGTCGCTTCTATCGCGGAGATCCTTTCCATCAAGGACTGCTTATTATTGATTTTTCCGCGCGTTTTATCGTAATCGTCGCTGGTAACGCCGACGATTAAATAGTCGCCGAGCGCTTTCGCGCGTTCGAGTAGTCTAATATGCCCGTAATGCAAACAGTCGTACGTGCCGTAAGTTATAACCTTTATCATAAAAATACCGAAGTTATATTATTTTTCTTTTCTGTAAATCTTTTAACGCTTTAAGCAGAGTATCGTAATCAGCCTTTGTTAAAGCGCCTATATGTCCGACCCTGAATACCGTTTCTTTCATGTCTCCGCCGTTCGGACACACCCAAATACCGTATTCGTCTTTCAGTACGGTAAAAATATCGTACGCCGAAGCGGTCGTAGGATGAAGGGGCGTAACGGCGTTCGACATACTCTCGGACACTATTTCAAAGGGCAAGTCTTTTATTTGTTCCCTAAAATACTCGGCAAGCCCCCGTATTCTTGCGATTTCCGTTTCCACTCCGCCCTTTGCGTCGATTTCTTTCAATCTTTTGTTTATCTGTCTTAAAACCCCTACCGCGGGAGTGAACGGCGTCTGGCCGCGTTCGCCGTTAGTAAGCGCGGATCTTAAATCAAGGTACATACATTTGGGATCGTTGGCATTTACCCTATCGAGTGCTTTCGGCGATAAGACTATCACCGATACCCCGGGCGGGCAAGCCAACGCTTTTTGCGAACCCGTTATCATTACGTCCGCACAAAGCGCTTCCATATCGAAACGGTCCGCCAAAAACAGACTTATCGCGTCGACGAGAAACAAAAGATTGTTTCTTTTACAGAACCCGCTTATCATATCAAGGTCGTATTTCACGCCCGTAGAAGTTTCATGCCCCTGAACCACGAACGCGGTATATCCCTTGTTTTCGTACGGTGCAAGCATTTCGTTTGTCAGCGCCTGCCCGTGCCGCAACTTTATTTCGGAAAAAGGAATTTTATGAATGTTAAGCAAATCGACGAAACGCTGACCGAAACTTCCGCCGTTTATCACTATCGCTTTATCTTCTGGAGTTAAAACGTTGATAACGGACGCTTCCATAGAAGCCGTACCGGAACCCGTTATAAACACCGCTCGCGAACCCTTCGGCGCTTTTGAAAATTTAAGCGTAAGCCGTTCGTTTTCAAGCATAATTTCCGAAAATTCGGGCGTCCTGAAATAGGGCACCTGTTCTGCGCCTATACTTCTTATCGTTTCATCGGATTGTACCGGACCGACTGTAAAATTAAGCATTTGTTTATTCTCTTTATTTCCTGAATACTGAAAAAATTATATCATTAAACGCTACCTTATGTCAATTTAAATAATAATTTTGTTCGTAAAAAGGAATTGCCCCGCCGATTTTTCGGCGGGGCGAAAGGCGTTTTAATCAAACGCGATTATTTCTTTTTGAATATTCCCTTGATTTTATTTACGGTATCGTTTACGGCTTTCGTAACTTTATCACCGAACTTTCTCGGATTTTTGATGTTAGCCTGTGCCGCCGCGAGACGTGCTATCGGAACGCGGAAGGGCGAGCAGGAAACGTAGTCAAGTCCTATCGCGTGGCAGAATTCAATGGACGAAGGATCGCCGCCGTGTTCGCCGCAGATGCCGCAATGAAGGTCGCTTCTTTCCGACTTACCCATTTTGACCGCCATTTCCATAAGTTTGCCGACGCCTTTCGTGTCGAGCCTCGCAAACGGATCGAATTCGTAAATCTTCGCTTCGTAATAGGAAGGTAAGAATTTCCCTGCGTCGTCGCGCGAGAACCCGAAGGTCATCTGCGTCAAGTCGTTCGTGCCGAAACAGAAGAATTCCGCTTCCTTCGCGATTTCGTCGGCAGTCAAAGCCGCACGCGGAATTTCAATCATCGTACCAACTTCGTACTTGATATCTACGCCCGCTTCCTTAATGAGTTTGTCCGCAGTTTCGACGACCGTCTTTTTGCAGAACGCAAGTTCTTTGATTTCCCCGACGAGCGGTATCATTATTTCCGGAACGACGTTCCAAGCGGGATGACGTTTCTGAACGTTTATCGCCGCCTTGATTATCGCCTTGGTCTGCATTTCGGCGATTTCGGGATAGGTAACCGCCAAACGGCAGCCGCGGTGTCCCATCATCGGGTTGAATTCGTGCAAAGAGTCGCAGAGTATCTTGATTTCAGATACGGATTTGCCTTTCGCCTTGGCAAGTGCTTTCAAATCCGCTTCCGCGGTCGGAACGAATTCGTGGAGCGGCGGGTCTAAAAATCTTATCGTAACGGGTTGCCCCTGTAACGCTTCCATAAGCCCTTCAAAGTCCGCTTGTTGCATCGGTTCTATCTTGTCGAGAGCAGCCTTTCTCTCTTCGACGGTTTCGGAACAAATCATTTCGCGGAACTTGTCGATTCTGCCCGGGCCAAAGAACATGTGTTCGGTACGGCAAAGCCCGATACCCTGCGCGCCGAGATCGGCGGCACGCTGCGCGTCTTCGGGCGTATCCGCGTTGGTTCTTACGCCGAGCGCTTTATATTTGTCGGCAAGTTTCATAATTCTGCCGAAATAACCGCTGTTGGGGTCGACGGGAACGGTTTTAATCGCCTTGTCGTAAATCTTACCGGTAGAACCGTCCAAGGAAAGTTCGTCGCCTTCCTTAAAGGTTTTGCCCGCAAGTTCGAAATATTTTTCTTCTTCGTGCATCTTGATGTCGCCGCAACCGGAAACGCAGCAAGTTCCCATACCGCGCGCAACGACCGCCGCGTGCGAAGTCTGTCCGCCGCGCACAGTCAAAATGCCCTGCGAGTATTTCATACCTTCGATATCTTCGGGCGAAGTTTCTAAACGGACGAGAATAACTTTCTTACCTTTCTTGCCTTCGTTGACCGCGTCTTCGCTGGTGAATACGATAGTGCCCGCGGCCGCCCCGGGGGAAGCCGCGATACCCTTGCCGACGACGTTTTCTTTATCCGCTTTCTTTAAGTCCGCCGCGTCGAAGGTGGGGTGCAACAACATATCGAGCGTTTTAGCGTCGATCTGCAAAAGCGCTTCTTCTTCCGAAATCATACCTTCGTCCATAAGGTCGCAGGCGATACGGATAGCCGCCGCCGCGGTACGCTTACCGTTTCTGGTCTGCAACATAAAGAGTTTGCCCTTTTCGATGGTAAATTCCATATCTTGCATATCTCTGTAATGGTTTTCGAGAGTTTCGCATACTTTAAGGAACTGGTCGTAAACGTCGGGCAAAACTTCCTTCATTTGGGAAATAGGCATCGGGGTGCGAACGCCCGCAACGACGTCTTCGCCCTGCGCGTTCATAAGGAATTCGCCCATAAGTCCCTTTTCTCCGGTAGCGGGGTTACGCGTGAACGCAACGCCCGTGCCGCAATCGTCGCCCATATTGCCGAACGCCATCATCTGAACGTTGACAGCCGTTCCCCAACTGTACGGGATATCGTGATCCATTCTGTAAACGTTGGCTCTGGGGTTATCCCACGAACGGAAAACCGCCTTGATAGCGCCGAACAACTGTTCTTTGGGGTCTTTCGGGAAATCCGTGCCTATCTGCTTTTTATATTCCGCTTTGAACTGGTTAGCGAGTTCTTTAAGGTCGTCGGCGGTTAAGTCGACGTCGTAAACGACGCCCTTTCTTTCCTTCATTTCGTCGATAAGTTTTTCGAAATATTTTTTACCGACTTCCATAACGACGTCGGAATACATCTGAATAAATCTGCGGTAGCAGTCCCAAGCCCATCTGGGGTTGCCGGATTTAGCGGAAAGGACTTCGACGACTTCTTCGTTTAAGCCGAGATTTAATATAGTGTCCATCATACCGGGCATAGACGCGCGCGCGCCGGAACGGACGGAAACGAGAAGGGGGTTTTCCTTATCGCCGAACTTCTTGCCGGTGATCTCTTCTAATTTCGCAACGTATTCCATAATTTCCGCGCGTATAGAATCGTTGATTTGTCTGCCGTCGTCGTAATACTTGGTGCAGGCTTCGGTGGAAATGGTAAAACCTTGCGGCACGGGAAGCCCGATATTCGTCATTTCGGCAAGGTTTGCGCCTTTACCGCCGAGAATTTCACGCATTTTCGCGTTGCCTTCGCTGAACAGGTAAACGTACTTCATTTAGTATTCTCCTATACAATATAAATTTTTTCTTGTTTTAAGTCGCGTAAACAACCTTACATATTGTACACTATCTAGGAAAATTTTTCAACTTAATACGGGTATTTTTTGTCAAAACTTTTTCATAAATTTAAAATTACCGCGCGGGGCAAATTTGCCCCGCGCGGACACTTTACCGACTGCAAAAAGCAACCGCAAGGATTTAAGACGTTAATCGCCGCCCGAAAAGAAGAGCTTTGCCCTTTCTATCGGAAACGAATAGTTTTCGTCAACAAGATAAAAAATCTGCGGCGATACCGGATTGCACACCGTAAAATTAAAGTCCAGCCGAATATTATAGCACGGACAACACCCGAATTTCAGAAAATACGACTTCTCGTAAAAATCGGCATTATACGGGCGCACGGTGATTATAAGATTTCTGCTTTTTGTACAGAAACACAAAAAATTCCGCCTTTCGTAAACTCTTTTGTACAAAATCAGCCTACCGTCAAAACTCCTGATTATGAGAAGGGCGGGCAAAGCGTTTTCGGATACCGAAAAGTCAAGCCGTACTTTCATTACTCACCCACAAAACTCAAAATCGCGTCTGCCACGGGAAAACCGTAATTTTCGTCGGTAAGCGTGAAATTCTGTTCGCAGATGGGTTCGTTTAAGACGTATTCGGTCTGGTTTTCAAGCCCCATACCCACGTCGAATACTTCGGGATAGGACGCGTGATTTCCGTCGGACGCAAGTTGCTTAAAGTATAAGTGATACGGATTTTCCGCATCGAACGGTACTTTGTCGAATACCGCTTCGCCGTTTGCGTTAACAGATACGGGCGAGCCGTACTCTATTTGCCCCGTGCTGTCGGTCATAACGACCGAACCCGAAGTTATAGGCGCGCCGCCTTCCGCCCCTGTTTCGTTAAAAACGATGGTTAAAACGCCGCACGCAGATACCGTAAAATTGCCCGTACCCGCACAACCCGTTACCGTGTAGGAAGTGGGCGATAAAGTATTCGCTTCATAGCCGCTAGCCACAACCCCTACGGAATAATTCCCGCTTTGCATAATTTGTGAGCCGCTGCCGTTAGTGATTTGTACGTTATAATTTGCCATTTATTTCTCCTTGGTTAAATTTAGCGTATTTCTACGCTATTATATCCTATGCTAAAAGAGAAATAAAAAGTGAACGGACTCTACAAAATTGCCGAGTCCGTAATTAAATGATTAAGAATGAAAAATTTCACGCTGTTTTTTAAATATTTTATCAATCAAATTTTCCAAATCAATATTAAGAATTATTTTAGCTTCATCATAAGGATATTTTTTTAAATATTCTAATGCTTCGTTAAAAGTTTTCTCTCTATATGATAAAATTTCAGTAAATAAACTGTTCAATTCGTTATTTATTCTAATTTTGTCATTAAAATTTGATATTTCAATGTTTGCTATAATTTCATTATATTTTTTCTCAAAATCTTTATTAGGTTGTATAAAAAATTCTTTCATTTGTGTTTTTAATCTCCCTTATTTGTTTTTTATTTCTAACACCAGATATAAGCAGTGCCGTTTAAAGGCATATCCGCCGTATCAGACCATATTAAATATTTAATGTACCGTCGGTGCAGTTTATTTTGCAAGTAAGCGAAACACCGGAGTCCCAATTATTCTCTTTATTTATAGCGTTCCACTTTGCCTTTGTACCATTAAAGGTTATACTTGTTAAAGATGAGCAATAAGCGAATGCACCTCTTCCTATACTTGTAACGCTGTTGGGTATCGTTATACTCGTTAAACCGCTACAACTAGAGAACGCATAGGGTTTAATCACGGTTATATTTTCTAACACTACGTCAGTTACAGGTTCGTTATTGATATATAATGTTCTACTTAAATCCATTATATATCCTAACCCTTCTATACGTGCCCACTCGCTTGCCGTTCCCGTATAATATACACTCGTTAAACCGCTACAACTAGAGAACGACGCACCACTACTACTACATTTTATACTCGTAACGCTGTTACCGATAGTTATACTCGTTAAACCGCTACAACAATAGAACGCACTACTGTCTATACTCGTAACGCTATCGGGAATTGTTATACTTGTTAAACTGCTACAATACTCGAACGCACCATCTCCTATACTCGTAACACTGTCGGGTATCGTTATACTTGTTAAACTGCTACAAGACAAGAACGCACAATTTCCTATACTCGTAACGCTATCGGGAATTGTTATACTTGTTAAACTGCTACAAGACAAGAACGCACAATTTCCTATACTCGTAACGCTGTCGGGGATAGTTATACTCGTTAAACTGCTACAACCTTGGAATGCGCTCTCTCCTATGCTCGTAACACTGTCGGGTATTGTTATACTTGTTAAACTGCTACAATTATAGAACGCGCTATTTCCTATACTCGTAACACTGTCGTACAAATAAACGTTTGTAATATAAGGTGCTTTATTACTGCCGAAATTATAGATAGATTGCCCGTAGTATTCAGCGGATAATTTGCTGTCGTCGTTTATCATTAAAACGCTGTTGTCGTTTTTCATATAGACTTGCCAACCGCAGAATTCGCAAGTATCACCTGCGTTTAAGTGATTATGTGCGTCGGGGGCTTGGGCGGTTACGCTTTCGGATTTAGCGCTATCGCAACGCGTACAAACGTAACCTTGCTTCATTGATAATGCGCAATTTCCGACGGGAACTCCGCTTTCCGCATACTCGTGTCCGAGTGAATTTATATAATTTCCGTTGTATTGATGGTCGCACTTATTGCATTTATAAACTGTATAACCTTGCGCCGTACAAGTTGGATTTACTATTTGCGAAACGGTGTAATTGTGAGAATGTGACGGAACATAAGAGCCGTTCCCGCCGTAGTCTTTTGAATAATTGTTGGTTGCTTTTGTATTACTTGTATTTGTAGTCGAAAGCAAATCGGGTTTCATTTCTAATATTGAAAGCCCAAACCCTATAAAAAACACAATAATACTCAATATAAAAAATATCTTATTTAACACTTTTAGTGTTTTTACAAAGCCTGCCATATTTCACCCCGTTAATTTTTCTCTTTAAAATAGTTTTAATTTATCTAATCCTTTTCTTTTTAAAAAAGCATCAAGTTTTCGCTCTTTTTCCGCTTGTCTTGTTTCAATAATAGAATTCTGTGCTTTTTTAAATGTAAGTTTTGTTATAATATACATAGTGATAGCCGCCGCAAAAGCCAAAAAGACATAAAGCGCACTTTGTACCAAAACAGACACAACAATAGACGCTATTAAAAACATAATAGACAGTATATTAAATTTTACGTTTTTAACTTCCGCTTCCGAGTTAATATCTTTCGAAACATTTGGGGTAGCGCCGTATTCGTGAAATTTACCTGCTGAAAACGCGTGAAGTTTATAATTTTTGTCGTTATATTTATAATCAACGGTATATTGTGGTATTTTGTAAAATTCTGTTTCTGTAATATTTACTATTGCCGAATAATTAAAATCTTTTACGTGATCCGCTTTTATACTGTATTTGCAATCGCTGGCGGCATCTCGTTCAATTTTATATTCTGCGTCATCTTTTTTATCGTCTGAAACGTCAAAATCCACGCCGTCAACAGGAACACTATTTTTTGCTGTTTTTATGCAATCAAGTACGGCTAAACTTTGCGCCGCCGCAATTTTATCATTTAAATTGTTATTTTTGTCTAACGGAAGTATAGTATCGTATTTCCCCGTATAAGTCCCACTTAAAGGTTTCCAATCCGTAACTTTTCTTGTACGCGTAACATAAGATTTTGATGCGTTAGACCACTCGCTATACTCTTCTTGACGGTCATAACCTACCGAACAATTATAAGTAAGAGTTACTTCGCCCGTGTGCTTTACAAAAAATTTATTTTGTTCGTAAGGCGCTGAAAAGTCCGCATCTAAAATATCCGTCGGCGTTGTTTCGTCATACGTAATTCGCGTGAATATTTGTGTTTCAAATTCTTTTATGTCAAACTCTTTTTTAATTTCATAAAACGGTATTACGTTCCCGTCAGTTTGTTTTACATTTATATTGATATTATTTATAATTTCTTTTTTTGGTTCTTCAATAAGAACGATAGTTCCGCAATGCTTACACTTCCCCGCTTGTAAAGAAGTAATTTCTATATCGGTAGAACCACATTGCGGACAACGAAGAGATTTTACCCGATCCACAAGTTCGTTTAATTCCATTTTTCGCTCCATTTTATAAATTTGCAACAAAATTATATCATTTTTGGGGGATACATGTCAACACAAATGGGGCATAAATAGTATACAAATGTATAGTAAAATAATCTATAAAGGGGGGGTAAGATTTATGATTGACGTTTTAGAAAGAATAAACGAATTAAGGCGTGAACGCGGTTGGACTATTTATAAACTTGCGGAAGAATCAATGGTCGCACAGTCCACAATGTCGAATATGTTTACGCGGAAAACTATGCCGAGCCTTTATACTTTAAACCAGATTTGCGAAGCGTTCGGCATCACTATGTCGGAATTTTTTAACGACGGCGTAGAAGTGTCCGAAGAAACAAGGTTGCTTTCCGTTTTCCGAGAGTTAGACGGAAAAGACCGACGAACAATCCTTTCCATTGCAGAAGTGCTACGGAAAAACGAAAAATAAAAAAGCAGATTGCAAAACAACGGCAACCTGCTTTTTTTATTTTAAATTTTTCCTTACAAATTACAAACGAATTATTTAATAATCCGCAAGGTCGGAATCGAATTTCGTCTTATGCACCGTACCTTTCGGGTGATGCGGCGGCGCGTAAACCGAATAAAGTTTTAAGGGAACGTTTCCGTCGTTTATTATATTGTGCCAAGTTCCCGCGGGGATAAATATCGCGTAATCGGAATTGACGTTACCCATAAACTTTACGCCCTGTTTGGTCGCGCCCGAATATACCGAAGCCACGCCGTATTCCACGCCTATCATCTGGTCGTTTTCGTTATGTAGTTCCAAACCCACTTCGCCGCCGACGGGTATGGACATTACGGTAAGTTGTAAGTATTCACCCGTCCATATCTCTTTGCGGTAAAATCTGTTCGACCGCGCGACGTTATTTAAATTCAGCAGAGTAGGTTTATCGCCCGAATTTATAATATTTTGTTCTTCCATAAAAACACTCCTTGACTTTACAGTACCCTATATTTTATGAAAGCCGTGAAATTTGTGCTACCGCGCCGTTTTGCCCTTATATTTTCAACAACTCTTGTAGCGAGTTTAATTTTTCTTCCGTCTTGTTCTTTATGTAAAAATCCAAAAGGCGAAGGGCGAAAAGCGTTTCTTCATCCGTTGCCGCTTTTCCCGCCGCGATATTTTTTAATGCGAAATAGGTAGTGGAATTTATTTCACGACCTTCGCCGTTAAAGCAGTTTCCACATAAAAACCCGCCCGAAAACGCGTCGAAAAACACCCTGTCTTTTATCTCTTTTCCGCAAGTAAAACAGCCGTCCGTATTTATCGCGTAGCCGGAAATTTCCAAGGCGGTAAGTAAAAACCGACAGAGCGTATAGCGCGGCAAGTTTTCCCCGTACGCCAACTCTTTTAAAGCGTCTATCGCTTCGAAAAACAGGCGCGGGGAAGTTATTTCTTCCCGTGCGAACTTTTTTATAAACTCCAAAACCGTGCCCGCGGCGAAAAACTTGGTTATATCTTCCCTTACAGGGTAAAAACTGTCCTTTAAACTTGCGCCCGTAACCGTGCGCCGCCCAGCCCGTTCCGAAAAGGTAAATTCGGCAAAACAAAAGGGCTCGGACGCGAATTTTAATTTCGCTCCCGCCCTTTTTACGCCTTTTAAACTTGCCGACAGCGTACCTTTTTCAAGGGTGAAAATTTTTACAATCTTATCATTTTCGCCGAAATCGGTTTTGGCGATAACTAAACCGTTGAATTTTTCTTCCATTTGGTTACCGCCCTTTTAACCTTTCGCGGCGGTTATTTCTTTATCAGATTTTTATAGAGCATATAGTAGGAAACGTTGCCTGTCTTTTCAAACATCTTCCACGCGGAATCGGCGGCGTTAGTAAAATCGAATTCGTCTTTTCTCATAAAATTAAGTATGAGAAATCCGAAAAAAATTATTCCCGAAAATTTTAATCGTTTTCACCGTAGCCGTGTTCTTTAATAAGCGACGCGCTGTTGCGCCAGTCTTCCTTGACTTTAACGTAAGTCGTTAAAAACACTTTTCGCCCCAAAAACTTTTCCATATCCTGGCGGGCAAACGACGAAATTTCCTTTATCTTCGCGCCCCTTTTCCCTATCAGTATGGCTTTATGGTTTGCCCGTTCGCAGATAATATCAAGACTTATATCGTAGCACGAACCGTCAGGGCGCAGAGCGAATTTATTTACGGTTATCGCAACGCCGTGCGGGATTTCCTTGTCGGTTTTAAGCAGGATTTTTTCCCGCAGGATTTCCGAGATCATAAACTTTTCCGAACGGTCGGAAATTATGTCTTCTTCGAACAGTTTGTCGCCGTCCGCAAGTTTGGATTTTATAACTTTTACGAGTTCCTTTATATTTTTGCCCTTGCGCGCGGAAACGGGTACTATCTCTGCGGTATCGCCAAGTTCCTTTATGCACGAAATCAAAAGGCTTTCGGTCATTATGTCCGTTTTAGTGAGTACGGCAATAACGGGTATCTTGCCTTTTTGATACTTTGCGAGAAGATTTTTATCCGTTTCCGAAATTCCGTCGTGGCAATCTATGACGAAAAGAATCAAATCGACGTCTTTCGCACTGTCTTCCGCCGTTTTTTGCATAACGGAATTTAACAGGTTATCCGCGCGATAAAGCCCCGGGGTATCGACAAACGCTATCTGACAGTCTTCCCCGTTCAAAACGCCGAGTATTCTATCCCGCGTGGTCTGGGGCTTCGGCGAAACTATCGAAACTTTTTCGCCGACTATTACGTTTATAAGGGTGGATTTACCCGCGTTTGCCCTGCCGATTACGGCTACCGTTCCGCTTTTCATTCTTCGTCCACGCCTAATATGGCAAGCGCTTCTTTTTCTTTATTCCGCATTTCGTACTTGTCTTCGGCTGTCATATGGTCGTAACCTAATAAGTGCAAAAGCCCGTGCATTATAAGATAATTGCGCTCTCTGACTTGGCTATGCCCGAATTCTTTTGCCTGCGCCTTTATCTTTTCGTCGCAAAGCACTATCGAACCGATAAAGATATACCTTCCGTCCATCTCCGTTTTGCATACGTCGGGCGTTAAAACTTTGCCCTTTATCCTATCCATACTCGGAAAGGACAGCACGTCCGTTACCTTGTCTATACCGCGTTCGGAAAAATTAAGCGTGCGCATATCGCTCTCGTTATCGAATACTATTTCCGCCTTTAAGTTGGCTTTCTGCTTCGTTACCTGATACACGGCTTTCGCCACCGCGCCCGCTTTTATACGTCTGTCAAGACACTCTAAAACAAGTCTTCCCATAAATAGTTTATCTTTTTATCCTTTTATATCCGTTTTTACCATAGCGCGAACTACTGTTCGTCGCGGGTATGCTCAACTTCTACGTCCACGCCTTCCAAACTCACTTTGGGATATTTTATTCTGTCGTGATACACGCCCGACAGACTGTTCACTACGGTGTGGATTATTATGTTTATCTCTTTAAGAGTAAGTTCGCACTCGTCGAACTGCCCTAATTGCATCCTTTCCGAAACTATCTTTTTGACCGCCACGGTAACGCTGTCGCGGGTGCGGGTTTTAAGGCTTCTGACCGCCGCTTCCGAACCGTCCGCAATCATTATTATCGCGGCTATTTTGGTTTGCGGTTTAGGTCCCGAATAACAGTAATTCGCGAGCGACACTTCGCCGTCGGTAAATTTTTTCGCTTTATCGTAGAAGAACAGCATAGGCATAGTGCCGTGGTGCTGCAAGCACACGTCCGCAATAGCCTGCGGCAGTCTGTTTTTCAGCGCGAACGCGTACCCGTCCTGCGTGTGCGATTTTATGATGTTCGCAGAAAGTTCGGGCGTTAAGTCGTTATGCGGGTTATTATTGTCCGCCTGATTTTCCTTGAAAAATTCGGGACGGCGGAGTTTGCCGACATCGTGATAATAGGCGCAAGTTCTGGCAAGCAAAGCGTCTTCGCCTATCGCGGTGGCGCACGCTTCGGCGATATTCGACACTATTATCGAGTGATTGAAAGTCCCCGGGGCCTGCGTTATGAGTTTGCGTATGAGTTTGGCTTTGTGGTCGGTAAGTTCCGCAAGTTTAAAGCAAGTTATCTTTTTGAATATTCCTTCAAAAACAGGCAGAAGGATTATAAACGCCGCGGCGGCGAACGGACCGGAAAGCGCGCCCGCCAAAAGATTAAGCCCTTCTTCCCCGCCGCCGAAATCGACTTGCGGAAGAATTATGCAAATTATAGACGGCAACGAGATAAGAAATCCGACAAGCAGAATTTTAAGCCGAGAATACAGTTCTTTCATAGTGTAAATCGCTATAATGCCCGAAAACAGCCCCACTGCGAAGAAAAACACTATTGAATAGGAAGAAAACTCGTTAAGCGTGCCCGAAAACGCGTCGAACACGAACATTACCATGGAAAATATAAAGTTGGAAAAAATCGCCGTGCCGCTACTCGTTAAAAACAACGTTAAAATAGCGACCATAGCGACGGGTCTGACGTAAGGATTTAAGAATTTACCGCTTATAAAGCACACGACGACGCCGAGTTCCCATATCAGAAAAAGCATCTGCGAGTTGGAAGGCTTGCGCAAAAAATCCCTGTCTTCGAACATAAAATACAGAGCGGTTATCGCAAGTATAAGAGATATAATGATCGCAAAGCCCACGACGACGGTGCTGTCGGAAAACATATCGCTTGCGGATTTCTTTTCGGCCGCCGCGTTAAGATAGCACATACCCACGAATAATAACGTAAATATTATAGCGTTTATAACGTACGTGGTCGTAACTAACGCAACGTCCTTTTTAGACCACTTTTGAAGTTTCAACGATTTTCCTTTTTCCGCCATAGATTTTCCTTTTATCACGTAAACAGTATTCTTCTGTAAACGATTTTTATTTTATAAATATACGTTCCGCTGTCCGAAACGCTTTTTTCAGTTTCCGTCGAAAGCGCTTCACCGTCGCCGAAGGCGATAAGCGCAAAAACTTCAGCTAACCCTTCGTCGCCGTCCTTTTCCGACTCGTATTCGTAAAAATACTCGGCTTTGACCGCCGCCGTGGCGATAACGCCGACCTTTACTTCGGTATCCTTTACGACGGCGAAACCACCGCAGATCTCTTCACCCGCTTTTACCTTGTCGCCCGCTCGTTTTAGTGCCGTGCCGCGATATACTTTTACGTATTCTATTTCGCCGTCCACGTCGGAAATAAGGCTTTCTTTATCGCAGTCCAAAGTTTTTACGGGGCTGACGGAAAGCGCGAGATTGATTTTAAGGCGGTTGCCGCACTTAACGCATTCCGCAAACGATATTTTGTCCGAAACTTTTAATATCTCGTCGGAAAGCGCGGGCAAATCAATATCCGAAAACCGCGAAAATTCCGTTACGCCNNTCGTTTATCTCTCTCGAAACGGCTTTCCCGCTACCGTAATAGTCCACGGATAATATAACGTCGTCGAAAAGGACGCTTACAAGCGTAAAAATTACCGCCCCGATAACGAGCCCCAGGTTGCGGAACAGTTTAAGCGCAAAGCGGAAACGCCCCTTTTCGCCTATTCTTTTAACATTGTAGCACAAATCACGCGTAATTGCAAAAAATTTTTCACTATCCGTATAATTTACGGAAACGATAAGCGTTCTGCCGTCCTTTTTTTTAAGGTCGTAAAGCGTTACGCCTTTATTTTTTAAAATATTGACTAAATTATCGAGATTAAGCCCCGTAACCTTATAAACGGCAAAAAGATTTAACTTCTTTCTATTGATTTTATTTTTCCGCAAACCGCCAAATCCCCCGCGCAATATTTTTTAACGACGAGCCCTTCGCCCGTTATCTTTATTTCGCCTTTTAACGCAAAAACTTCGATCTTGTCCTGCGAATAACTTTTTATTGCTTTTACGCCTTCTAAATACGCCGCTTGCCCCCCGAACAGCATTACTCTGGGCAACGGCGCGGCGTTTTCGCCGCCGAACACGCTTAAAACTTCGTCAATAAAACTCATATCCGTTGTTCCTGAAATTTTTTCTCTAATAATTTTATGACGAAAGACGGGGTAAAAATAACTTTTTAAAATTATTGCGCGCGGCAGATTGCCGCGCGCACGATAAAATTTTTATATTTTCGGTTTACTTTTCGTTACGATAATAATTTATAAGACAGCCCTTTACTATTATCTCCTTTTCGGTCGGGGTAAGATTGCCGATTTTAAGCGTAACGTTTCGCTGTTTATCTCCGAGCACCTTTGCGCTTATCTTTTCCGCACCCGAAAGTACCGCCTGTTTTATACCCTTTATATAAACGTATTCGCCGACGTCAAATTCGTTCTTGTCCGCTATAAATGGTATCATACCCCAGTTTATAAGATTGCTTCTATATCGCTTGGTCGCGTACTCTTCGGCGATATTCGCTACCCCGCCTAAAACTCTCTGACAGGAAGCCGCCTGTTCTCTCGCCGAACCGTCCCCGGGTTTTACGGCGCACACCACGCTGCCGTAGGTGGTTACGTTTTCGTTGAGCCCGAGTTCTTTCGGGAAACCTTCCGCCTTCACCGCTTTCGCTCTGCTGACGTATTCGGGGTCTTTTCTCGAAAGCGCGAATTCCGCAAGTTTCAAGGGGTTAGAGCGATACGACGAAGTTTCGCCCGACGGGATAAGTTCGTCCGTAGTCGTTACGGGGTCGCGAAGCACCGACACGACTTTAAGTAAAAGGTCGTCTTTCAAAGCGTCCATCTTCGGCCAGTCGGCTATATTCGGCCCGTAAACGAGTGCGGCGCTGTTATCGCCCTTACCGAAAGCACCGAACACTCTCGCCTTATAAATTTTATCGTCGAATTTGTATTTTTTGACTTTATTCTTATAATTTTCGTCCAAAGCGGAAGTTATCGCGCCGCCGTTTTTCGCCGTCGCCGCTATACTTCTCGCGTCCATTAAAGCGACGGCGGAAAGTTGACCGTTCGCGGGCTTACTGCCTTCCCTGCTTTCAAAATTACGAGTGGTATGCCTTATCGAAAGCCCGTTGTTCGCCGGTACGTCGCCCGCGCCGAAACACGGTCCGCAGAACGCCGTTTTCACCACCGCGCCGCTTTCCATAAGCCCCGCGATATACCCGTTGTCGATAAGCCCTTTATATACCGGTTGGCTGGACGGATACACGTTCAAAGTAAAATTCTCGTTATCGACCGCAGAGCCCGCAAGTATCTCCCGCGCTTCGGCTATATTTTCGTAAGTGCCGCCCGCACAACCCGCTATAACGCCCTGTTCTACGTAAACCTTGCCGTCTTTTATCTTATCAGTAAGGTGGAATTCGCCCTTTCCTTCGGGCAAAAGTTTCTGTCCCGCTATCTCACACTCGCGCAACAGTTCGTAAGGGCGGGATAAAAAGTCGCGGATAGTGTACGCGTTGGACGGGTGGAACGGAAGCGCTATCATAGGTTCGATTTTAGATAAGTTTATCTCTATCGCTTTATCGTAATACGCGCCGTCTTCGGGGGTAAGTTCACTATACCCTTCGCCCCGTCCGTGTTCCGCAAGGTATGCGCGCGTTTTTTCGTCGGTCTGCCAGACGGAAGAAAGACAGGTCGTTTCGGTCGTCATAACGTCTATGCCGTTACGGTAGTCCATAGAAAGATTTTTAATGCCGTCGCCTATAAATTCCAACACCTTGTTTTTGACGAAACCCTTTTTAAAAGTTGCGGCGACGAGCGCCAAAGCAACGTCGTGCGGACCTACGCCGCGGCGAAGTTTCCCCTTTAATTTTACCGCCACTATTTCGGGATAGTCTATATCGTAAGTTCTCGATAGTAACTGTTTTACGAGTTCGGGTCCCCCTTCGCCTACCGCCAACGTGCCGAGCGCGCCGTAACGGGTATGCGAATCCGAACCCAAGATCATAGCGCCGCATTTGGCCCTTTCTTCACGCATATATTGATGGATTACCGCAAGGTGCGGCGGCACGTAAGTTCCGCCGTATTTTTTAGCCGCGGAAAGCCCGAAAACGTGGTCGTCTTCGTTTATCGTTCCGCCGACCGCGCACAGAGAGTTGTGGCAGTTGGTCAGCGTGTACGGAAGCGGAAAACGGTCGAGTCCCGAAGCCTTTGCCGTCTGGATTATTCCGACGTAGGTTATGTCGTGCGAAGTTATTTCGTCGAATTTAAGTTTGAGTTTGGTATCGTCGCCCGAAGTATTGTGCGCGGAAAGAATTTTATACGCAATGGTTTTTTCCTTGCCGCCTTCGGGCGCGGATTTTACCTTAACGAGTTTTCCGTCCGAATAAATAACGCCGCTGTTGATGAGTTTAATCATAAATTTTCTCCGTATAAAAGTGTAATAATTGAATTGTCCCGTAATAAACGGTTCAGAAACGCCGCATAACGAAGTTTATCAACCGTTTATCTACCGAATTTCTTATAAAGAAGCGCCAGCATATCGTCTTTCGATATATTATTTTGCTGTTTTTTCTTTTCTGCGTTTCTGTGCCCTTCCTTGCGTTCCCTGTCCGTCTTGTTTTCGCCCGTCGCGATGCCGTGCGGGAGCGCGGAAGTTTTAAGCGTTAAAGAAATCTTTTTCTTTTCCTTATCCACGCCTAAAACCTTGACTTTTACTATATCGCCGACCTTCAATACTTCGGACGGGTGCTTAACGTAGTTATCCGAAATCTGCGAGATATGCACGAGCCCGTCCTGATGCACGCCTATATCCACGAACACGCCGAAGTCTATAACGTTTCTCACCGTACCGTTGAGTTCCATACCTTCCTTTAAGTCGGAAAGGTCAAGGAGTTCGCTGTATAAAATCGGTTTCGGAAGCGAATCTCTTATATCCCGCCCCGGTTTTAACAGTTCGGTGATAATATCTATAAGCGTAGGTTCGCCGACGCCGCATTTTTCCGCGACCGCCTTTACGCCCAAAGCGTCCACTTTCGCTCTTATATCGCCGATTTTTCCCGCCGAAACGTCGGAAAGCGTGTAGCCCGTAACGTCTAAAAGCGTTTGCACCGCGGCGTAGTCTTCGGGGTGCACGGCGGTGTTATCCAGAACGAAACCGTCCGTTATCCTTAAAAATCCCGCGCATTGTTCAAAGGCTTTTTCACCGAGTTTTTTGACTTTTAAAAGGTCTTCGCGTTTTTCAAAGCGCGCGCCCTTTCTGTATTCCACGATGTTTTTGGCTATTCCGCTGTTTAAGCCCGCAACGTAAGACAAAAGACTTTGCGAAGCGGTGTTTAAGTCCACGCCCACGCTGTTGACGCAGTCTTCCACGACGCCGCCCAAAACTTCTTCCAGACGGTTTTCAGGCATATCGTGCTGATACTGCCCTACGCCTATCGACTTCACGTCTATTTTAATGAGTTCCGCAAGCGGATCCTGAAGCCTTCTCGCAATAGAGACCGCGCTGCGTTCCGTCACGTCGAAATCGGGAAACTCTTCCGCACCGAGTTTAGAAGCGCTGTACACCGAAGCGCCCGCTTCGTTCACCACCGCGTAAGATACGGGACGGTCGCACTTTTTAAGCGTGTTCGCAACGAAAATCTCGCTTTCCTTACTCGCCGTGCCGTTTCCGATAGACACGACGTTTACGTTATATTTTTTAATAAGTGCAAGCACCTTTTGTTCGGACTCTTCCGTTTTGTTTTGCGGGGGCGTCGGGAAGATCTTGTCGGTGGCAAGCACGTTGCCCTTTTCGTCTATGACCGCGAGTTTACAACCCGTGCGGTAAGCGGGGTCGAGTCCTAAAATGATACTGCCTTTTAACGGCGGCTGCAATAAAAGGGGTTTTAAGTTCACTTCGAACATCTTTATCGCCTGTTCGCTCGCTTTATCCGTAAGTTCGTTCCTTACTTCGCGCGATACCGACGGGAAGATAAGCCGTTCGTAAGCGTCCGCCGCCGCGGCTTTAACTATTTCCGCGGATAAACTGTCGTTTTTAACGAAAACCGACTGCACCGCCGCGATAAAACTTTCGGTATCCACGACTACGTCGACTTTCAAACACTCTTCCTTTTCGCCGCGGTTTATAGCAAGTATTCTGTGCGAAGGTATCTTCGATATTTTTTCGCTGTATTCAGCATACATATCGTAGGTTTTCGCCTTTTCGTTCTCCAAAAGTTTACACGAAATCTCGCCCGTGTCCGCTATCTTCTGTCGCAAAGTTTTGCGCAGTTCGGCGTTGTCCGAAACTCTTTCCGCTATAATATCCGAAGCGCCGTCAAGCGCGTCCTTCACGGTAGACACGCCCTTTTCTTCGTTTATATAGTCTTTCGCGACTTCTTCGGGAACGACCGCGGTATCTTGCGCTTCGATAATATCTGCAAGCGGCGACAACCCCTTTTCGATAGCGACCGAAGCCCGCGTTTTTCTCTTTTGCTTATACGGGCGGTAAATATCTTCCGCTTCGGTAAGCGTTTCGGCTTTTGCGAGCGATATCGCTATCTCGTCGGTCATTTTGCCCTGCTCGGTGATAGAGTCCGCTATCTCCTGCTTTCTCTTGTCGAGATTGCGGAGATATTTTAAACGCGTTTCGAATTCGCGCAGCACTTGGTCGTCGGTCGAACCGTGCATTTCTTTTCTGTAACGCGCTATGAACGGGATAGTGTTGCCTTCGTCTATTAGCGCTATTATGTTTTTTGCATATTCTTCTTTTAATGAAAATTCTTTGGAAAGTTTTACAGAATAGTCCATGGTTTATCCTTTTAATTTTTTTTGCCTTTTCTTTTTCTTATTTCTTTTACGGTCTTTTCGTAACCGTTGTCTTTCGGAATATAATACACCCTGTCTTTAAGTCCGTCCGGAAGATATTGTTGTTCGACGTAACCGCCGTAGTCGTGCGGATACTTGTACTTTCTCGCTTGCGCCTTGTCGTCTGCGCTACCGTAAACGGCGTTTTTTACCCACGGCGGAACGGCGTCGTCCTTATTTTCCGTCGCGTCTTTCGCAGCAGCGTCCATCGCTATCACCACCGAGTTGGACTTTTCCGCTTCGCAAACGTAGATTATCGCTTCCGTTATCGGCAAAAGTCCTTCGGGAAGCCCCATCTTTTCGTAAGCAAGAAGCGCGCTCGTCGCAACTATCAAAGCGTTGGGGTCTGCCATACCCACGTCTTCCGCGGAGTGCGCTATGACCCGCCTTATTATAAGAAGGGGGTCGCAACCGCCTTTAACCAGCCTTTGCATATAGTAAAGCGCGGCGTTCGCGTCGCTGCCCCTTAAACTCTTACAGAACGCCGACAGCATATCGTAATACATCTGCTCGTCGAAAGACAACGCTTTTTGCTGTATGGATTCTTCCGCGTCTTTAAGCGTGATATGCACGACGCCGTCCTTTGCTTCGGTCGTGAGCGCCGCAAGTTCCAACGCGTTATACGCGACGCGAAGGTCGCCCGCCGCCGTGCGCGCTATATGGTCGAGTGCGTTGTCGTCTATTTCGATATTTATATTGCCGAGTCCTTTTTCCTTGTCGGAAAGCGCTTTTTTCAGCGCGCGTTTGACGTTTTCGTCCGAAAGCCGTTTGAGTTCGAACACTCGGCAACGAGACACGATAGCGGGCGTCATGGCGGCGTACGGGTTTTCCGTCGTCGAACCTATAAAAATTATATCGCCGCGTTCCACGGCGGGTAGCAAACTGTCGCTTTGCGCCTTGTTGAAACGGTGGCACTCGTCTAGGAGAAGGTAGGTTTTTTTGCCGAACATTCGTAAATCTTCCCGCGCTTTATCCACTACCTTTTTAACGTCCGCCACCCCGCACGACACGGCGTTCAGTTTGACGAAATTGCCGTCGGTATTGTTTGCGATAACGTTGGCGAGCGTTGTTTTCCCGCACCCGGGGGGACCCCAGAAAATACAACTGCCTAATCTATCGAGTTTTATCGCACGAAACAACAGTCCCGTTTCGGAAACTATATGTTCCTGCCCCAAAAATTCCGAAAGGGTGTTTGCGCGCATCCTTTCGGCGAGCGGAACGTTTTTATCCGCGTTTTTGTTTAAATCAAACAAATCCATAGGGATATTTTAACATATCGGTTATTTTTTTTCAAGTTTATAGATAGGCTATTATAAGAACTTTTATTTTCATTATGACAAAATCTTTTTTCAAAACGGAAAACTTAAAGGAACTCGCCGCCTTTATACTGCTTATCGCTGCCGCCTTTATTATCGCTTTAAGCGGCGATTCGCAAAGCGTGGTAAAAGACGGCATTATGCTTTGGGCTGCGGTGGTTTTGCCCGCGCTTTTTCCATATCTCGTTATAACCCGTATCGCGTCTTCCTTAAAAATAACGGGTAAAATTTCGGGCGCTATCTCCCCTTTTTGCGAAAAAGTTTTCAACGTGAACGGCAACTGCGGTTACGCCCTGTTTTTAAGTTTAACGTCCGGCTACCCCGTTGGCGCGAAATGCGTTTCCGACCTTAAAGCGAACGGATTTATCGGCGACGCCGAAAGCGTGCGCGCCGCCGCGCTTTGCTCTTCTTCTTCGCCCGTCTTTATAATAGGAAGCGTGGGAAATCTGACTTTTAACAGCCCCCTTTTCGGACTTCTGCTCTTTATAACGCACCTTTTGTCGGTGCTTACAGTGGGGTTCATTTTTTCCTTTTACAAGCGCAGAGAACGCCCTGAAAAGACGAAAAAAACCGCCCCCGTCGGCGCGGATAATATTCTATACGAAAGCGTGTATTCCGCGGTAATTTCCGTCCTTGTCGTCGGCGGGATAATAACCGTTTTTTATCTTTTTACCGAAATACTGAAAAATCTCGGCGCGATGCAACTTTTAAGCGGATTTTTCGGTCTGTTTACAGAAAACGAAGCCGTATCCACAGGTATTGCGAACGGTCTTTTCGAGTGTACCAAAGGGCTTAAAATCCTTGCGGGCGGCGGAATTTCACTCTACACTCTGCCCGTCGCCGCAGGGTTATGCGGTTTCGGCGGACTTTCGGTAATAATGCAATCGGTGGCGTATCTTAAAAAGGCAAAAATAAAAGCCGCCCCGTTCGTATTATCCAAAGCGCTGGCGGCTGTCGTAAATTTCTGTATAGGACTTATTCCGTCCGTTCTTTTTCTCGCATAATGCGCCCGAAAATCTCCCTTGCGCCGCTCGGAATAAATGCCGTAGCGTCCTTGCCCTTTTTAATAAGGTTTTTGACTTTCGTGGAACTTACGCCCCGCTCCAAGTCGTTACAGAATATATACGCGGTAGTAATAAACGGATAAACGTCGGCGTTTCTTTTTTCCGCCTTTTTCTCGTACGCAAAATCGTCTTTGTCGCGGATACCCCTGACGTAATATTTAACGCCTTGCGAATTAAGGTAATCGGCGTATTCTTTTTCGCTTTTAAAATCGGAATATTTAAGCACTTCGACGTTTTCGCCCGAAAACGCCGCCCGTACCGTTTCCGCCCGCTCGCTTTCGGTGAAAAAGGGCGTTTTTTTAGGATTTTCGCCCACTACTACTAATACTTTGCCGAAGGCTTTGACCGCTTCCGACACCGAATCGTAATGCCCCGTCGTTATCGGGTCGAAAGTGCCCGCGTAAACCGCCGCCCCCGCGCTTTGCTTTTTGAAAAAATTAAGAACGGCTCTGCCGTATCTTCGGACGTCTTTAAGAACGAGACCTTGCGCGATCCCGCAAAACGGGGTTTCGTTTTCAAAGACTACCGTGCCGCCGTCTTTTAAAATACCGCTTACCGCGTTTAACAGTTCGGGGATAATCGGGCTTTTATACGGCGGGTCGAGAAAAATTATATCGAATTTTTTGCGCGCGGACTTGATAAAAGACAAACTGTCGGAACAAACCGTTTCGGCGCTTATTCCCACTCTTTTTAAGTTGGCGCGGGTAAGCGCGACGCTATCAAAACTCGCATCATTAAAAACGACTTTCGCCCCGCGCGAAGCCGCTTCTATACCGACCGCGCCCGTACCCGAAAACAGGTCGAGAAAATCCGCGCCCGTAACGTCGCCCAAAATATTGAAAAGACTTTCTCTCGCATTGTCGGACGTGGGGCGTATCTCTTCTCCACGAAATTCGTAAAGGGTTCTGCCCTTTAACGCGCCGCCTACTATTCTCAAACGTTATCTCCGTAAATCTGACGCTGTTTTACTCTTATCATTTCCTGCTGGCGCATTATTTTTTTAGCGCCCATAATATACGCTATGCCCATGGTCAGCATAAGTATCGGCACAGCTATAAGCACGCCGTAATAGGTGTACCACGGAACGACAGCCGTTTCGGCAGTCGCGTTCGACGCATTTAAGCGGAAAAAAATAAAAAACATCATTCCGATAATTCCCGCTATTGTGCCAAGCCCCATATAACTTCCCGTCGCAAGATAAACTATCGTATGCAAAAGTAAAAGTACAATGATAGGCACGCAAGCCATAAAACCGAAGAAAAATCCTTTCCACGGCTTGTACTCTTCGTTAAGTTTAAGCGGCCTGTCTTCGCCCGTTCTTATTATCTCTCTGCGCTCCAAATCGTTCGCCATCTGAACTTTAAGCGCTTGCTGACCGTCCTTATACGCCACCGCCGCCACTATAAACAAATAAAGCGCAATATTCAAAACGGCGAGCAGGATTTTCAGCCAGATAAGTTCGTTTATCGCAAGTATTCCGAAAGCGATCATTGCCATAAACAGTTGGTATATAAACGGAAAAACACCCTGTTTCAAATAATATTTCATAAGCCTGTCCTTTATTTTTATCGTTTAAGTTATATATTCTTTCTCCGCACGGAGCGCGCATTTTACCAAAATTTCGTAAGAAATGGTTTTATATTTTTTTGCAAGCCTTTCCGCATTATCCATAACCGCGACTTCGTTTACGCGCTCATTTATATCGGTAAACGCCGTTATATCCATACAACGGTTGTTAAACTGCCCCGCCGTTTCCTTTCTGAACAGCCCGTCGGCATAACCGTATCTTACGAGAGTTATTTCGGTATCTTTCACCGCTTTTTTATCGCCGTAAAGCGCATGGTCGCCACGCTTTAATTCTCTTCTCGCAAGTACGGGCGCTATAACCTTCATAGCGGGCTTAACTTTTACGGCGTCCGTCTTAAACGGCGTATAACCGTAAAGCAATATACCTATGCGCACCATATCGAAATATTCGCCCTTTATAAACCCGCCGCTTGCCGACAAATGACAGATTACTTTATTATTATAACCTTTCGCGAGATTTTTTGCAACGGAAAATTTATCTACCGCAGATTTTCTCGAACGCTCGCTTTCGGGTTTCGCAAGATGCGAGTACAGCCCGCACAAATCCAGATATTTACTATTACCGCAATACGAAAGGGCTTTCTTCAATTCTTCTTCGTCGCTTATTCCTTGCCTGTGCATACCCGTATCGTATTTTATATGAACTTTTACGCGTTTTTTTTGCCGCTTTCCTTCCCGCGAATAGCGTTTAAGGTCGGAGATATTGCCCGCGGTAAGGGTAAGCCCGTAGTTTACCGCGCGGAACAATTCGCAGTCAAAAGTTTTGGTAAGCACCAAAATATCTTTATCTATACCCGAAAGCCGAAGCGAAACGCCTTCATTTACGGTGGCGACTGCAAAACAATCGACGATTTTATACAAAGCGTTCGACACTTTTTCCGCGCCGTGTCCGTAAGCGTCGGCTTTAACGACCGCGCAGAATTTTACGTCTTCGGGCAAGCGTCGCTTTATCCGCTTTGCGTTATAAACTATATTTTTAAGGTTAATAACCGCTTTGACAGGCATACCTTATAGTATGAATTACGGGCGCAAAAAGTGTTTTACTTTCTCTCCGCTAAACCCCGATAACGTATTCCGTTACGCTTCGGTATTCTTCGCCCGCCTTCAATATCACGCTCGGATATTCTTTACTGTTTACGGCGTTGGGATATCCTTGCGTTTCAAGACAGAACCCGTAGCGATTTCCGTATTCGCCTGTTTTGCCTTTTACTCCGTTCAGAAAATTCCCCGAATAAAACTGTACGCCGCGTTCGGTGGTGTAAACGGACATTTTTATTCCGCTTTTATCGCCTTGCGCTTCCGCTACAAGTCCGTAGCCGACGGAATTTTTAACGTAATTCACGTCGTATCCGCCGCAAATTGCGAGTTGTGCGTCGGCGGCGTCTATATCCTTTCCGATTTTTTTCGCCGTTCTAAAATCGAACGGCGTTCCCGCAACAGGTAAAAATTCTCCGACGGGTACAAAATCGCGGTTTACGGGCGTAATCTCGTCGGAACACAGGGTAAGCGTATGCCCGAGAATGTCGCCGTTGCCTTCCCCGTTCAGGTTAAAATAAGAGTGGTTGGTAAGACTTACGGGCGTATCGCCGTCCGCGGTAGCCAGATATTCTATTTTAAGCCCGTTCCTTTCCGTAAGCGAATAGACGACCGAAACCCTTAAATTCGCGGGGAATCCTTCTTCTCCGTCCGCACTTAAAAGCGAAAGCCTTAAAGAATATTCGTCCATGACGTCCGCTTGCCAGAATTTACGGTTAAAGCCTTCCTTCCCGCCGTGCAGGCAGTTGGTTTTATCGTTGAGAAAAAGCCGATATTCCGACCCGTTAAGCGTAAATTTTCCGCCCGCGATCCTGTTTGCGACGCGCCCTATTATACTGCCGAAATAAGTGTCGTTATCGCGTTCGTATTCTTCCGCGGTGCCGTAACCCAGAACGATATCTTTATCGCCGTTTAAGGTTTTTACTTTAAGCGAACGGACGATACCGCCGAAATTGAGAATTTTGACCGTAAGGTTCCCGCGCGAAACGGTATATTCCGAAACGTCGTTACCTTTTATATTGCCGAAAAGATTTGTCCGAATAGCCATAATTTACCTCCCGAAAAGAATTATATAACAGTATTTCGGCAAAAGTCAAAAAATAAAATAAATTATTTCGGTAAACCCGCGTAACCTTTTGATAATTTTTATAAAATATGCTAAAATGATTTTACGAGATGCGGATATGGCGGAACTGGCAGACGCGATAGACTTAGGATCTATTCCGAAAGGGTGCAGGTTCGACTCCTGTTATCCGCACCAACCAAAAAAGTCTCGGAAAATTTTTCCGAGACTTTTTTATGCTAACTTTTCTTTATTCGCCCGTATTGCAGAACCAGAAACTTTCCGCGCGCATATTTATTTCCGTAATCTGCGTTGTCGGTCTACCCCAAGAATATACTAATCTCGGTACTTCGAAAGTAATAATGTCGCCCGCGGTAAGCCCGCTCATAATTTCGCCGAATTTATCTATCGTAGTTACTTTCTGCGCCGCACCGCCGTTTACTTTTACCGTTTCAATCACGTCGCCTTCTTTAAGTCCGGTGTTTTTAGCGATACTGCCGCTCGTTACCGAAGAAACTTTAAGATACTGTTCGCCGTTTTCGTTTACTTCCGTAACAGAAAATCCGAATTTTACCTTCCTGCCCGACACGTAACCGTAATTAGCGTTGGTAGCCGTACCACCGAGTTGTCCGACGATATCCACAAAACCGTTGCCGTTTTCCAAATGACACGGAATAGCAAAATTTATATTAGTATAATTAGTGTTTCCCGCATTGGTTATGCCGATAAGTTCACCGTAAAGGTTATAAAGCCCGCCGCCGGAATTCCCGGGATTTGTGGAAACGTCTATCTGCATAAGCGTCATTTCGCCTATATCGTCTACTGCCGCAGGACGAGCGAGATAACTAACGATACCGCGCGCAACCGACCCCGGCAACGTGCCCGTGGGGTTGCCTATCGAGAATACCGTTTCGCCGAGCCTAGTAACGTAAGTACTGTCGGGAATTTGCGCTTTTACTATTTTATCGGCAGAGAGTTTATTGCCGGATTTTGCGGCGATATTTAAATCGAGTTTTAAAAGCGCTATATCGGACTCGAAATCCCCGCCGACGAGAGTTACTGCATATTCCTGTGAAGTTTCCTGTGCGGTTTTATTCGTCAAATTTCCGATATACCCGCTGAAAATATAATTCGTATTATTATACGAATAATTTTCGTCGGGAATACGTATCTCGATATTTCCGATACTTTCTCTACCGAAAGTTCCGGATTTAGAAATCATATGATGGCAAGTTACGATATAGATAATATTATCGTCTTTTTTCCAAGCCGCCGAATGTTCCGTGTCAGTATCTTTAAAAGAAATATCCACTATAACTCCCGAACCTGCGCCACCGTCCGTTGATACCTGTACGGCAGAACGTTTAACTTTCGATACCGCTTCTATAAAAGCGTCTTCGATATTGCGCGTTTTTTCGGTAGTGTTAAAGTTTACCGTTTGCGCGGCGATTGCCGAATCACTCTGCGAGACGGAATAGTTTGTCTTTACCGAAGTGCTGATGAAAGAACACCCGCTTGCCATAATTACGGCGAGAACTATCGACGCCAAAGATACCAAAACAGCGGAAAATCTTTTTTTCATAAATTTTGCTCCCCGAATTTATTTTACTCTTATAGTGTACACTTTAAACCTTAAAAAAAACTTAAAACTTACAAAAAAATAAAAGGGGCGGTAGTTTTGCCCCTTTTCCCCGCCTGAAATGCGGGGAAAAACCTGTCGCAAATCGGACGGTATATTTTAAGCGACAGTTTTTTTCAACGATTTCAGACTTAAAAACCGTTTCACCGCCGATAAAAAGAGTATAGGCAAAGAAAAAATTTTTATACAAAAAACGCCCCGCGGAATTTTTGTAAAATTCCGCGGGGCTGATAAAACCGAAATCTTTACTCGTCTTCTTCGTCGTCGGGAAGATCTACGTTGTGATAAACGTCCGAAACGTCGTCAAGGTCTTCCAAAGCGTCGATAAGCCTTTTAAATTTAGCGAGTTCTTCGCCGTCCAAAGTTATCTTCGTCTGCGGAACCATACGAATCTCCGCTTCAAAAAAGTTAAGCCCCTTGCTTTCTAATTCTTTTCTCACCGACGAAAAGTCCGCGACGGAAGTATGAATTTCGAAAGCGTCGTCTTCGGCGGTAAAATCGTCCGCGCCCGCGTCCAAAGCCATTTCCATAACCGCGTCTTCGGTGAGTTCGGGCGTTTTTTCCACGACGATTATTCCCATCGTGGTAAAGGTAAACGACACGCAGCCCGCGTTGCCGAGCGATCCCCCGTGCTTACGCATAACCGTTCTTATAAAGTCCACCGTACGGTTTTTATTATCGGTAAGCGCCTTTATTATTACCGCGCTGCCACTAGGTCCGTACCCTTCGTAAGTAAGTTCTTCGTAGTTAGCGTTAGAAAGTTCGCCCGCCGCCTTTGCTATACAACGCTTTATGTTGTCGTTAGGCATATTGACGGCTTTCGCCTTGGCGATAGCGTCCGCTAGTTTACTGTTGGTGTTGGGGTCGGGGTTATTCTTTGCCGCAACGGCGATTTCCCTACCGACTTTCGTGAATATTCTGCCCTTAATGGCGTCCGTTTTTGCTTTTTTAACGGCGATATTCGCCGCGTGGCTATGTCCTGACATAAATTCTCTCCTTCTTTAATGGTTTAACGCGTACATAAGTATTCCCGCGGAAACCGCGGCGTTTAAACTTTCCATACCGTTTTCCATAGGAATAGAAACGGTAAGCGTTGCGCGCGATTTTAACTCTTCCGAAACGCCGTGCGCTTCGTTGCCTATAACGAGACAATGTTCTTCGGGCACTTTCAAAAAGCCGAGCGTTTCGCCTTTCATATCGGCTAAAATAAGCGGAACTTTTACTTTTTCAAGCGTTTCCGCGCGCGTGCCCGCAATCACTCTGACGCGGAATATCCCGCCCATACTCGCCCTTACGGCTTTATTAGAATAGGCGTCCGCGCCGTCCGCTATTATTACGGTATTATACCCGAAGGCCGCCGCGCTGCGTATAATAGCGCCCACGTTCGCGGGGTCTCCCACACCGTCTAAAAACACGCACTTTTCGGTAACGGTATCGGCGCTTATCGTGGGTTTTTTGACTATCGCGAGAACGCCTTGCGGGGATACTTCTTCGCTTACCGAAATAAATACGTCGTCCGACAAAATTTCGGGTTCAAAGTTCAAATCGGAAACAAGCGCCGCACCCTTGACGGTGGCGACTACGCAGTCTGCCGTAAAGCCACGCGATACCGCTTCCCGCACGGATTTTACGCCTTCGACGACGAATTCGCCGCTTTCGTCCCTATACTTTTTATCCCGAAGGGCGCGTATTCTTTTTACGAGCCCGTTTTGCCTTGACGTTATCATTTTATACTTAATAAAGTACGCTTATCTGAATAAAGCCTACTGTCAGGTAGGCTTTAACGGTCAGTTACTTTAAGTTTGCTTTCGCCTGTTCGCAGAGCGCGGTAAATCCCGTGGAGTCCGAAACCGCGATTTCCGCCAAAACTTTGCGGTTAAGGTTTACGCCCGCGTTTTTAAGCCCGAACATAAACTTGCTGTAAGAAAGCCCGTTCAAGCGGCACGCCGCGTTGATACGCGCAATCCATAAAACCCTGAAATCACGCTTTTTAGCCTTTCTGCCGATATAGGCGTAAAGACCTGCCTTCATAACCGCTTCGCGCGCTACTCTGTATCTTTTACTTCTTCCGCCGAAATAACCTTTGGCGAGTTTTAATATTTTTCTGCGCTTTTTAACGCCGTTTACTCCTCTTTTAATACGCATGATAATTCTCCTTTATTTGTTGTATATGAGCGTTTTCATCGTTTTTTCCTGCGTAGCGTCGACGTACGCGCCTTCGCACAAACGGTTCTTTCTCTTTCTGTCTTTCTTGGTTAAAATGTGGTTTTTGCCCGAACAAGCCCTTTTGATCTTGCCCGTCGCGGTGGTCTTAAATCTCTTTTTCGCCGCGCTTTTGGTTTTCATTTTCGGCATAGTTTTGCCCTCCGTTAGTTATTTTTAAAAATTACGCTTTAAGCGGCGCGAGCATCATCCAGATGTTTCTGCCTTCCGTAAGCGGTTGTTTTTCTATCGTTCCGCAGTCCTTTACCATCTCGAAGAAACGCTTCATAACGTCCACGCCTATCTCCTGATGCGCCATTTGTCTGCCGCGCATACGGATGGAAACCTTGACCTTGTTGCCGCCCGTTAAAAATTTCTGCGTCTGCTTTGCCTTTACCTGCAAATCGCCGATATCGATGGTCATTGAAAGCCATACTTCTTTGATTTCGGTAACTTTCTGATTCTTCTTGGCTTCCTTCGCCTTTTTGGAAAGTTCGAACACGTATTTTCCGTAATTCATTATCTTACAGACGGGCGGATTTGCCGTGGGTGAAATTTTAACGAGATCGAGTCCCGCTTCTTCGGCAATACGGAGCGCTTCTCTCGACGATACGATGCCGAGTTGCTCCCCCGTTTCACCGATAAGACGGACTTCCCTGTCGCGGATTTCTTCGTTTAACTGATGTTCCTTTTTAATGGTTTTGTACCTCTCTTTTTATTTTCCGTTTTCGGAATAAGGACGTAAAAAATCGGGTCGTCTTAAAGATAAGAAGACCCGAACGGTAACGCTTTTTATGCGCTAAAAACCTTTTGATATAGAGCCGCACGCAAACGATTTCGGTACGGCGAGAAGGGTCGTCTTCTTCTTTAAGCCTTTTAATGATACACAATTTTTCGTTGTTTGTCAACGGTTTTAACGCTATTTATTTTAAAAATGTTTTCCCGCTTGCGGCGTGCCGCAAGCGGGAACGGTCAATTCTTAATAATATCGGTCTTATTCCGCGAGCGGGGATTTAGCCGCTAACTTTCTGACCGACTCCAACGCGCTTATACAACTGTCGGCAGTCTTATAGGATTCGCCTATACAGATTATAGACTTCTGCGCGTTGCGAAGTTTATAGTAATACTTGCCGAATTTATCCTTGTCGATAACGAAATTGCCAGCGAGCGCGTTCTTCTTTACGTTCTCTATACCCGAAAGCGCCGTGGATTTAGAAGAAACTTCTTCGGTGGACAACATCACTTGTCCGTTGGACGCGTAAAGCGTTGCGTAGAATTTGCCGTCTTCGTTCGTTTCTATCTTCCACTTACCGGTAGGCGCGTCGTTTATCGCTTTATCGGTAAGCGTTACGGGCGTATATTCGTAATATTTTTCGCCTTCGGAAATTTCTTCCGCAACGGGTGAATCCGCCGCTATACGCTTGACCGATTCCACCGCGTTTTCGCAACTCGTTCTTTCCTTATATATCTCGCCCGCGCAAAGTAAACGGTTGCCCGAACTTTTAAGTTTAAAGTAGAACGTGCCGTTCTTGGTCTTGTGCGTAACGAATTCGCCGCTTTCCACCGCTTTTATTATCGTTTCGATACCATTTCTCGCACCGTCTTCGGATACGTAAGTTTCACTCGTCAGCATCACTTCGCCGTTGGACGCCGAAAGTAACGAAATGAATTCGTCGTCGCTCTTTTGTTCGACTATCCATTTACCGAGCGCTTTGGGTTTAGCCGTTTTCGCCGCCGCGGGCGCTTTTGCGGCGGGCTTTTCCGCTTTTGCCACAGGTTTTTCAGCAGGCTTTTCCGCTTTTGCCGTAGGCTTTGCGACGGGTTTTTCAGCCGCTTTCGGCGCGGGCTTTGCCGCCTGTTTCTTAGTGTTGTCTTTTGTCGTCTTAACGATTATTTTAGGCGTTTCTTTCTTTTCGCTCTTCATTTTGTCTTCCGTCTCCTTTTTCTCTTCGGTCGCAGTTTCGGGCGCTTTCGCAGGCTCTTCTTCGACCTTGTTTTCCTGTTCCGCTTTAACGGGTTCTTCCGCCTGTTCGGGCTCTTTTTCTTCGACCTGTGCCGGCTCTTCCGCCTGTTCGGGTTCTTTCACGGGTGCGGATTCTTCCGCCGCCTTTGCCGCGTTTTTCTTTTTACCCTTTTTGCGAACGGCGAATACGATAATTAAAACTATAAGTAAGACGACGATTACTATCGCCGCAAGTCCTAACCACGCCGTAGTCCAAAAATCGAGTCCTATTGCTTTCGCAACGCTGTTGATAATGTCTTTTAACCACTGCATAAATTTTATCTCCTAAAATTTTTTTCTGCCTGTTAAATAAATAAATCGGCTATTGTATTATTTTTTCTCCGTCGTTATAATACAATATCCCGATGGTATGTGCGCCGCAATGGCTGGCAATAGTGCCGCCCGCGCGCGTTTCGAGAATTTCCTTAAAGCCTATGCTTTTACATTTTTCCCTTGCCGCCGCGACCATTTCGGGCGAAGCGGTCGTATAAGTGATAAACACACGGGTAAGGTCCGGCGAATCGAACTCGCGGAACAGTTCTTCCGCGTACTTCGCTACGACCATATGCATATTCCCCCTGTATTTCTTATCGGAAATCATTTTGCCGTTTTTAAGCACTATACGGGGGCGGATTTTTAAGAGATTCGCACCGAGTAGCGCTATACTGCTGCATCTGCCGCCCTTATGCATATA
>ONQV01000037.1 GCA_900320065.1 uncultured Eubacteriales bacterium | reverse complement strand
GGTGTTGTTGAAATTACGCTTACAGATAATAGTAACTTTAATATCTCCATCTTCTATTTTAGACGAAAAAACGTTGTTGAAATTGTAATAAGTCGAGGTTTTTTCCTTTTCATTATACTCTATCAACTGAACCATTGCGCCCTTCGTGTCGTTTTTTATAAACATAGAATACTTATAGGTGATACCGTCCTGCGCCATTTCAAAGTAAACTCCGCCGTTGACTACGCCGTTAGCAAAGGTAGTAGTATATTTAAGAACGAAACCCTCGCTGTTTGCCGTATTTCCGCCGCGTAATATTTTTTGAGTGCCGTAATCGCCGCTGTTACCGCCGTCGGTAAAAGTGAGCGAATCTCCTTCTGCGGTTACCCCGTCGTTATTGACCAAACCGAACGAAACGTATTTGTTTTTTAACGCAATGCCGCCGTCTGCTTTACTCTTGTAGGAATTGTATTCTTCGGCACCGCCCTTAATCGGATAATCCTTACTGCCGAGCCAATCGTAAGTTGTTAATCCGAGCATCGTTTTTGCATAATCTACGCCGTTCTCGTTATACAAAATCGCTTGATTTGCCACGTCGTAATAATTGCCGTATAATTCGCCGCCGCAGTAAGGCGTGGTCCTTTCAACGGTTTCGCCGTTTAAAATTACGGCAACGGCGGTGTAGTTGCGCTTATAGTTAGCCTCTTGCATATTAGTAACGCAACCGTTGGCGTAATAGTAATCGCCGACTTGGAAAATTTTGCTTTCGTCAACGTTTACCACTATTTTTTTAGTCATACCGTAATAGTTTTCATCGGTAACTTCGTCCATAAAGTCTTTCGGCGCGATAACGAATTTAAGCGTTACGCTATCATCGTTGACTATATGATTTTTGACCGTTTCGTCCATTTTTGCGATAAAACGCATACCGCCGTTTTCATCAAGTCTTAAACCGACGCAATAATCTTTTTCCATTTCGAAAACGCCTTCTACGGAAGTTTCCCCGTCGGGAATTTCACCTTCGGCTTTTGCCGCCGTTGCGGGCGCAAACGGCGCAAAAACAAACGCTATAACGCTTATAAATAACGATACTATAAATAAATTTTTTCTCTTAAAGGTTTTTACTACTTCTCTCATATTAGTTTCCTCCTTAATCATTCCACGAGATATCGACGTTGCCGTTGTCTTTTCCGAGTAATTCGGAATCATTCACGGTACTCAATCCGTTCGACATTGTGATAACGTCATTAAACTTTACAGTTTCTACAGTTGGCTTTTCGTATTTTTTCATTTTTTTGTTCTCCTTATATTTTTACCGTTTAGGTTTAAAACCTACGGTATAATTACCTTCGTTTTTCCACTTCGCGACAAGTTTTAAGTCGGAAGTTACTACGTCGGATTTAAAATTCCAACGTTTATTGCCCAAATACCAACCGTCGAAAGAATATTGGGTTAAAAGCGTAGATTTTGTCGGTGTTGCGGGTTCGTTTATTTTTTCGCCGCGCTTAACCGCTACGCCCGCGACGGCAGTTCCGCCGTTTGAATCGAACTCCACGGAATAGGTTACGAGATTATCGTTTTGAAATTCGCCTACGACCGTACCTGCCAAAGTTTTTATTGCGTTAAGCGCGTATTTTTCGCCTATTGCGTGCGCAACGGAAACGAATTTTGCGTTTGCGTCCGGTGCGATAATGCCCAACGTTCTTTGCACGTCGGTTTCGAGTATCCAGAACGGCAGAGTCTGCCCTTGTTCCGTACCGAAATCCGCCTTGGTGTTAATATCGATAATACGCGTAGAGCGATTTTCTCCCTCGCCTACGGAAATCATCATAACTCCGCAAATATGATCTTTTTTAGTTTCGTATTCTTTACCGTCTTTTCCGTCGTCGCTGTCGTCAGTTACCGTAACGCCCTTATAATACGTACCGTTTTTGTCAACGAGCAGTTTATCGTCCTGTGCCCGACCGTTTAAAAACGCTATCGTAACGGGAACGGGTTTTTCGGGATCGCCGCCGTTGTTATACGGGAATTTATACGAATATTCGCGCATTGCGCCAAGTCCGCCCTTTCCGTTCGGTTTTTTGCTGTCCCAATAGGAAAACGTCATATAAACGTTGTCTTTATCGGTAACCGTTCCGTTTTTATCCTTTTTGACGAACGTACAAATTTTAACGCCCACTTTATCGATACGCTTGAGATAAATCGCGCCCATATCGAAATAGTTGGCAGATTTACCGTTTCTGCCGGCCGTGGCGGCAACGACGAAATCGCCCGACGCCCTTAACGGCTGCCCGTCGGTCTGAGCGAACAAAGTGGCTGCGTCGGAAGCCTTTTTAACTACGACCGACCCGTCGGAGTTACGCTCGCTTATCAAATCTTCGTTTAAAAATTTAGGAGCGTAAAAGTCTATTTCGCCGAGATCGGTATCGGAGGCAAGCGCGGAAATCGTCTTGCCTATCGCGCCGTAAAATTTACTTTCTACGGTAATTTTGCAACCGTCGGCATTTTCGGGCAACTCGATTTCAAAAGTTCTTACGCCTTTTAAAACTTTTTCGGTAAACACGCCCGACCTTACTACCACTTCGTCGCTGTCCTGAACGTCGTAACCGTAAAGCGGCTCGGGATATTTAACCGTGCCTTTTACTTTATAGGTCTTGCCCTTTCTGACGAAATCGGCAGACAGATTTACGTTTTCCTTTATATCGGTAAGCGAATACAGATACGAGCCGTCCGACTGTTTTACGCACGATTCGGATACTTCCGTAGGTTGCTCCTGTCCGTCGCGGGTAAGGAAAACTTTATTTACGTAATATCCGTCCGACGGTCGAATATAAACAGCCGTGGTATCGCCGTATACGGGCGAAGTTTCCGCCGCCTTCAAAGTCCCCTCGTCGCTGCTTTCCGCGGTTACTTTGCGCGTGGCGGATGCGATTTTTTTAAATTCCGCAAACTTGTTTTCGACTTCGCTTTTTTCTATCGTTCTGTAATAGCCGTCCACCTTAGTCGATTTTTCACGCGTTGCCACGCCGAAAAATCTGCCGTTACCCTCGCGGAACATATTTCTGCCTATAAGCGTTTTCAAATCGCCTGCGGACTGCTCCCATACGGCGGGCGTATCGGCGGTTATCGCCGTTACGAATTCGTCGTTAAAGCAAACGTAATACCTTTGGTCTTTGTAGATAAAACGTATTTTCAAGTCTTTGCGAGTCAAGTCGGGCGTATAGTCGGTGGCGTACTTAAACGAGTGCCACGACTCGTAAATACCGTCCCATACGGCGACTTTCAAGCCCATCTTTCCGTCCGTAACGAACGGACCGAACGCAAAGTTTCTGCCCTCGGTTTCCGCCGCGACGAAATACGCCACGGGGTCTATGCCGTCGGCTGTCATAACGGAGCCGTTATTATCCTTTACGGTGTATTCGAGATAAAACACGTCGCCTTTTACCGCGTAACGCGAATCGGTTTCCCTGACGTCCTCGCGGCAAAAGAAAAAGTTAAGCGCGGCTTTACTCTTTGCGGGCATACAGGTAAGCGTTCCGTCGTCGTTCCTTACCAAATCTTTATGAGTACGGAAAAACCTGTTTTCGTCGTTCGTAGTACCCTTAAAATCTCCGCCGTACTCGTCGTCCGTGTCGTACGCGTAGGACGGGTCGTCGGGAGAGGCGGTCTTTTTTACGTTAAGTCCGCCGTCTTTTTTTGCGCAGGCGGCGAACGTAAACGCCGTTGTCAACGCCAAAAGTCCTGCCAAAAATCGTTTGATTTTCATTTCTCGTCTGTCCTCCTTATTTTCCTGCAACGAACACGTCGGATATACCTATAACGGCGTTCTCGTCGTCCTCTTCGGACAAACTACGACTTATTCGTATAGTTATTTTCTTCACTTTAAGCGGGCGGAAAACGGCGGTTATCGCCGCGCCGGGTATTACCGAACCGTAAAGAGTAGAACCGTATTCCTCGGGGAAAACGAGATCTTCTATTTTATAGGTCGCAGCCGCGTTTTCAAACAAAATATAATCGACTTTACCGAAAGCGTAATCTATATTTCTGTCGTTATAAATCGCTACGGCGTGAATTTCTTTTTCCTCGGCAAAAGTAAGCGTTATAGTGGTCTTTCCGCCTTTCGTTCTGAAAATTATATTTTCGTCGCGATCGTGAATAGCCACGTAACCGTCGTTTAAATACCCGGCGGAATTCGCGCCGTTCGTAGCCTCCGCTACGGCTTCCGCCGCCACGTTACGATAACCGTCGGCGGTCGCCGGATTGGGTTGCAGGGTCGAAGTCGGTCCGTTGCAATGCGGCACTTCATACCCGAGTTCGGGATAATATCTCCAGAGCACTCTGTCTACGGCAATCGTCCTCGGTTCGGGCTTTCCGTAATCTTTATGTCTGTGATAGAAAACGTAAGTTTCGCCGTGTGCCTCTACGAACGAGCCTATGCCCGTACCGCTTATCTTTTCGCCCATATCGTTGTTTATGGTTACGATAGGCTGCCCTTCGTCCTCGTCGAGTTTTACGTAAGGTCCTAACGGATCGTCGGCAACCGCCGCCGTAACCGGATAATATATACTGTAATATCCGCCGGGCGAAAAAGTAAGGTAATATTTTTTAACTTTCGTGCCGTCGGGTCTTACGGTAGTATGCGACTGCACGTAGCCCCCCTCGTCGAGTCCGACCATGCCCGTTTTCATGGAAAGTTCGTGCTTTTCGTTTCCGTCTACGGTCTTATAATACGGCTTGGTTAATTGAACGAGCGTATCGAGGTCGGGCGTTACGGGATCGAGCATTCTCACGCCGAAAATACACGGACCGCTGACTCTGCGAGTCGATTTATCGTCGGGGTCGGTTCTCGTATCGTCCACGTTTTGTATAACCGTGTAAAGATACATATCGCCGTTATCGTCGTAAAACGGACAGGAGTCTATAACCGTCATTATAACGCCCTGTTCGCCGAATATCCGCTGTATTTCGGGTCCCTCGTTAAAGGCGATAATCGGAGTGGTTTCGGTTACGGTTTCGGTTCTCTTTCTGCCGACGTACCTGCCGCTATCGTCGAATTTTTTCATTTCGCGGGTTCCCGTCCACAGTCTGAACGGCCCGGACGGAGTATCGGCTACCGCCAGACCCGACAACCATTTATCGTTATACGATTTTTTATCCGTCGGATCGAGTTCGTCGAGATCTTCGCGCGATCTCGCGCCGAAATACATAAGGAATTTACCTTTAAACCTTTCGTCGTCCCCGCGATACTTTATAATCCTCGGCGCCCAGTTGCTGCTATGGCTCGCCCAGGTAGTCAACGGGTTGTAACCGTTTTCAAAAATATACCCTACCCATTCGTACCCGGAAAAGTTCTTCGTTTTATAAATGCACATAGGCGCGGCGGTTACGTAAATATAGAAATATCCGTCGTCCTCGTTATAAAACGCCACGGGATCGGCGGCGTTATCGAAATCGCCGTCGTTACGATAAAATGCGGAATTATCGTAAGTTCCGTCGTCTTTCAGCCCCGTAGAATAAGGTAAAGATAAGGTCGTTGCCGCAGCCGCGAGTTCGGCGTTTTTATCGACGTTTCCGCCCTTTTCGGAGCAGCCGAACGATAACAGACAAAAAACCGCGACGCAGGCGAAACAAATTAGTTTTCCGAATTTTATTTTCATCATTTCTCTCCTGTTCTTTTTAACCCTTTACCGCGCCGACCATTACGCCCTTGGCAAGGAATTTTTGCGCTACTATATACAAAAACAGCAACGGCACCATCATAACTACGGCAAACGCCATAGATACCTGAGTCTTTTCGGGATAATATCTCAACGCGTCCTGCAACCGCACTATGGAAAGTTGCAACGTTTCGCGCTCGGGACTAAGCAGGTAAAGCAACGGGCCCATATAGTCGTTATAAACGCCCATAAACATCATTATGGCTTGCGCGATTATAGGAGGATAAGAAAGCGGAAGTATTATCGCAACGTAAGTTCCGAAATAACCTAAACCGTCGATTTTGGCGGCGTCGGTCAGTTCGTTGGGAATTCCGCACATAAACTGCCGCAACGCGAACAATACCGAAATACTGCCGAACATACCCGGCACTACGAGCGGTAAAAACGTGTCTACCCACCCTAAAGCCGTAAATATAAGGTAACTCGGTATAAGCGTAACGACGCTCGGCACCATCATGGACGTCATCATAAGCGCGAACATCATATTTTTGCCTAAAAATTCCTGTTTGGCAAAAATATACGCCGACATAGACGACGACAAACAACCGAATAATACTATGGGTACGGCAATTGTCAGAGTATTGATGAGCGCGCGCAAATAATTTATATCGAGTTCGTTCGCGTCGAACATAAGTTTATAAGCCGTAGTCGTAAAGGTATGCGGCCACCACGTAAACGGACCTCTTACCTCCAGAACGTCTTTAACGGAAGTGATTATGGCAACGTAAAAGGGGAACAAAACGACTAACATTGCCGCAATCAATCCGAAGTAAGTCATAATTTCGGTTATGACGCTTCCCGGCGTAGTTTTTCCTTTAATCATAATTCACCCACTTCTTGGAAAGTTTGAAATTGAGCCACGTAGCAACCATAATGATAATGGTAACTATCCACGCTATCGCCGCGGCAAAGCCGGGACCGTTGACGTATACGTTGGTAAACGCGCTTTGGTACAAATAGAATACGAGCGTTATGCACGCGTCGCTCGGTCCGTACAAAGTTCCGCTCGCCGCCGACGCCAGGACCTGAAACATAACGAAATTCTGCAATCCGCTTATCAAGCCCGTAATGAGCAGATAAAACGCCGTGGGACTTATGAGCGGAAGTATTATCTTGAAAAATCTCGAACACGCCCCCGCGCCGTCGATAGACGCCGCCTCGATTACTTCTTTGTTTATATTGGTGAGCGCGGCCTGAAATATCAACATATATTGCCCCATACCGTTCCACACTATCATAACGGTCGCTATGGGCATAATAAGCGAAGGCGTCGTTAAAAACGAAACCGTTTTAAATCCGAGCGAATGAAGTATGGAGTTGATTATTCCGAATTCGGAAACGTCGAACAACCACATAAACGTCGTCGTTACCACGACCGACGAACAAACGAACGGTAAAAAGAACATCGCCTTAAACAAACCTTTACCTTTAAGCCTTTCTTTTGAAAGCAATACGGCAAGCAACAGACCGAGCAACATACTTATAGGCACGCTTATAAGCGAATACAGAGTATTTACTATCGCCTTGTAAAACATCGGATCGGACAAAACCTTCTTGTAATTTTCAAAACCTACCCACTTCGCCTTATCCAACTCGAACACGTGCAACTCGGTAAACCCGAGCCACAACGAAATAACTATCGGCAAAAACATAAACAATACGAAGCCGAGTACGGGCAAGCCGCCCATCGTCCAGCAAATAAGCGTATGTTTTACGACGTTTTTTTGTTTAGCCGTCATTTATTACACCACCCCGAAATAATTTTTTTAACCGCGATTATCGCAACGGTTTTTAACCGTAACGATAATCGCCGAACTTTTTATTCTCCGAAATTATATCCTTGTTCGGTATACAGTTTCAACTTGGCGTTTCCTTTTTCGTAAGCGAACGCCAAAAAGTCGTCTACGGAACGCCTGTCTTCGCGATACTTGTAGTTAAGATCGTCCGCCCAGTCGAATATCCACGCCGTATCGGGAAGATACTCCTCGCTGCAAACTTGATAATTGTCGAGATATTCCGCTATGGCACGGATATTTTTAGGTCCTTCGGGATTCTTTTCGTTTGCTTCGATATAGTCTTTCTCCACTACTGCCTTATACGCGGGGAGAAGAACGCCCGTCTTTGCCTGTTCCGATTGCAATTTGCCGGTACAGAAAAACTCTACGACCTTGTATGCCGCTTCCTTATTTTTCGACCTGGACCAGATTCCGAACCCCGTCGAACTCGCAACCGAAGTTACTATGCCCCGATACGGCAATCCGCTTTCGTCTTTTTTCACTTCGCCCGTAACTTCGTCGTATACCTTATACACCGGAGGCGCGACCGAATCCCATTCGAATACCGATTTCGAGGAAGTCGTTTTCATTCTGCGCATCCAGACCACGCGGGTCGCGTCTTTACATATCATCGCCACTCTCGCGTTACTGAATTCCGAATCGCCCTCGTATTCGCCCGACCTTATGGAAGTCTGCTTGGGTCCTATTTCCAAACCGCCGCAATCCTTCGGCTTTTGCATATAGAAAAACCTCTTGAAAGCGTCGTACTGCGAAGCGAGCAAAGGTCCGAATTTTTGATTCGGTTCGAGTTTATAGTCCTTTTGCTTGCTTTCGGGAACGAACACCACGCCGAACGCGTTGCGAACGTATTCCCACTCGCCCGTTTCGTCGTTTTTTTGGTACAGAATACTCTTTCTTTCCTTTTCGCCGATTGCAAATTCCCATTTACCGGTTTCGTCGTTGTAGCGTATTTGCTCGCCGCCTACTCCGAGACCGTAAGGCCACCAATACGGAGTGAAATATCCGTAATCGGTCGAGGGAGCGTTGGAATCGCCCGCCGCATAATACGATTTGGTCATTATCATAGACACGTCTTCGCTCTCGTCCCAGTTCATGGGAATACGATTATTGAAGATCATAACGTCCGCGCAAGTACCGTCGTCGTTATATTTAGGTCTTTGCCAATCGTTGGATAATTCGTTGTTTTCGTATTTGTTGCCGACATAGTTATTCATAACCCACTTTCCGTCGGAATCAGTCCAACGACAAAATCCGCGGGCGCGCACGGTTATTTCGGCAGGTATGCCGTAATCGGTCTTGGTCTTGCCCGTTTTATCCGCCGCTCCGCCGTTAAATTCGTCTATTTTATCCTCGTCCACGCTTATGACTTTAATTCCTTGTTCCTCAAACGCCGTCTTGTTATAGTATATAACTGGCGGGTTAGAGTCGCGCGGTAAAGCGTATAACGGATAATTTTCGCCCATTTCGAAAGTGTCGGTATT
>ONQV01000039.1 GCA_900320065.1 uncultured Eubacteriales bacterium | reverse complement strand
ATAACACCCCGCCCTGCTGGCCTATCTATATGGCTATGCTCGTGTTCAGACACTTAAAAGCGCTTGGCGGCGTTGCGACTATGCAGAAAATCAACGAAGAAAAAGCCAAAATGCTTTACGACTTTATCGATAATTCCGATTTCTATACCAACAGCGTAAACAAGAAAGACCGTTCGCTTATGAACGTTCCGTTCGTCGCGCCGACGGAAGAACTGAACGCCAAATTCGTTGCGGAAGCGACGAAAGCGGGTCTCGTTTCCTTAAAGGGACACAGACTCGTCGGCGGTATGAGAGCGTCCATATACAACGCTATGCCTATCGAAGGCGTCAAAGCACTCGTGGAATTTATGAAGAAATTCGAGATGGAGAATAAGTAATATGAAAAATATTTTAACGCTTAACTCCATCAGCCCCGTTATAAACGACGTTTTCGACAGCACTTATAACGTTGCGTCGGACGTGGAAAAACCGATAGGCATTATGCTTCGCAGTTTCAAAATGCAAGGCTATGCCCTTGACAGCGAAACTATCGCCGTTGCAAGGGCGGGCGCGGGCGTAAACAATATTCCCGTGGACGAATACGCGAAAGAAGGCGTAGTCGTTTTCAACACCCCGGGTGCGAACGCCAACGCGGTCAAAGAACTAGTTATCAGCGCACTGCTTTTAGGTTCGAGAAAAATAGTGGACGCTATCCTTTGGGCAAAAACGCTCAAAGGTCAGGGCGACGAAGTAGGTAAACTCGTCGAAAAAGGCAAAAGCAAATTCGTTGGCCCCGAAATCGAAGGCAAAAGCATCGGTATCATAGGTCTCGGCGCTATCGGCACCAAGGTTGCCGACGCGGCTATCGCTCTCGGTATGAAGGTTTACGGTTACGATCCTTTCCTTTCGGTAAACTCCGCGCTTAAACTTTCAAGACACGTCGTCGTCGTCAAAGATATAGACGAAATTTATAAGAATTGCGATTATATAACCTTACATATCCCCTATATCGCCGCACAGAATAAGGACTTTATCAATGCGGGCAATATCCGCAAAATGAAAGATAACGTCGTGATAGTCAACTGCGCGCGCGGCGAACTCGTAAACAACGCCGATATTATAAAGGCGGTAGAATCGGGCAAGGTCGCGCGTTATATCGTGGACTTCCCCGCGGACGAACTTATAGACGTGGAAAATATTATTTGTATTCCACATCTCGGCGCGTCCACGCCCGAAGCAGAAGACAACTGCGCGGTTATGGCGGCAAGACAACTTATAGATTATATCGAAAACGGAAATATCGTGAACTCGGTCAATTACCCCGCTTGTTCTATGCCTAGAACGGCAAAAGCAAGGCTCGTTGTTCTCCATAAAAACGTCAACAACATTTTGGCGCAGATAACGGGCACGGTCGGTGCGGAAGGCATAAATATCGCCAACCTTTCCAACCAATCGAAAGGCGATTACGCGGTAACTTTGATCGACGCGGATTCGGATATTCCCGAAAAAACGGTCGAACATATTTCGTCGCTTGCCGATATTATCAAAGTAAGAGTAATTAAATAATTATTTTGAATTTAAAATTTATTCCGCCGCGGGCTGTCGCCCGCGGCGGAATTGTTTTGTTTTGCGTTAGTTTTTTAAGAATAACGTTTTACCGTTTTCGATTAAACGTTGCCTTGCGCTTTCATCGCTTCCGCAACCTTTAAGAAGCCTGCGATATTCGCGCCCGCCATATAGTTCCCCGGCATACCGTATTCTTTCGCCGCTTCGTCGCAAGCCTTGAAGATGCTCTTCATTATATTGTGCAACTTTTCGTCAACTTCTTCAAAAGTCCACGAATATCTTATGGAGTTCTGGCTCATTTCTAAGCCGCTCGTCGCAACGCCGCCCGCATTCGCCGCCTTTGCCGGTCCGTAGAGAAGCCCGTTCGCAAGATAGGTGTCGATTGCTTCCGGAGTAGAAGGCATATTCGCGCCTTCGGATACGACTTTACAGCCGTTCTTAACTAAAATCTTCGCGCTTTCGCCGTCGATTTCGTTCTGAGTAGCGCAAGGAAGCGCTATATCGCACGGAATAGTCCAAATGCCTTTGCAGCCTTCGTGATATTCGGCGTCCTTATGATAGGTGAGATAATCCTTGATTCTGCCGCGTTTAACTTCCTTTATTTCTTTAACGGCGTCAAGGTCGATACCGTTCTTATCGTAGATATAGCCGTTGCTGTCGCTCATAGCGACGACTTTCGCGCCGTAGGACTGCGCTTTCTGGCAAGCGTAGATGGCAACGTTACCCGAACCCGAAATAAGCACGGTTTTACCGTCGAAACTCATACCGTTAGCCGCAAGCATTTCCTTGGTAAAGTAGCAAAGCCCGAAGCCCGTCGCTTCCTTTCTCGCAAGCGAGCCGCCGTAGGTAAGCCCCTTGCCCGTCAACACGCCTACCCACTCGTTTCTTATTCTCTTATACTGACCGAACATAAAGCCGATTTCTCTCGCACCCGTGCCGATATCGCCTGCGGGAACGTCGCAATCCGCGCCTATGTACTTGCAAAGTTCGGTCATAAAACTCTGGCAGAATCTCATAATTTCGCCGTCGGATTTGCCTTTCGGGTCAAAGTCCGAACCGCCTTTCGCGCCGCCCATCGGGAGCGTGGTCAGACTGTTTTTGAATACCTGTTCAAAGCCCAAGAATTTGATGATTCCGAGATATACCGAAGGGTGCAATCTGATACCGCCCTTATACGGGCCTATCGCGGAGTTGAATTGAATTCTGTATCCCCTGTTGACCTGAACTTTACCGTTATCGTCAACCCACGGAACTCTGAACATTATTTGTCTTTCGGGTTCGACGAGTCTTTCGAGAACGCCCGCGTCGACAAGGTCTTGTCTTTTTTCGATTACGGGTTCCAGCGAAGTAAACACTTCGGTTACCGCCTGTATAAACTCGGGCTCACCTGCGTTTCTCTTTTTGGTTCTTTCCAAAAGGTCGAGAAGATATGCGTTTTTAATTGCCATAGTTTTTGTTCTCCTTTATAAATTTCAAGAACATTTTATCACAAAACCGCGTAAAAAATAAAATATTTTCGCAATATTTTTTTATTTTTATTTTTTATACGGTTTATTATTTTTAGTTATATAAACTTAAAATTCCGTTAAAAACACCTTTGCAGGTCCACGATTAAAGCGAAAGCGAGAATTATCGCAAAGCCAACCGCGTGAATTAAGCCTTCCACTCTGCGGCTTATCGGCTTGCCGCGTATCCACTCTATAACGGTGAACACGACGCGCGCGCCGTCCAGCGCGGGGAAAGGTATAAGGTTGAACACCGCAAGATTTACGCCGATAAACGCCCCGATATTCAATAAACTCCAAAGCCCGCCCGCTTTTATCGCGCTTGCGGTTACCGATATGGTCGTTACCGTTCCGCCCAGAGAACCTATCCCAAGCATTCCCGTAAACAGTTGTCTGAAAACCGTAAACACCGTGCTCGCAAGTTTAAACGAATACTCGAAACTCCGCCCAACCGTCGCTAAAAAGCCGAGTTTAATGCCCGTCGTGCGGAAACCCGCGTCCACCGAGCCGTCTTCGCTTACTGTATAAGAAACGCCGAGCGCGCGGCAAAGCGTTTCGGTATCTTCGAGATTTTTAAAGTCCGCGTCGGCGGCAAGTTTTACGGTAACGGTTTTAAATTCCCCTTGGCGGACGATATAAAACTCCGTTTCTTCCCCCTTTTTGCCGCCGTCTATGGCGTTCATAAGGTCGGTAACAAGATAGACGGTCCTGCCGTTCGCTTTTATTATTACGTCCCTGTCTTTTAGCGAATATTCTTCGCCGTACTCTTTTATTCCGTCGGTTTCGTAAGTCATAAGCGCGGAGTGTCCGTAAAATCCGAACATAAGCGCAATAAGCACGATGGCGGTAAGATAATTCATAAACGCGCCCGCAACGAGCACGATTATCCTTTGCCACGGCTTTTTGTTGTTGAAGGCTTTTGGGTCGTCGGAATCCCCGTCTTCGCCGGAAAAAGCGCAATATCCGCCGAGCGGAATAACCCGCACAGAAAATTTTTCGCCGTTCTTTTTGGTTTTAGAAAAAATTTTCGGTCCGAATCCTATCGAAAACTCTTCGATACCGAAACCGAAAATTTTACCCGCAAAATAATGCCCCGCTTCGTGCACGGTTATCATTAAAAGCAATAATAGCACGGCGATAAGTATATATAACGCGTAAGTCGCAATCTCACTGAAACTTGCCAAAAATAAAAAATCCATTACACTCCGAATTTCTCTTTAACGAACCGCGCGGCGAAATCGTTCGCGGCTTTAAGACTTTCAAAGTCGCCGTTATATTCGCCTTGATACGCATCAAGCGCGCCCGATATAGCCCCGTAAATATCGTTAAAACCTATCTTGTCTTTTAAAAACAGTTTTACAGCCGCGTCGTTCGCCCCGTTCGCGACGGCGGGATACGCGCCGCCCTTTTTCCCCGCGGTTACCACTTCTCTAAAAGCCGGAAACTTTTTATAGTCAGGTTCGCTAAATGTTAGTGTGCCTATTTTTGCGAAATTTAAACTCTCCGTTACGGGCGAAAGCCTTTCGGGATACCCTATCGCTATCTGAATAGGCAGTTCCATAGTCGGATAACCCATCTGCCCGATTACCGAACCGTCAGGATATTCTATTAAAGAGTGTATGATGCTTTCTCTGTGAATTATTACGTCTATTTTGTCGAAAGGCGCATTGTAAAGCCATTTCGCTTCTATAACTTCAAAGCCTTTATTGACGAGCGTCGCGCAATCGACGGTAATTTTAGCGCCCATCGTCCAGTTCGGGTGTTTAAGTGCGTCCGCCGCCGTTACCTTTTTAAGTTCTTCCGCCGTTTTATCGCGGAACGCCCCGCCCGACGCCGTCAGTATTATCCTTTTAAACGGTGCGTTAAAATCAAAATTGAGCGCTTGCCATATCGCCGAGTGTTCGCTGTCTATCGGCAGAATTTTAAGCCCCTTTTCGCGGGCTTTTTTCATTACTATATCACCGCCGACGACAAGACTTTCCTTGTTTGCGAGCGCTATGTCTTTGCCCTTTTCGATAGCGGAAAGCACCGCGATTATACCCGTGAACCCGACGAGAGAAATAACGACCAAATCGGCTTCATCTATTATCGCGTTTTTAAACGCGTTTTCCCCGACGAATATTTCGGAAATCTTTTTCAGGTCGTCTATTCCGTCGAATTCCCGCGCTATTGTAGCGACTTTCGGACAAAATTCCTTTACCTGCTCCGAAAAAAGCGCAGAATTTTGCCCTGCCGCAAGCGAAACGACTTTAAATTTATCGGGGTAGCGGCGTATAACGTTTAACGTCTGCACGCCGATAGAACCCGTACTGCCTATGACCGCTATCTTCTTCATATCGAACCTTTAAAGTAATAACAAAAACGTTAAAAACACGAATACGGCGGCAAAACTCATGCCGTCTATTCTGTCCATAATGCCGCCGTGCCCCGGTAAAATTCTACCCATATCCTTTATGCCGACTTTTCTCTTTATATAACTCTCGAAAAGGTCGCCTATCTCGGTAAGAATACTCGCAAAAACACCTATTAAAACAAACGCTATTATAGGACTTATCTTCGCCGTTTCCGTTATAGCCGTTTTATCGACGGCAAAATATACTACGACCGCACCGGCTATTCCGCCGATTACGCCGCCTATCGCCCCCGCCCAAGTCTTTTTAGGCGACAGGTTCGGGCACATCTTTTTCGCCTTCCCCTTGCGTATTTTATTGTAAGTCATACCGACGAGATATGCAAAGGTATCCGCGCACGGCGAAACGGCGAATATAAGCACTAAGCAGATAAACCCGCTATCGAGTTCGTTCGCGCAAACCATTGTTAACAGCAACAGCGCGGGATATAAAAACGGAAGGACGTTTACGGCAAAAGATTTGAATACGTTTTTAACGCCCGCAACACCGACGTTACTTTCCCTTATCAACGCAGACAACCATTGATAAAAAAATAAAACTTCCGTTAAAATAACGCACGCTATTGCGCCGTTTAACCGCGTAAAATATTCGAAAACGCAAAAAACGGGCACGAACGCCGCGCCGTAAATCACGGCAAGAGTAAAATTGCCCTTTTGTAAATACGGTTTAACGGCACGCGCGACTTCAAACGTTCCGATTGCGCAAAAGGCAAACGTCAGAATATTAAAAAGGCGATAATCTACGTAATCTCTCAAAAAGAAAAATCCGACGATAATCGCCACGTAAATCGCGCCCGTTACGGTTCTTTTAAGCATATTGCTCCTTTATAGTACCCTTAACTTTCTTCCACTTTGCCGAAACGACGATGGCGGCGACCGAATTCTTCTATCGCTTTATCGAGTTCCGACTCGTCAAAATCCGGCCACAATACGTCCGTAAAATACAGTTCCGCATACGCGCCCTGATACAGCATAAAATTAGAAAGGCGAAGTTCGCCGCCCGTCCTTATGATGAGATCGGGTTCGCCGAATTCCGCAGTATATAAGTTTTCGGAAATGCTTTCCGCGGTTATCGGTTCGCCCTTACTTAAAAGTTTATTTACCGCGTGCGCTATTTCCTGCCTTGCACCGTAGTTTATTCCTATATTGAGAATACCCCTATCGTTGTTTTTAGTGGCTTCCACGGACTTTTCTATTACTTTTTGCAATTTAGAAGAAAGTACGCTCGTGTCGCCCATAACGGCGACGCGGATATTTTCCTTCTGCAACTTTTTAAGAAATTTTTTGAAATAAACTTCCAAAAGCCGCATAAGTTCGTCCACTTCTTCCTTTGGGCGCGCCCAGTTTTCCGAAGAAAAAGCAAAGAGCGACAGCGTTTTTATTCCGCGGTTAAAGACGTGTTCGGTTATCCGTTCCACGTTAGCCGTTCCCGCTCTGTGCCCGTAAGAACGTTTTTTCCCGCGAGCAGTCGCCCACCGACCGTTGCCATCCATTATTATGCCGATATGCGCCGGTATCTTCGCTCCGTCCATATTATACGCTCATTACGTCCTTTTCTTTATCCGCGCAAAGTTTATCTATTCTCTCTATCGCTTCGGAAATCGTCTTGTCGACGTCCTTTTCGCAGATCGCGTGCTCGTCTTCCGAAAGTTCTTTGTTGTTTTTCATCTTTTTAAGCGCGTCCATGGCGTCGCGGCGCACGTTTCTCACGGCGACTTTCGCGTCTTCCGCCATCTTCTTTATCTGTTTTACGATATCACGGCGACGCTCTTCGGTAAGCGCTGGGAATACAAGTCTTATCACCTTGCCGTCGTTAGAAGGCGTTATGCCGAGATTTTCCGCAAGCAACTGCTTTTCGATAACTTTCAGCATAGAAGCGTCCCACGGTGCGATAACAAGGCACCTTCCGTCCTGAACGGACATATTCCCCACCTGATTTATGGGCGTAGGCGTGCCGTAATAATCGACCTGCACTTTGTCGAGAATATGCGGATTCGCCCTGCCCGCCCTTATCGTAACGTATTCGCCGTTCAATACGGAAACGGTTTTATCCGTCTTTTCCATAACTTCCATCATCAGCATTTCAAATTGTTCGTTCTCTATCGACATAATCTTAACTCCTTATAACTTCTTATTTGATAAGCGTGCCTATATCGTCCCCCGTTACCGCGCGGAGAAGGGCGTTTTCTTCAAACAATCCGAACGCTAAAACGGGAATATCGTTTTCCATACAAATCGTTATAGCCGTCGTATCCATAGCCCTTAAACCTTTCGCAATAAAGTCCTTGTATTCTATAGTTTTGAGTTTTTTGGCGTCCTTATTCTCCTTGGGGTCGGAATCGTAAATGCCGTCCACGTTTTTAGCAAGGAGCAATACTTCCGCGCCTATTTCCGCCGCACGAAGCGCCGCCGCCGTGTCGGTCGTAAAATACGGATTGCCCGTTCCGCAGGCGAATATTACCACTCTGCCCTTGTTTAAGTGCGACATCGCCTTCCGAAGTATATACGGTTCGGCAACGCGGGTAATGGTCAAAGCCGTCTGCACTCTGGTCGGAATATTCTTTCTCTCCAACGCGTCCTGTATCGCGAGCGCGTTTATGACCGTTGCGAGCATACCCATATGGTCGGCGGTGGTTCTGTCCATTTCTCTGCCTTCTCTGCCCCGCCAGAAGTTCCCGCCGCCGACGATTATACCTATCTGTACGCCGAGTTCCTTTACCGCTATTATCTGATCTACGACTTGTTCAAGCGTTTTTTCGTTGATGCCGTGATCCTTGTCGCCCGCAAGTGCTTCGCCCGAAAGTTTTATTATTACCCTTTTGTATTTTGCCTTACTCATACTTTTCTCCTTTTATCGGCGATCATATTTAAATCAACCTTATATAGTATACAATATTTTCAACGTTTTGTCTATGCAAAACGCAAATTCGCACAATAAAAAACGCCGAATCGGTTTTCAATTCGGCGTTTTTTATAAACTGTCGTTTATTTTTTCATCTGCGCTTCGACTTCGGCGGCGAAATCTTCGTTTCTCTTTTCCAAACCTTCGCCCATCTCGAAACGGGTAAATCTCTTTATAGTCAAGGTCTTGCCCATTTCTTTACTTACGTTTGCAAGAAGTTTTTCGATGGTTATCGACGGGTCTTTTATGAACGCTTGATTTAAAAGACAGAATTCGTCGTAATACTTTTTAACTCTGCCTTCCACCATTCTGTCGATTATAGCGGCGGGCTTACCTTCGTTTAAAGCCTGCGCTTTCAATATTTCCTTTTCGTGTTCCAAAACTTCCTGCGGGACTTCGCTTGCGTTTAAATAAAGCGGTTTAGCCGCGGCGATTTGGAGCGCTACGTCGTGCGCGGTTTCGTGCGCTTTTTCGCAGGTGCAACCTTCGAGTTCGACCAAAACGCCC
>ONQV01000042.1 GCA_900320065.1 uncultured Eubacteriales bacterium | reverse complement strand
TTATCAAAGTAAAAGTATAAGTTGCTAAAACTTCGTTTTCTTCTTCATCTGCCTTTGTAACCTGTTTCGGCGCGATAGTAAATAAAAGTACCGCCGAAAGTGCCGCGAGCAATAACGTCGCAAGCGTTAATAATAAACTGTTTTTCTTTGTCTTTGTCATTTTCTTTTTCTCCTTGAATTTGTTCCTTTAATTGTTCCGTAAACTTTAACGCCGATAATAATCACAACACCGCCGAGAACGATCCAGAGTATCGCCTTCGTGCCTTTTGTAAATCCCGTGAAAAAGTCGATTGCCCCGTTCCAAACGTTTTTCACAACACCGCCGATCGGTTCGATAACTTCGTTTTCGATTATGCTCCCCGGTTCTTCCGCATCAGTCTGACCGCCTTCGCCTATAAGCGCGTTTTCCGTGCCCGGTTCCGAGTAGATAACGTAATACGTCGCGTTACGTTCTTGCCCCATAACAAAACCTGTAACGTTGCTCCAAAGTTTAGATAAAAAGCCGTAGTTATAGTCGGTTAAAAGACTGTTGTATCCTTCGTACGACAGCGTTCGTTCAAACACGAAATTCGATATAACGCCGATTTTACTTGTTTCAACGTCGAACATTGTTTTCAGCGCCGAGTTTAAGGTATAAGTCTCCGGAACTACCACAATGCCGAAATATCCGTAAACTTCGTTAAAACGGTAATTTTGCAGGGCGGGGAACTTGTTTATCATTTGCGTTGAATAAATCCACTCGTAAATATCGTCCGTCAGAATTTCCGCGTCCACGTAAGGACGATACATTTCCTTATAACCTTCGTTAATGTCGAGAAAATAATCAAAATAATTGCCGTCAACGGTTGCGGCTCGGAGCCAGACGTTTTTAAGATAATACAATTCGTAAACGTCGCCGTCGGTGTCGGTCGTCTTTTTAAAACAATACGCGTTACTGTCAAGGCACTTTTGCAAGGAAATACCGAGTTGTTCTTCAACGTCGTCAATATAAATCGTTTCTTGTAAAACGGGAACATTGACGTAAGTGTAATTATGCGTTGCGTAGGGGGTGCCTTCGATCTCGGTCAGATATTTTATTCTTACTCTCTGGGTGTTATCAATCGCAAGGATCCTTTCTGCCCACTCGGAACACCCTTCTTCGAGTATATCGTCGAAATCGACGCCTGCGTTTTGCGCGTTCGTTAAACACTTTGCGAGCGATCGGGAAGACGAATATATTTCGCCGTATTTATAAGAATAATCTGTGTTAAACATTCCCGCGCCGGAAACCGTGGTAAAACAGTATCTCGCCCTAATACAATAATATTGAAACGGTGAATTTACACTTATAACAAGCGGTAGAACAAGTCCGTTATGCTGCATAAAATTAAGATTATTGTTTGACGTCTTGTATTTCCTTGTAATTGTGTAACCCCTGCCGAAAGACCGATTCACGCCGTTGACGGTTTCCGTCTTTCCTTGTGTTGCTATATAGTCGTAGTGGGGAAAATTGTTTAACGGTATTACATTCCCGGAAAGAAATCCGAACTCTGCACTTAAAGTGTTCGTTGTATAAAAGTCCTTTTCCGCAACGTATCCGCAAATATTTCGTGCAGTGTCGGAAAAAAGAACTACAAGGACGGAATACTGTTCGTCGGCTGTCATTTCACTGCCGGCGCCGTCGCCGTCGTGGTTGCCGCGGAGCAGGGTAAATTCATAAATGAAAACGTTATATCCGAGAGAACCCCACCACGTCGTCGGGTGATCTATGCCCGACGCAAGGTTTTCGTAATTAAAATTTTCCAACTTAAAGTCAAACCGTAACCGTGTCCGCGCCGTATTTATGTCGAAGTTCGGATCGTTCGGATCGGTGTCAAACAGTTCCGGGCGGATATGCGCCCCGGAAAGGAAGGAAAAATTACCGTCGTTTATTCCGGTCGTCGTAACTTCGATCGTGTCGGCGTTTGCACTCTTTGACGGAAAAGCAACCGCCGCGATACAAAAAGCAAGTAACGCGGTCAAAAGCGATATTAAAGTTATTTTTAAACTTTTATTCATTGATTTTATCTCCAAAGCCGTATCAGCCATAAAACGGCTTTAATAATTGTTTCGATAATCGGGAGACCGAAAGCAATAATAAGCCAGATAAGCCCGAGCGCTACGATCTCCGATACAAGCCCGCCACCGAGCGACGTAAACATTCCGAAAAGTCTTTCGATTAAATGCCACGCCGCTCGGAGCAGGTGTAGCGCGGTTGTAAAAACCCCGCCCGCCATAGTTAAGCCGCCATATCAACGACTTGAACCTGCGCCGTCTGGTTGGTCGATTCGGTATTGTCTTTGTTCTTCCAGTTATCGTAACCGCTTTTAACGGCTTGCCCGATAACTATGCAGGAAGCGATTATACCGAGAATTATACCGATCAGTTTTACAGTTCCTTTCTTCATCGCCTTTTGCTCCTTGTTTTTATTTCTCCCGTCGGAATCGAACCGACTTTGCGCGAACCTGCGGGGGATATATTAGGCGGTGGCGTGGTAGATCGTCCACCGCCATAAAAAGGAAGTCCGACAGAGCCGCGGACTATTGTCGGCTATTTCAGCGCCGTTTCCGTTCTTTTGCCGTCGTCGGAAAGGGTGATCATTGTCTTAATCGGAATAAACCCTTGACGTCTGACGTCACGGCAAGCGTCTATCAATTCGTTTTCCGTCCTTACGTAGTTCAGAATGAGATCTCCGTCTTGGTCAACGTGCTTACAGCAATAAAACGTCATAATTTTGCCCCCGTGAGTTCGGCGACGAGTTCGCCGCAGTCGGATAAAAGATTGCCCGTGCAATCGTTGTATACGTCGTAAGGACAATTTTCACAGTCAACGAGTGGCTGTTTATTGTCGCAGCACTTTAAGCCTTGTTTAATCTTCTCGATTTTCTCTTTTTCCATTTTTTTACCTTCCTTTTTATTTTTTGCGGGGGATACCCGCGAAGTTCTTTGTTTAATTATCGAATTGCCATTGTTGCGCCATAGCGCGGGCAATTCCCTTAAAGGTCTTACTGCGATATTTACTACCTGACCGCACCTTGCACCAACTTTTCGCGAAATTTCGCTTTTCACCGGGGGCGGCGTATGTCATCGATACTAAGTAAGGCAGATTTTTAAGCCATAAACAAGTCAGTTTCGTGTAATTGTCCCCGAATTCATATGGTTGAATTGTCTGCGTATATCCAGGTAATCCAGCCATTTTCATAGGTACGGGGTTTTCAATCGCTATTCGTCCGGGCAAATCGTAAAACTTCATAAAAAACTGTTTTGCCGAAATCATTTTTTCATAACGTTGAACGTCGATTTTTCCGTTTACGTACATATTGCAAGACGACGAGCGGGCAAGATAGGTGCAAGGCGGGTGAGCAATAATCAAATCCCATTGTCTCGGAGAATAATGCCACCAGCCGTCTTCCGTTCTAAAATGGATTGATTTATTATCTCGATGAGCGTCTAAAAGTTGTGAGCAGTCATAATCTATATGCCACTCGGGGTGCCCGCCGCTACACCGTTGAATATCGCAAGAAAAAGCGTTATGTCCTTTTTCGCGGAAAGCCTTGCAAACCGCCTGACTTTCTTCGCAACAGATTAAAACGTTCATAAACTTCCCTGTGTTGTTTTAGCGCATAATTATTGACAAGTGTTAAAACAGCACTTTGTCTATAATTATATGCACCATTTTAGCGCTTGTCAACAATTTTTTGTAATTTTGGTGTATTTTTTTAAAAAAAGGGGGTGTGTAAGGTGAATTTAAGGCTTATTCGTGAAGAATTAGGCATATCTCAAAAAGAGTTAGCGGAAAAATTAAACGTCTCACACACTAATATTTATAACTACGAAGTAGGACGTACTGAACCGTCGCTTGATATGCTTAAACAGATTGCCGCCGTCTTGGGCGTGTCGGTCGGTTATCTTGTCGGCGCGGAAGACGAAAGCGGTCGTCCTGTTCCGTCGGATCTTCCGCAAAAGGATCTCGACCTTCTGAAAGCCTTCCACAAACTCGGTCCGTTTGAACAGGAAACGATCCTGATTCAGATAAACGCCCTTGCGGAAAAGGTAAAAAATTAAAGTTTTTTAATATAGAGCGATAAAAAAAGCCTTCTTTACAACTTAAAATAAGTAGTAAATATAAGGCTTTTTTTAATTCGTATATTAACGAAGTTTTTTCGTTTTTTCGGATCCGTTCGTGTTATACTGTACCGGCGCGCAGAAGGGGGCGCGGGGAATGTTCGACGAAGAGATCTCGCAAGCGGTAAAAGCGCTTTTCACGGTATCCACGCTTTTAACGAAGGTAAAGCACAAACTCGCGGAATACGAGAAAGCGGGGTATATACGGATACCGACGGAAAGTTATCTGAATTTAGTCGTCCAAAACGAGCGCCGAAGCGCTTTTTCAGAAGATTTACAACTCAATAGCGAAAAAAACAGGCTGTTTTTTACTGACAAGGAGGTGAAAAATATGCCAAAAGACTTTCGCCGGGCGTTTGCGACCGGTGATATAATAATTTTTTACAGAAAAAGGAAAAACGACGTTCTGGAAGCGCGCTACCGTGGGAACGGCTATAATATCGCCGTTTCGTCAAAGGACTTAACCGTGTTAAAGCAAAAATTTATAAAAGCGCTGAACGGGGAACAGACGGCGCGGGAGCAAAAAAACAACGTACGGCGCGTAATTTTTACGGAATACGCGGAATCGTGGCTCGATACCAAAAAGCGCACCACAAAACCGACGACTTATCGAGAGTATGAACGGCTTGTCCGTTACGATCTGGAACCGCGGTTCGGCAGTCGGGAATTACGGACGATAACGCGGGAAGAAATTCAGACTTATTTATTTTCGGTGATAGACGAAGGCAAGCGGCGAACCGCCGAAAAATTACATCTCGTTTTGCGCTGTCTTTTCGACTTGGCTGTGGACGACTTCGATATAAAGTCGCCGATGAAACGGATCGTTCTTCCCTTCTACGAAGGGAAAAAAGGCTCGGCGCTCACGTTGGAAGAAGAAAAAGCGCTTATCGCTTTTTGCGATAAGAACAGGGAATTCGCGGCGAGTTCGGCGCTACTCGTTTTACTGTTTTTCGGACTGCGGCGTTCAGAACTTAAAACGATCCGAATCGAAGGGGAAAGCCTTGTTTGCGTTTCGAGTAAAACGCTACTCGGAAGGCAGGAAGTCGAACGGCGAATACCGTTCACACCGGCTTTTCGGAAGGTCCTGCCTATCGTGGACTTCGAGAAGGCGAAGAACGCGAACGTCAACACGCTCTCCAACACGTTTAAGAAAGTGCTGCCGAACCATCACCCGCACGAATTGCGCTATACTTTCATTACACGGTGCAAAGAGTGCGGCGTAAATCCGGAAATCGTTATGCTGTGGGACGGGCACGAAGAAGATAAAGACGTTAAATCGTCGAAAATCGACCGCGGATATACTGACTTTTCGTGGGAATTTCAATTGAAGGAAGCGCAAAAGGTAGATTATATCTGACGAAAACGGCTCCGTCAATCCCCTTTTAGTCCCCTTTACGGAAAAAAGGCACGAAAAAACGGCATTTATTGCCCCGAAAAAGCGTAAAAATGCCGTTTTGGCAGGGGTAGCTGGATTCGAACCAACGAAGTGACGGAGTCAGAGACGACCAAAACCTTAAAAAATGCTATGTTTTAAGTAAAAACAGTCTGTTTTTTTATATTTTTCTCGTTTAGTCCCCTTTGAACCCCTTGCAACCACTTTTCGCGCTGCCTTTTCTTTACAGATTGCCGCCGCTTGGCGGCAGAATAAAAACGAATTCAAACTGTCATAAAAACTGACAGCACAACAACGAACGAAACCGTAGAAAATTCGACCTTTTACGCGCGCAAGCGCGCGGTCTTTTTATTTTTTCTTTTAAAATATTCTTTATAACAAGTTTTTTTATACTATGCAAAGGGTAGTTAAAAACTTGTTAGGGGGTATAAATTTTTTTTATCCTATATAAAAGTATAGTGTAAAAATATTTGTTTTTTATATAGTATAAAGTTTTTTTCGCTTGCGCTGTTATAGTATAAAGTGTAAAAAAATTTTATACTATGTTTTTTTTATGTAGGGGGAAAGTGGGTATATAAAAAATTTTTATCAAAATTTATAAAAAGTATATAGTGTAAAGTTTTTTTATATATTGTATATAGTGTAAAATGTTTTTATCCTACACGGCAAAAAAATTTTACACGCAAAAAGGGCGCAAAAATCTTTGCGCCCTTTTTGTTAAACTGTTTTTATCTGATTGTTAACCGGTAATTTTTTCGCTCTTTCGTTTTTTTTCGATCTCTCTCATCGTTTTTAATCGTTCTTGATTCGCCTGAACAATGTCTTCTGGCGTCCTTCCGTCCTTAACGAATAAATTTGCCGCCTTATAATATACCCACGTTTCTTCTAAACTTTGTCCAGATCCTGTGCGTTGACGTTCCCTGCGCATTGTTCCTTTGTAAATCAAGCCTTTTTCAACGAGATTGTTTAACGCGGTGCGAACGGTGGGGAGTGATACGTTCATTTTTGCGCATATACCTTTTACCGATCCGGAATAAACTTCGAGATCCATTGAATCCGTCGCGTGCTTTATAACACTAAATACAAGTAATTCAACCGGCGACAGGTCAAACCTGACAGCAAGGGTAATGTTTACCGGTATGTAACGTTGTTCTGCGTTAAGTGCCTTTTTGTACTGCTTGGAGTTCTTTAAGTCCTTTTTTACCATTTTTTTTAACCTTCCTTTTTTATATTATCCGACGTAAAGCCGGCGTAATCCTTTTTTGCTTTTTCGAGTTCGGCTGCGTCTCCGGTGAAATAATAGTCCGGGTTTAATACGGTGCGACCGTCGAACTTGCGCTTAATCAGATTCAGTGCGCAAAGCGTGTATATGTAGTTTGCCACCGTGCGGCGGGAAACGTTCAGCGCGGCGGCGATCTCGTCCTTCCGGCGCCGCACGTAGCCCCGAGAATCGACCGCGTCGGCGTAGTAGTCGAAAAGGACGCGCGCCGCCCTTACACCGCGTTCGCGGCTTAAAAAGGCTTGTTTATACGCTTCGATTCTGATTGTGTCCATTGTTTCACCCGCGCCCGCCGGCGCCGCCCCGGATACGGAAAAATTTTTCCGTCGCTACGCTATGGAAAAATTGTATTCGGTATAAATTTCTTGCAACTCGCCCCCGCCTTTTGTTTTGTTCTTTTTATTTTTTATTTTCTGTTTGTTTCCCTTTTTTCCGACGGAGCGGAAAAAAAGGGAAAATAAAAAATATAGAAAATTGAAAAAATAAAAAGAAACAAAAACAAAATTACTCGGGTTTATTGCCATAAAGCCGATATTTCTCACGCTCTCCGCGTGTATCATACTTAAAGAGAAACCGACACGGAACGACAAACGTCTGCTTGTCCTTTGCGTTTTTGGACGTTAAAACGTCTTTATCGATATATTCGAACTCGTAAAAACCGATCGAGTCGGAAACCTTATGTAAAACACAATAAGCGCGGGAAAGCGCCTTTGACGTCTTTTCTTTGCGTTTCATTATGCGGTTATATAGCCGCCGTTCGAGAAAACGTAAAAATTTTGGTCTTAAAACGCGCTGACGCCCGACAAGCGAACGACCGAGTCCTGTTACCGAGCGAAAACCGATAAAAACTTCGCCCATACGTTGCTCATCGGAAACGACTGTAAGGTCGAACCATTGACGGCTTTTAGACAGCGTTTCGTTTTTCTTTATTACTTTGTGATCGTCTTTGCTTTCGTCCTTCGGCATTTTAGACCACGAATTCGGCATAAGATCCGCGAGTTCGGTCAGCGCCATTGTAAAACCTTCCGCGAGTCGCTTTTCTTGGTCGAAATACGCCATATCGAAAGGATAATTTTCCTTTCCGTCGTACTCGATCTTGTAGTTCGCCATAAGGTGCGGAATCTTATCCGGGTGAGCCTTGTAAAATTCGTAACTGTCGCAAAGCGCTTTATAGTGTTTATCGTCTTTCAGTTCTTCCGAAAACGGCTTGTTCAGATAGTATTCAAAGCGCATTTTCTCGTCTTTGTCGCAAGCGAGAATAACCGTATCGTTTGTCGCGTTGAGCGTCTTTCCGACGCCTTCTATACCGTCAAACACCCGTTTATGCCCGCCGAATAATATCACGTCGTCGTCGTGCTTTTTTGCACGGATTGTGAATATTATAAGGTTTAAGTCCTTAAAAATCTGACGCAGAAAAAAATAAAAGCATAAACACGTCGTTATAAGTTGCCAGCGCAGATCGTAAACGCTGTACATAAGGAAATAGTCGAGTTCGAAGGCGACTTTGTCCAGATTGTAAAACGTCAGAAACAGGGGAAACCAGAGAGCCGACAATAAAACATTATATAATACTGTCGGCTTTATCCGTTTCCAGACGGACGGGAATTTTAACTCGTCCGATTTTTTCTTGCTCATCTGCGTTTCTTCAAAAGCATAACGGCGATTATAACGGCGCCGATAATTAAAACGGTCGATCCGGTCGTCGCGATCCCGACGTTTTCGCCAAGCCAAGCGGAAACGTCTTCGCCGGCGTTTTTAAGCCACTCGCCGAAGTCGAACGGCTTTTTCTCGTCCGTGTTCGTTTCGTTATTATTTTCCTGTACGGGGATAGGCTGTATAATAGTTTCATAATTCGACCAGCCGTCCGCGCCTATATAACTATCTATACTTTCCGCAGGAACGTATATCGCCGTTAAATTTT
>ONQV01000083.1 GCA_900320065.1 uncultured Eubacteriales bacterium | reverse complement strand
ACGGTATCAATTCCGTTCGCGCTATCGAATTTACAGTTTTCAAACGACGGAATTTCCGCAAAATCCACGTAAAAGCGGGCTTTCGTCATACCTAATTCTTTAAGTTCCGCCTGCACGTTTTCCGCAAAAATTTTTGCGGAACTTCTGCGTTTTTCGCTTAAATCAGTATATAATTCGTATAATTCTTTCTGAATTTTAAATATTTCGTTCTGAAGATTTGCGGCGTACACGTTAAAGTTTTCAAGTTTTTCTTCTTCAACTTTTGCCGTTTTTAAAAATTCCTGTACCCCGTCGAAACTGCCGCCGTATTTTTTAAATAGGTTTTTAATACACCCGAGTCTTTCTTCGACTTCATCAATACTGTATTCGCTGTATCCCAAATCGTCCAAAAGCGATGCTACCGAACTCAACACGTCGTCTATCTCGGCATAAGCACCGTTAAGTCGTTCCGCAACGTCCGAGTACTCGTCACCGAGCCCCGAAATGCCGTTCAAGGTTCTAACGGCGTTCGATAACACGTCCGAAACTCCGCCTTCATCTTCTATACCGCTTTTTACAGCATTTAATGCGGAAACAATTTTTTCTCTGTGTAAAAGTTTCTCTTTTAACGCCGTAAGTTCTTCAAATTCACTTTCTTTTATTTCCGCATTCTCAATTTCTTTAATCTGATAATTCAGCACGTCAAGCCTTAATAATCTCGAAGCCTCGTCCCCGCCCGCGGCGGTAAATTCCTTATTTAATGCTTTATATTTATCGTGCAAGTCCTTGATTTTCGTTAAAAGTCCGTTTTCATCCGAGGCAGTAAATTTATCGATAAGTTTTAATTGATTTGTTGAACTTAAAAGATAAAAATGCTCGCTTTGTCCGTGTACGTCGATAAGATTGTCGGTCAGCCTTTTCACCATCGACACGGTTGCGGAATTTCCGTTTATTTTAACGGTATTTTTCCCCGAAAGGTTAAATTTGCGCGTTATAAGTAAAACGTCATCCTTATCAAACCCGAATTCGTCTAAAATGTTGCACACAGCGGTACATCCTTCTATATCGAATTCGGCGGAAACCGCGCATTCTTCCGCACCGTTACGAATAAGAGTTTTATCCGCTTTTGCGCCGAGAACAAAATTAAGGGATTCCAAAATTACCGACTTGCCCGAACCTGTTTCGCCGGACAAAACGTTGAATCCCTTTGTAAAATCTATTTCCGCGCTTTCAATCAAAGCGACGTTTTTAACGGTTAATTTATTCAGCATTAAACCGACCTTAAAATCTTAACTACAATTTCCGCGTCCGAATTGTTTTTTGCTACGATCAAAAGCGTGTCGTCGCCGGCTATCGTGCCCAGAATCTGCGGTATATGCATCTGATCTATTGCCATACCCGCCGAACTGGCGTTTCCATTAAGAGTTTTGACTACAATGAGATTATTCGCCGCCACGATCGACACCGTAATTTGCTTAAAAAGATCCTTTATCTTTTGCGGAATACCGACGTTTACTTTTTCAGCCTTGCGGTAAACAGACTTTTTATCCACACCTTCGACCTTAATAAGGTCGAGTTCGTTGATATCACGGGATACTGTCGCTTGCGAAACGTTAAATCCCATTTCGTTAAGTTTTTCCGTCAATTCTTCTTGAGTGGAAATCTCGTTTTCTTTAATTAAAACGCAAATCGCGTTTAACCTTTCTTTTTTAGTCATATCTTCTCCGAAACCCCTTATCTGTCCTGCATTTTTTTATTAAGCCGCGTAAAAAAATCGAACCCCGATTTGCGCAAAAACACCGTTTTGTTTTCCGCCTGCGAAACGAAAACCGTTTCGTTCTCTTTTATTATCGCAACAAGTTTCCCGTCGATAAACATCCCAGCGTTCGCACCGCCGCTACATTTTACCGAGCATAAATTATCCGAAGAAAAAACTATCGGACGCGCGGAAAAAGAGTGTGCGGCAACGGGAGTAAGAGAAAACGCGTTAATATGCGGTTCGAGTATAGCGCCGCCCGCGGACAAAGAATAAGCCGTCGAACCCGTGGGCGTAGAAATAATTACCCCGTCGCCCGATACGTCTCGCATCGTTGCCGAACCGATTTTTATTCCGAGATTTACCGCCGTTCGCTTATCCGTTTCGTAAATTCGCGAAAAACTGACGTCGTTAAGCGCGTAAAAAGTCTTGTCTTTGTAAACTATTTTAAGCGTCAAGCGCTCGTCTTTTACCAACTTCCCGTTTTTCAGCAATTCGATGGCTTTTTCTACTTCTTCCGATTCAAACTCAGTTAAAAAACCAAGCCGACCGCAATTTATGCCCACGATAGGAATATTATTAAGGTTTGCGAGTTCCGTCCTGCGTAAAATCGTTCCGTCCCCGCCGACGACTATTATAGCGTCGTACCCGCAACCGATAGAAACATCTTCGTCTATCAGAAAATCAAAATCAATACCGTACTTTACGAGTAACGATTCGCATATCTTCGCATATTCACCGCTTTTGTCTTTATCGGGATTTATATACAATAAAATTTTCATATCAGAAAAAGAATAACATATTTTAACAAAAATTACAACTTATCGGTCAAAAAATGAATAAAATCAAAATTTATACAGTTTTTCAAAGTCGACGCCGTTTTTTCCGTCTTTACGTAGAAATATAAGATATTCGGTATTTTTGTCTTCACTTCTTGGCGCGTCGGTCAAATCAATCGCGGAAAAACCGACTTTTACCGCTTCTTCGTACACCGAACGGCAAACGGATTTAACGGTTTTCTCGTCTTTTATTATGCCGTTTTTAAATCTTCTTTTCTCGCCTATTTCAAACTGCGGCTTAATTAAAAGTATGATTTTTCCGCTTTCCGGCAAAAGATTATAAAAAACCGAAAGCACTTGTTTTGCCGAAATGAAACTTAAATCCGCAGTAATTAGGTCAAGCCCCGAAAAGTCCGTCGCGGTAAGATTTCTGGCGTTTTTTATAATCCTTACGACCTTTTCGTTGTTTTTAAGCGATTCGTGGAGAAGGTCGTCGTTCAAATCCACCGCATAAACTTTTTTCGCGCCGTTTTTAATAAGGCAATCGGTAAACCCGCCCGTGCTTGCTCCGACGTCGGCAACCGTAAGTCCTTCTACGGAAAATCCGAAATCCTTTAATGCTTTCGATAATTTATATCCGCCGAGAGAAACAAAATATTCTCCGTCTTTTATCTCGATTTTCGCCGTATCATCTTCCGAAACGTAAGCCGAAGCCTTTAACACTTTCCTGTCGTCGTAAAACACGTCGCCGCGTTCTATCGCCTGTTTCGCTTTCGTTCTCGAATCGAAAAACCCTTTTGTAAACAGAAATTCGTCGATTCTCATTTGTTTCTTTTATATAGTTTGTCTGTAAATTCGGTCAAAAATCCGATTCCGTCGATTTTTTCGATAATATTTTTCGCTTTTATATAATGCTCGAAAGCCCTTTCTTTAGCGCCTTTAAGCCCGAACACTTTTATCGAAGTAAGTTTATTTTCCGCGTCGTCTTTACGCGGAGTTTTGCCGATTTCTTCAAGCGTTCCGCACGCGTCCATTATATCGTCGGTTATCTGAAAAAGAATACCTATATTATAACCGTATTCCTTTAATTCGTAATAACGTTTTTTCTCGTTTACGCACGAAGCGGCAAGAATCG
>ONQV01000044.1 GCA_900320065.1 uncultured Eubacteriales bacterium | reverse complement strand
CTCTTTTTCCTGCTGTTCATAGCGGTGATATTTGAACGCGTTTTCTTTTGCGATACGCGTCGCTTCCTGCATCTTCGGAACGGACTTAAAGTACTTGTCGTCGTTGCCGCTGCCTTTCGTGGAGAAAGAAAGCATAGCGACGCGCGGTTCTATCCCCGCGATATTTTTAGCGGTTTCCGCCGAAGAAATAGCAATATCCGCGAGTTGCGCGGCGTCCGGTTCTATGTTTATCGCACAGTCCGCAAAAACGGCAACCCCGTCGGGGTTGTACGCGTGGGGCGCGGGCGCTATCATAATGAACGAACTCGATACGGTGTTTATTCCCGCCGCGGTCTTTATTACCTGCAAACCGGGGCGAAGAGTGTTCGCCGTGGAGTGGCAAGCGCCCGAAACCATACCGTCAACGTCGCCCGCTTTAAGCATAAGCGCGCCGTACATAGCATAGTCTTTTAATATAGCGGCTTTTGCTTGCCCTGCGTCCGCATATTCGGCAAGTCCCGTTTTCTTGTTTATTTTGCCTTCTCTGATTTTGTAAAGAAGCGCCGCGTAGTCGTCGGTTTTCGGGTTCGTTACGGGGTCTATTACGTTTACGCCCGTAAGATCGACGCCCGCGTTCGCCTTTTCGATTTCCGCCTTATTGCCTAAAAGCGTTATGCGCGCAAAACCTTCTTTGACTACCGTAGCCGCCGCCGCGACTACTCTTTTATCTTCCCCTTCGGTCAAAACGATATTCTTGTTTTTGGCTTTCGCCCTTGCCTTGATTTGCGACAAAATATCCGCCATAATGTCTGCTCCTTTCAATAATTTAAAATTCGTTTGGACTTTTAACGAAAATGTTGTACAATATTATAAAACGAAAAACTTTTTCGCGTCCTTACTTATTTTACAACTTTCGGGCGAAAAAGTAAATTGTTTCGGAGAGATATTTATGAAAATTTGCGCTACCGTTGCGGAATATAATCCCTTTCATCTCGGGCACTTAAAGCACATAGACTATATGAAAAACGAACTCGGCGCGGAACGCGTCGTTGTTTTGATGAGCGGGAATTTCACCCAGCGCGGCGAACCCGCCGTTTTAAACAAGTTTACCCGCGCGAAACAGGCGATAATCGCGGGCGCGGACGCGGTTATCGAACTTCCCACCGTGTTCGCCACGGCGAACGCGGAAACCTTTGCGACGGGCGCAATAAACCTTTTGGACGATTTAGGCGCGGTTGACGGGTTGTGCTTCGGCGTGGAAAGCGGAATAAAAGAAAACTTTTTCGCGCTCGCCTCCGCTATGCTCGACGAAACGAAGGAATTTAAAAAAATCTTAAAAAGCCACTTGGAAGAAGGCGTTTCGCTTGCGAAAGCCAAATTTATGACGGTAAAAGAACTTAAAGGCGAAGAATTTTCCGAAGAACTTATATCTCTTCCCAACAATATTTTGGGTTTAGAGTACTCAAAAGCCATACTTAAACGAAACAGCGGGATACAGACCTACCCTATGCTACGGGACGGCGACCATAACAGTCTTATTCTTAAAAAAGGGATAACGAGCGCGACGAGTATACGCCAAAAAATTCGGGAAGGAAAACTCAAAAAACTCAAAAAGAGTCTGCCGCCCTACGTTTACCAAGATTTAAAGCCCTACCCCTTTGCCTTCGACAAGATAACGACGGCGGCACTCTTAACCGCTACAAAAGAAGATTTGGCTAAAATATCGGACTGCACCGAAGGACTTGAAAACCGCATAAAAGCGCTGGTTAAGGACAATAAGCATATCGACGCTCTGGTCGATAAAATTTCCACCAAGCGTTACACGGCGGCGCGGATAAGGCGGATACTTGTAGCGAACCTTTTGGGAATTACCAAAGATTTTACCGACGAGTGCTTAAATTCCCGCCTTTACGCCAAAATGCTTGCGGTAAATTCGGACAATAAAGATATAATATCTATTTTAGCGGAAAATAGCCGAATCCCCGTTATCACCCGCAAAAGCGACACGCAAGAACTTAAAAAGACAGCGCTAAAAAGTTACGAACTCGACGTGCTTGCAAACGATATATACAATCTCGCAACCGATGAAAACGTCAACGAAAACCAAATGTTGATAATATAAAAAACAAACGAGTGAACGCCGCCACGAAAAATATTTCGTGGCGGCGTTCTTTTGATAGTTGTTTCGCGACAATCGAAATTTGCAATCGTATTATATAATAGTAAAAATAAAAAAAGTTAACTTACCAAAAAATATGGTAAACTTTTTTTATAATTATATATTAGTTAAACCGTAATTACATAAAAACCGGATTGCCGCGCCTGCGGCTCGCAATGACAAAACAACGCCCGCGAAGGCTTGCCTTCGCGGGCGTATAAATTCATACCTTGATAAAAGCGTTTCAAGGGGTGTGGGGAGAACCGCAACTCCCCACGCCTTTTTGTTACTTTTTCAGCATTGAAAAAGTAAAGATTAGTACATTCCGCCCATACCGCCCGCAGGCATCTGCGGGGGTTCGGGTTCTTTAATGTCCGCAACGACGGATTCCGTCGTAAGGAACACGCCCGCAACCGAAGCCGCGTTCTGCAAAGCCGACCTTGTAACTTTTGTCGGGTCGATTATGCCGCTTTCCACCATATCGGTATATTCGTTGGTAAGCGCGTTGAACCCGTAATTCGGTTTATCCGCTTTTAAGATTTCGTTTAAAATCACCGCACCGTCAAGTCCCGCGTTTGCCGCTATCTGTTTAAGCGGCGCTTCGACCGCTTTTAACACGGTGTTCGCACCCGTCTTTTCGTCGCCCGAAAGGGTGTCCGCATATTTCTTTATAGCCTTTATCGTGCTGATAAGCGCGATGCCGCCGCCGGGGACGATACCTTCCTGAACCGCCGCTTTCGTAGCGTTCAAAGCGTCTTCTATACGGAGTTTCTTTTCCTTCATTTCGATCTCGGTAGCCGCGCCTACGTTGATGACCGCAACGCCGCCCGCGAGTTTCGCAAGGCGTTCCTGCAATTTTTCCCTGTCGTAGTCCGAAGTCGTTACGTCTATCTGCGCCTTTATCGCCTGTTTTCTCGCTTCGATGGCTTTGGGGTCGCCCGCGCCGTTTATTATCGTCGTATTGTCTTTATCAACCTTGACAGAACCCGCTTTACCGAGCATATCAAGGGTTACGTCCTTAAACTCGTAGCCGAGTTCGGAAGAAATTACCGTGCCGCCCGTTAAAATCGCTATATCTTCGAGCATAGCCTTTCTTCTGTCGCCGAAGCCCGGGGCTTTGACCGCAACGCAGTTAAGTACGCCTTTAAGTTTGTTTACGACAAGCGCCGCAAGCGCGTCGCCTTCGACTTCTTCCGCTATGATGAGTAAACGCAGTCCGCGTTCAACTATCGGGTTGATAACGGGCAGAATTTCCTGCACCGAAGATATCTTTTTGTCGGTGATAAGGATAACCGGCGAATCCAAAACCGCTTCCATTTTGTCGGTGTTGGTTACCATATACGCCGAAGCGTAACCCCTGTCGAACTGCATACCTTCGACGGTGGTGAGTTCGGTTTTCATGGTCTTGGATTCTTCTATCGTGATAACGCCGTCCTTTCCGACTTTTTCCATCGCTTCCGAAATAAGCGCGCCGACTTCCGCGTCGCCCGCGGAGATGGACGCTACCTGTCCTATCGCGTTTTTATCCTTTACGGGTTTGCTTATCTTGTGCAATTCGTTGGTCGCGACTTCGACCGCGCCCGCGATACCCTTTTTAAGCATAACGGGATTTGCGCCCGCCGCAACGTTCTTCAAGCCTTCCGAAATCATCGCTTGCGCCAAAATGACCGCGGTGGTCGTGCCGTCGCCCGCTACGTCGTTGGTCTTAGTCGAGACTTCCTTAACGAGTTGCGCGCCCATATTCTCGAACGCGTCTTCGAGTTCTATTTCCTTCGCTATCGTAACGCCGTCGTTGGTGATAAGCGGCGCGCCGAATTTTTTATCCAAAACCACGTTCCTACCCTTCGGCCCAAGCGTTATTTTTACCGTATCCGCAAGGGTGTCTACGCCCTTTTGAAGCGCCTTTCTCGCGTCTTCGCCGTATTTTAACTGTTTAGCCATAATTATCACTCCTTTTTATGTTTAACGAAAATTATTCGACTATCGCCAGAATATCGCTCTGGCGTATTATTATAAGGTTTTTACCGTCGACTTTAAATTCCGAACCCGAATATTTGGAATACAGCACGGTGTCGCCCACCTTTACCTGCATGGTGATTTCCTTGCCGTCGACGACCCCCCCGGGACCTACGGCGACGACTTTCGCCATTTCCTGCTTTTCCTGCGATTTCGACGGAAGAATAAAGCCCGTTCCCGTCTTCTCTTCCTGCTCGATACTCTCTACGACAACTTTGTCGAATAAAGGTTTTACCGTCATATATTTGCCTCCGAAAAATTTATTACTCGTTTAGCACTCGCAAGTTTCAAGTGCTAATTCCTATTATATACAGATAAACGAATTTGTCAATAAAAAACGACGCGATTTTAAAACTTTTTTGTCCGATTTATTTTAAAACTATAACTACTTTAACAAACTCGCCCGCCGCTACAATAGCGGCGGGCGAGAAATAATTAAAAAATTCCGTTTTTTTCGCGTTATTTTGCCGAAACGTCCGTTTCGGCCTTGCGTTTCGGTTCGCAGGTTATATGTACGCCGAGTTTTTTGAGCGTCATTTCGTCGACGTGCGACAAAATGACCGAAGAGTGGAACTGCGCGCCCTTTAATTTATCGAGTTGTTTAAGCGCGAACGCGGCGGTGGGGTTGGTTACCGCACTGACTGCGAGCGACAACAGAATTTCGTCGGTGTGAAGGCGGGGATTAGCGCTACCCATATGTTCCACTTTGAGTTTTTGTATCGGTTCTATGACCGCGGAAGAAATAAGCGGTATTTCGTCGTCGATATTACCTAGAACTTTGAGCGCGTTAAGCAGTGCCGCGGCGGAAGCGCCTAAAAGGTCGCTGGTCTTTCCCGTTACCATCTTGCCGTTTAAAAGTTGAATCGCGGCGGCGGGACGACCGGTCGCCTGCTCCTTTTCAAGCGCGGCGGCGACTACCGCCCTGTCGTTTATGGTAATATGCATCTTCTGCATAAGAATATCTATTTTTGTTTCCGCATCCTTGGGGATAAGCCCTTTCATCACGTCGAGCCGTGCGGCGTAATATCTGCGGATTATTTCCTGCTTGCTGGCTTTCGAGCATACTTCGTCGTCAACTATGCAGTATCCCGCCATATTGACGCCCATATCCGTCGGCGATTTGTACGGCGAACTACCCATTATCTTTGAAAGCATAGCCGAAAGCACGGGGAAAATTTCCACGTCGCGGTTATAGTTGACCGCCATAGCGCCGTACGCTTCTAAATGGAAGGGGTCTATCATATTTACGTCGTCAAGGTCGGCGGTCGCCGCTTCGTAAGCCACGTTTACGGGGTGATTAAGCGGTAAATTCCATATCGGGAAAGTTTCGTATTTAGCGTACCCCGCCTTTATGCCGCGCTTATTTTCGTGATAGAGTTGCGATAAGCAGGTCGCCATTTTACCGCTTCCGGGTCCGGGGGCGGTAACCACTACGAGCGGACGTGTGGTTACGACGTATTCGTTTTTGCCGTAACCTTCTTCGCTGACTATCTTTTCCACTTCCGAAGGATATCCTTCTATGGGATAATGGCGATAAACTTTGATGCCCAGATTTTCCAACCGCTTTTTGAAAGCCGCCGCCGAAGGCTGTTCGGCAAAACGGGTAAGCACCACGCTCCCGACGTAAAACCCGCGACTGCGGAAAATATCTATAAGTCTTATAACTTCGGTATCGTAAGTTATGCCGAGATCGCTGCGGGTCTTGTTCTTTTCTATGTCGTTGGCGTTTATCGCTATAAGTATTTCCGCCTTGTCTTTGAGTTGTGACAGCATCTTTATCTTACTGTCGGGCAAAAACCCGGGGAGAACTCTCGACGCGTGATAATCGTCGAACAACTTGCCGCCGAATTCCAGATACAGTTTATCTCCGAACATAGAGATACGTTCAAGAATTTTAGCAGATTGCATTTCAAGATACTTTTTGTTGTCAAAGCCGATTTTCATAAGTACACGCCCGCCAAAACCTACCTGACGAGTTTCGCCTCCTGTAATTTACTTATAAACGCGTCTATATCTTTGCGCGCAATCTCTTCGTCCACGTCGTATTCCGCGAGCATCTTATCAATCATTTCTTCTTTCGTAGCGCCGCTTTCCAAAATTTTCCACAAAAAAGCACCCGTTTCGTTAAGATTTATAATGCCGTTGAAATCTTTTACCGCACTACCTACCGCAACCACGATGAAACTTCCCGCAACTTCGCGCAGAATAAAACCGTCTTTTATCTTCATATCGTTCCCTATTGCCCCCTTTAACTAAATTTTATTTTTTACCATCGCGTCGAACGACGTTTTTGCCGCTTCTTCCGAAACGTCGCACTCTAACCTGTAAAGCGGCACGGAAGTCAGAAGCTTATCGAGTATTCCCAAAAGATTTTCCATTTTTTCGGGCTCGGCGGGGCGTATCGTCTGATTGAATACTACCATAAGCATTTCGCTCGGAGAAATCCTGCGTATCTTATTTATTTTGCCTTGTCTTATTTCGCATATCGCCGCGATTTCCGCGCGGGCGTTGGTGTCCAAACGGTGTTTGCCGTTCCAAGGCGTGCCGTAAACGTAAAACTTACCGTCAATAAACCGTATTATGGGCTTATCGTCGTTTATCATCACCGCTCTGCTTCCAAGCATTTCCCGCCAGAGCCGCGCGTGAGTGGATTTTCCCGTCCCGCTCGGCGCGGTAAAAAGATAGGCTTTGCCGTCCACCGCCACCGCGCTACTGTGAAAAATTATACCTTGACGATAAGTTAAAATATAATCGCAGAGTTTACGGAACAGCGCAAGGCTTTCAAGATAATAATCGGGAAAATTTCCCGCGCCTTCCTGCGTTTTTTCGGCATCGATATCCCGTTGCGTCATTTTAGCGGTGAATTCGGGATTTTCGGCGCCCGAATACAGATAGTTTTCGCAAAGACGAGCGGAATATTTATAGACGTGTTCCGCGTCGAAAACCACGTCCGCAATCTTATATCTCGGCAAAAAAGTTCCCCCATACCCTTTGTACAATATCAATCCTTTATATTTTACCAAAGGTAAAAATTTTTGTCAATTCATAAATTGATTTTCAGGCGGTTTTATTATATAATTAAGGTGTCGAATTTTTTATAAATTTTATAATCGGAAATTATAAATGAAATCGAAGTTCAAAATATTTTGTTTTAAAATATGTGCGGTTGTAGTTGTTTTTACGCTTTTGTTCGGCGCGTGTAATACGGGCGAACAAAAACATTTTACCGCATTTAACGGAACGGCGGTTACCGTGCAATCGCGCAATAAATCTCTGTCTAACGCCGCGACCGAAAAAATAAGCGTTTTGCTTACGGAATTAAACGCCGAATTTTCCGCCGCTTTAAGCGGCAGTACGGTTTTTAAGATAAACGCGGCTGCGGCTGGCGAAAAAACGGAAATTTCCGAACGTTTTAAATCAATCGCCGTTTCTTGCGGCGAGATGCGGGAGTTTACGGACGGAAAATTCGACCCGTCGGTGTACCCGCTTACCCTTCTCTGGCAATTTGCGCCGAACTACCCCGTTCCCGACTTTTCCGTACCGACCGACGAAGAAATCGCATATGCAAAATCGTTCGTCGGTTACGATAAATTCTCCTTTTCGGACGGAGCGATAAAGACGACCGCAGGCGCAAAACTCGACTTCGGCGGCGCGCTTAAAGGTTACGCGGCGGATAAAATCGCGGAAATACTGAAAGCGGACGGCGTTACCGAAGGTTACGTAAACGTCGGCGGAAGCAGTCTTTATATTATTTCTACGAACACTCTCTCGGTGATGCACCCGCGGGATGACGGAAATATAATAGAAGTTAAACTTAAAGAAAAAAATCTGTCGGTATCCACGAGCGGGGATTATCAAAAGACCTATTCGTTAAACGGTAATACTTATTCGCACATAATAGACCCCGATACGGGCTACCCGCAACAGACAGGCGTTGCGAGCGCCACCGTTATCGGAAACGACGGTTTGAAACTCGACGCGCTCTCAACCGCTATGTGTTTATTTAAACACGATTTCGACCTTCCCGAAAACGGCGAACTGTATAAATTTATACAAAAGATTTTATCCGCCGAAGATTTTAAAAACGCAAGTATTTTCGCCGTATGCGTAAACGGCGAAAATAAACAAATTCTGACAAACAAAAAGCAGGGCGAAGATTTTACCCTGCTTGATAGAAATTATACGGTTATAACCGTCAATTAGTTTTTTCCTTTTTCAAGTGTTTTTTGAACACGATTTTAGCCACGACCGCGCAAGGCGGTAAAAGCGCCTTTTTGTAAAACGCGACTTTCGGGCATCTTTTGTAATTTCCACGATAACCTGCGAATTTTCGTATTTACCTTTTAAGATAAAGTGCAACATCCCCACCGAATACCCCGCGCGCATAATCTTAACGTAAGGAAGTACCGAATTAAAATCCCCGCCGAGTTCCATTTCATTTATCACCGCTTGGATATTCCTATATATATCCAAACGGGTTTCGTTGAAACTGCTGTGCATCAAACTGCCTTTCCGCTGAACGTAAACGTAGGTTTTTGCACGGTAATAAACAGTTTTATCACAGTACGACAAATACTTGAAAAAGAAAAAACTTTCTTCACCGTAACGCGAGCCGTCCAAAAAACGTGCGCCGCTTTTTTTGATTATTTCCGTCGAAAAAATCTTATTCATCAGAAGAAAATCGAATTTTTCCTGAGAAAAAAACTGTTCGAGCCCTTGTATCTTATCGTAAAAAAACAACTTTGCGGAACAGGATAAAGCGCGCAAGTTAATCCTTGCGACTTTTTTTTCGCTTATGCGTTTTATTCCGCATACCGCCATATCCGCTTCGTTTTCGGTAACGGTTTTAACGAGAAGTTCGAAATGGTTATAATAAAAAACGTCGTCCGCATCGGTAAACGCGCAAAACTCGCCCTTTACCGCGTCAAGCCCCTTGTTCCTTGCGGACGCAACGCCTTCGTTGTTACTGTGAATAAACGTATAATCGGGGTGAAGGGCGCAATAGTTTTCAAGTAATTTATAAGTGCCGTCCGTACTTCCGCCGTCAACGAAAATAACTTGCAGATTTTTATAACTCTGCAAGTCGAAATACTTAAAACAATTCGGCAAAAATTTTTCCGCGTTATAACAAGGAACGATTACGGATAAAAGCGGTTTCGCCATACACTCTCCCTATGTATCGGATTTATTATACCCTATCGCTCCGATTTTTGCAACCGTTTAAGAGAATATCCGTCAAGACCTTTTCCGTATCCGCCGCGCCGCCCTTTTTATCGAAGATTATTCTGCCGCCGTTTATTACTATCGTCCTATCCGCAAGAAAAGCCGCTTCCTTTACGTCGTGCGTTACGAAAAGCACGGTCTTGCCCATCTCGGCTTTAAGCCTTTTTATCTGTTCCATTATCGAAAATTTAAGCGACAAATCGAGATTTACAAGCGGCTCGTCCATTAAAAGAAGGGGCGCGGGGTGCGAGAAGGCGCGAATTATAGCGACGCGACGCGCCATACCCGCGGAAAGACTTTTCGGATAAAGATTTTCCGCGCCCGTAAGCCCTACGCTTTCTAAAAGCGCGGGGACGTCGGCGTTTTCGCTCACGAGTAAAATATTTTCTTTAACCGTAAGATGCGGCACGAGCCTGTCCCGCTGAAATACCATCGACACCTTTTCCGCGCCCGTAATTTCGCCGTCAAAGTCCGTAAGGCGAGCTATTACATTTAAAAGCGTAGTCTTACCCGAACCGCTTTCGCCCAAAATCGCGGTGATTTTATTTTTTTCTATATCGAGATTAAAATTGTCGAACACGGTCTTTTCGCCGTACCGTTTGGTAACGTTTTTAAGGCTTATCATCCTTTCACCGCCTTTTTCGCTATAAAAGCGAACGCCCCCTCGATAATAAGTCCCGTAACGACGGTTACGAGTACCAACGCGAGCATCGTGGAAATTTCAAAATACACTTTAGACGTGTTTAACAAATATCCCATTGAACGCGCCGTCTGCGAAAGCACTTCGGCGGCGACCATAAGTTTAAGGTTTAAGGTAAGCCCCGCCCCCGCCGCAGAGATGAATTCGGACGCGACCTGTGGGAACACCACTTTTTTAAGCCGCTTTTTTTCGCTCACTCCGAACACATTGCACATTTCGTTCAAGTCATTGTCTATACCGCAAAGCGCGGCGTAAAGATTATTGTAAAGGGTAGGAAATATGACGAGCATAGTTACTATTACGGGCGCGACCAAAGAATTCGTCCAAACGACGAGTAAAAGCACTATTGCTATCGTAGGAAGGGCGCGGATAATTACTATCAGCGGTTTTAACGCTCTCTTTGCCTTTTCCGACTTGTACGCCGCAAACGCGGTGATAAAAGCAAGCAAAAAGGAAATTAAAAAGGCGATCACGCTACGCAAAAGCGTGCCGAAAAATGCGCGGTAAAACTCCGCGCTTTCAAACAGCTCGAAAAACGCGGTAACGGTTTCGCCTACTGTCGGCAAAATATATTCGCTGTCCACCGCAAGCGCCGCCGCCGACCACAAAAGAACGATAACGGCAACGGTTATAAGCGGCAACGCGATATTTAAAACTCTGTCCCGCGTTTTCATAACGGTTTAAGCAAAGAACGCGTCGGTAACGGCGTTCGCCGCTTTGCCGTTTATACCGCGTATCTTATTTATATAATCCGTTACCGCGGTTTTGGCGTCCGTGGCGGATTGCCAGAATATCTTACAGTTATCAACTACGGTAACGTTAAGGTTAGCCGCGGAAAGCGAAGGCGTCAGACCTTCGGCAAGCGCGCCGTTCACCGCTTCCGCCGCCTTTGTCGGATTTTCCTTTACCCAACTTACCGCATCCGCCACCTTACCGCCGAAATTCGCGACGAGTTCGGGATACGCCGTAATAACGCTTCTTTTTATCATAACGACCGCCTGCGGATAAGATTTGGTTTCCGCGTCGTAAAGTTCCTGTAAATCGAGTGAGTACTTAAAAGCGCCGTCCATACCCGTAAGTTTATTCGCCGCGGGTTCGGGCAAAAGTCCTATCGACATAGCGCCCGTTTTAAGCGCGGGGATAAGTTCGGATGCGTCCGCAAAATATTTTAAAGCGACTTTGCCGTCTATCGCGCCGTCGGACGGTTCGTACTCTATATCGGCGGCTTCAAGCACCGCCTTAAAAGTAAGGTCGGGCACGTTGCCTTGTCCTATCACGCCCACGACCTTGCCCTTTAAGTCGTTTAAGGTCAAATCTTCCTTACTCATAACGTAAAGGTTGCCGTGCGTTATGACCGCCGCCATCTTATACGGGTCGGAAGCGTTTGCGGCGTAAAGTTTAGACGCGGCGTTTACGGGCATTATTATTATGTCGCCCTTGCCCTGTTGCATAACTTGTCCTATATTCGACGCGGCGACTACGTTATACGCGATTCCCGCGCCCGTGCCGAAATCTTCTTTATCGTTTATAAATTTAGCGACTGAAAGCGCGGGTGCGCCGTCGGGAGTATAAACGATCAACGTAGTTTTTTCACTTTCACCCTTACTTCCGCAAGCCGAAAAGGCGAATACGGTAAACGCCGACACGACGCTTAAAATTAACGAAATAAGTTTTTTCATAACCAACTCCTTATATTATACCCTTAAAAGCCAAAAAGAAACTCCCTTCGCGTTGCAAAGGGAGGGACGTAAATCAATAAGGCAAGATTTGCCTTAAAGTTTCCTTGTATTCTCCCCTTTGCCGTCAGGTTCTCCTTTCGGTTCAGGTTTATCGTCTTTATTTTAGCACGGATAAAAGCGTTTGTCAAGCGTTTAGCGGATTAGCCCCTTGGCTTTACGGTACTTTTCCCGCGTGGCGAGTCCGCCGCGGAGATGCCGTTCGTCAAGATTTTTACGCAAAACCTTTTTTACTTCCTTAAAAAGCGCCCCGTCGATATAATACAGCCTTTCGGTAACGTCCTTATGTACCGTCGACTTGGAAAAGTGAAAGACCTTCGCCGTTTCTCTCACGGTCGCGCCCGTTTCCGCTATGTAACGGGCTTCTTCCATAACGCGCACAATAAGTTCTTCGCGCATAAAGCATTATCCCCCGAATTAAAAGAATAATACAATTTATGCGTTTATTTTTGCGTATATGCCTTTTTTCGACTATTTCCCTTCGGTTGCCGCGTAAAGTTCCCCGTACACTATATCCGCAAGTTCGTGAGACGATAGCGCCTTAACCTTTTCCGCGTCCAAAACGCCCAAAATATCGAAATGCACGACCGTTCTTCTCCACGGCGCGTGCTTATGCACCGTTTCCGTGCCCGTAACCCCCGCTACGACTATCGGCGCTTCCGCTTTTTGCGCAATCTTAAACACCCCGTCGTGGAACGGAAGCATATTTTTACCCTTGCTTCTCGTTCCTTCGGGATATACGCCGTAAGATATCACGCCGTTCTTAATTCTTTCGGCCGTCAGGTTTATGGTTTTCAACGCATTGCGGGCGTTCTCCCTGTCGATAGGCGCGTAAAGCCCCTTATAAAGAAATTTCCTTACTGCGGGAATTTTAAAATTTTCGGGCTTGGAGATAAATGCGAAATTCTTGTTTCTCAACGCGACGAGCGTAACAATCGGATCGAAATCCGAACGGTGATTGCCTACAAGCAAAAATCCGCCCTTGACGTCCGCTAATTTTTCCATACCCGAAGTTATTATTTTAACGCGGAACATAAACAGAACGATTCGCAGATAATATATAAATACAGAGCGGTAAAAACGGCTTGGGCTTTCGTAATCTTTGACCTTTACGAACGCGGTTATTATAAACAAAAATAAGACGTGCAAAAAAGCCACGCCTAAAATTGCGCAAAGCAAACCTAAAACCACGTATAAAAAAATCATAGGTATTTCCTTTGAATACTGTCTATATCCTTTCCGTCTGCAATCTCGAATAGATTTCTTTGTATTTGTCTTTATAAAAAAGATCAGTGCCGCTGGTCGTTACCGCCGCCGTGCCCGCAGCGACCGCTTCTTTCAATATTTCGCGCATAGGAACGCCGTTATACACTCCCACGCAAGCGGCGGCGACCATACTGTCCCCCGCGCCAACCGTAGAATTTACGGCGACCGAAGCGCTCTTACAGTAAAAACTGTCCTTTCCGTCGGTAAGCACCGCGCCTTCCGTTCCCAAGGACGCGAGAACGTATTTTACGCCTTTTTCAAAATACGCCTTCGACGCCGCGAGAACGTCGGTGAGTTTACGCACCTTAACGCCCGAAAAATTTTCGAGTTCCTTTATATTCGGCTTTACCATAAACACTTCGCGCGCGTTTATTGCGGAAAGAACGTTTGCCTTTTCAGCGTCGACGACGACCTTTATATGTTCAGGCAGGTTGCTTATAACTTTGCCGTAAAAATCGCCGCTCACTCCTTTCGGAAGACTGCCGCTCATAACCGCTATGTCCGCTTCCGCGGCAAGGCTCGCCGCTTTTTCGACGAGTTCCGTCTGTTTTTCGTTACTTACTTCTTCGCCGACGTCGTTTATCTCGGTAAGCATGGATTTTTTATCGATTATTTTATAGTTTACACGGGTATCGCCTGCGCAGGAAACAAAGTCGCAACGCACGCCTTCGTTATTTAAAAAGTGCTCGAAAGTCCGCTGTTGATTTGCGAACATAAAACCCGTGGCAGTACACTTTTCACCTAATCTGCTTACGCCTATTGCGACGTTCAACGCCTTTCCGGCATAGGTTTCTACTTTGCCTTGTATGCGGTTAAGCATACCGACGTTTAAACTTTCAAGTTCTATCGTGCAATCAATGCTCGGATTCGGGCATATAGTAAGTATCATAAAATTTCTCCGTTAAGGCGTCGCAAGTTTTTAAGCGGGCAAGCGTTATTTTCGCCCCGCAAATATGATACAACAAAATTTGCGGACTTTCAAGGCTTTTACGAAAATTTAGGTCAGTAATCTTCAAAATCGATTCTCGGGTCTTGCCCGTTCGGCGGGAAGTCCGGCGCGCAGTCCTGCGGACACGGCGGTACGGGCGGGCAAAGCGGCGCGGGCGGCGGACACGGAAATCCGCTCGGCGGATTTTTCTTTTCGCCGGAACGGTTTTCATTTTTTGCGTTTATTTCTTTA
>ONQV01000097.1 GCA_900320065.1 uncultured Eubacteriales bacterium | reverse complement strand
ATAAAGGACAATTTCAAGGATTTTCCCGAAATAAAGGACAGGCTCGATATCGAAGGCTTTGACGGAATTATTTTGGATTTAGGGGTATCGAGTTTTCAACTCGACGACAGAAGTCGTGGATTTTCGTATCTGAAAAGCGACGAAAAACTCGATATGCGGATGGATAAAAGTTCGCCGTTCTCTGCGGAAACGGTCGTAAACGAGTATAAGGAAAGCGACCTCAAAAGGATAATTTTCGAATACGGCGAAGAACGGTTTGCGGGGAAAATAGCGGCGAATATCGTAGCGGAGCGCAAAAAGAACGCGATAACTACGGTAGGGCAGTTAAACTATATAATAGAAAAGAGTATTCCCGCGAAGTTCAAACACGACGGACACCCGTCGAAAAGAACTTTTCAGGCGATAAGAATAGAAGTCAACGGCGAACTCGACGGACTTTACGAAACGGTAATCGCGATGACGCGGGGACTTAAAAAGGGCGGAAGAATAGCGATACTTACCTTTCACTCGTTGGAAGACAGAATAGTAAAACGCGCGTTCCGCGAACTCGAAACGGACTGTATATGCGACAAGAGTTTACCGGTCTGCGTGTGCGGTAAAAAGCGCGAAGCGACAATAATCACCAAGCACCCGATAACGGCAAGCGAAGAAGAAATTTCGCTAAATTCGCGGGCAAAAAGCGCAAAACTCCGCGTTGCGGAGAGAGTATAAGAAAAAATACGACTTACCCGAATACGTAAAAAAAGGAAAAGGAGCAAGGCCATGATAACCACAAGGCGTTCAAACGGATTTGACACGACCGAAAGCGCAAGGGGCGGAGTAGACGTTTTAGAAAGAAGAGCGTCTATCAATACCGAAACCGCGCCCGAGCGTGAAGAGAGTATGGAAGAAACCAAGGCGAGAATGCAACGCAATCTCGACCGTCTTTTGAATTACGACAGATATTCCGAAATGGAAGCGGAAGAGACCGCCGTAATTGCCGACGCTCCTACCGAAGAAAAGACGGAAACGGTCGCGATGTCCGACGAAGATATCCGTCCGACCACGACGACCACGCAGTTTATAGACGGCGACCCGCAGATATTCAACGATGCGGAAAAAAGCAAGGAAGAACGCAAGAGCGCATACAGATTAAACGCCAAAGGCAAACTCGTAGTAGTTCTTTACGCGCTTGTAGTAACGGTGATTTTAGCGCTTATCGTACTGAATACGGGTGTTTTAAAATCGCTTTCAAAGGATATAGCGACGCTTGACGAATCGTACAGGGCGCAGGCGGCGGCGGTTAGCGCGCAGGCGGCTGAAATAGCCGAGATTTCTTCCGACGCTTATATAGCGCGGTTTGCCGAAAGCGAACTCGGTATGATTTTAAGGTAAACAAAGGGAAATTAAAAAGTAATTAAACGGTTTCGCCTTACATATAAATTATATCGGAAGAAAAGTTTTTCCGAGAAAAAGTAAGGAGAGCCGACCATAAAAACGGATTTTTCAATAACGATTTTACGAAAGAGGTTATTCGCGATAACGATTGCGGTAGCCTTTTTATTTTGCTTCGTTTTGGGCAGACTGTTTTACGTTCAGGTCATCTGGGGCGAAGATTTACAGCAAAAAGCGATAGACCAGTGGACGCGCGAAATTCCCGTCGTGGCGCAAAGGGGCACGATAACGGACGTAAACGGCGTGGTGCTTGCGGCAAACGACGATACGTATACCGTTTTCGTGCGAAAAAAAGCGGTTAAGGATTTAAACGCGCTGTGCGTTGCGCTTTCCGATACTCTCGAAATGAATTACGAGTACGTTTATAAGCGTCTGACCGAAACCGTTTCGAGCGAAATTACCGTTAAAAAGCAGGTGAAAAAGGAAAAGATAAACGAACTTTTAGCATACGGTTTCGACGGAGTGTATTATTCGCGGGACAATTCGAGAGTTTACCCGTACAAAGATTTTCTCACGCAGGTTTTGGGTTTCACTTCGACGGACGGGAAAGGGCAATCGGGACTCGAACTTTATTACGATAAATATTTGAGCGGGATAGACGGCGAAATACTGTACGAAACGGATATAGTAGGCGTGGAAATAGACGGCGGTAAAGCGAGTTATATTCCCGCGACGGGGGGACTTAATCTGACGCTTACGATAGATTACGAAGTGCAACAACTTGCGGAAGCGGCTATGACGGAAGCGATGACCTTGCATCACGCGAAGTCCGCAGAGATGCTTGTTATCGACCCGCAAAGCGGCGCGATCCGCGCCCTTGCCGTAAAACCGTCTTACGACCTTAACGCAATCCCGCGCGGCGATACCGACGCTTTGTATAAAGCGTCGCGGAACGGTATGTTCTGCGACGTGTATGAACCGGGGTCGACTTTTAAAATACTGACTGCCGCGGCAAATATCGAAGAGTATCTTCAAGGCAACGGTAAAGCGTATTCGGTAAATCATATATTCAATTCTTCGCGGTACAGATATATAGACGGACAACGCGTGAAATGTTGGAGCAATCACGCAAACGGCAAGCACTCAAATCTTAATTTGCAGGGCGCATTAAACAACAGTTGCAACCCGATATTCGTTGATATAGCGATGGCGCTCGGCAAAGAAACTATGTATAAGTATATAGACCTTTTCAATTACGGTTCAACGACGGGCGTAGATTTTTCGGGCGAAGCGCAAGGTATGATACTGCCGATATCGGCAGTGCAGAACGTAGACCTTGCGCGTATAGCGTTCGGGCAGACGATAGCGGTAACGGGCTTGCAACTCGCGGCGGCGACCGCGGCGGCGGTGAACGGCGG
>ONQV01000098.1 GCA_900320065.1 uncultured Eubacteriales bacterium | reverse complement strand
CAACTGTACATCGAAGCCGACTTCCGTCTTATCGCTTAAAAAAATCCCAACTTTATTCCCCGAGTGCGAAACGTTGAAAAACGGCGGACTTTTTTTATAAGGCTTACCGTGCGCACCGAAAAAAAGCGGCTTTTCCGCGGTAAATCTTTCGATAAGCGTTGAGCCGAAAAGCGAACGCAATCTGTCCGCCTTGTTTGCGTATCCTTCCGCTTTCGATATAGCGTAGGGTGGCAAAATAGATTTTAACGGTTCTTCGTCCGAAAAATCCTTTATATCTAAAAGATATATTTTCTGCATAAAACCTTTCTATTTAAGGTCGGAAAATTTAATTATCTCCACGTTCGACTGCCTGAAAAGTTCCAAAGCGAACGCGTCGGGATACCCGTTTTTATATATCACTTTCTTTATTCCGGAATTTATTATCATACGGGTACAGATTACGCACGGCTGATGGGTAACGTACATCGTTGCGCCTTCTAAACTCACGCCGAGTTTCGCCGCCTGAATTATGGCGTTCTGTTCGGCGTGAACGGCGTAACACACTTCCTGCATAGTGCCGCTCGCGATATTCTTTACCCTGCGCAGACACTCGCCGCGTTCCGCGCAACTGTCTATCCCCGCGGGTGCGCCGTTATAGCCCGTAGTAAGTATTCTTTTATCTCTGACGGCGACCGCACCGACGTGGCGGTTTTCCTGATAACAACTAGACCACTCCGCGACAGTTTCCGCAAGCTGCATAAATCTTTCGTCCCACTTATTCATAACTTTTATCCTTAAAGTTTATTGTTTTTTATCCTTTTTGACCATTTTTTCGAGTTCCTTCATAAAGGACGAAGTATCCGTGAACGAACGGTAAACGGAAGCAAAACGAACGTAAGCCACTTCGTCTATTTCCTTTAACCTTTCACAGACCATTTCGCCTATCTCTTTACTCGAAATCTCCTGCACGAGCGAATTGTATATTTTCTTTTGTATATCCGCTACGAGTTTGTCTATCTCACTCGCGGGGACGGGGCGTTTTTCGCACGCTTTTATAATGCCCGCCTTTATCTTGTTCGGGTCGAACGCCTGACGCGCACCCCCCGATTTTATAACGAATATCGGCGTATTTTCCACCGTTTCGTAAGTAGTGAAACGTCTGCCGCAATTTATACACTCCCGTCTTCTTCTTATGCTCGTCCCGTCTTCCGAAGTCCTCGAATCCACTACTTTGCTTTCAATGCAACCGCAGTACATACACTTCATAGTTATTTCTCCTTAAAAGTTAAACTTATAAAACCTTGTTTATCGCTTTCGGAATACTTTTTATTATATCCGTCGCAGTAATCGTATAAGAATTCTGCTCTTTCGCGGCGATTTCACCCGCACGCCCGAACAGGTACGCCGCCACGGCGACGCAGAAAAACGGTTCTTCGTTCCTATTTAATAGCCCCGCGGCAAAACCCGATAAAACGTCGCCGCTGCCGCCTTTTGCCATTCCGCCGTCGCCCGTACAGTTTATCACCGTCTTATTGCCGTCGGTAATTACGCTCACGGCGTTTTTTAACAGCACGGTAACGCCGTATTCTTTTGCAAAATTTTTCGCGGAATTTATCGGATCGGTGAGTATTTCTTCCTTACTTTTGCCCGTCAGCCTTGTAAACTCCCCGATATGCGGCGTCAGCACCGTCTCGCACTTTTTGTCTTTCAATATTTCTTTCCCGAAAACCGCGAGAGTATTAAGCCCGTCCGCGTCGATTAAAAGTCTGCCCGTGTAATTTGCGGTAAGATACGAAAGCGCTTTATATATTTCTTCCGAAACGCCCGCCCCCATACCGAAAGCGATCGCGTCGTAGTCTAAAAGTTTTTTGAAATCCTTTTCATCGAAAACTATATTTTCGCCGTCCGTTTTTAAAGTGTGTATTATGCACTCGGGACAAACGCCCGCGACCACGCCGAAAAGACAGTCCGGCACGGCTATCGCCGCGTACCCCGCGCCAGTCTTATAAGCGGTAAGAGCATTATAGGCTAAAATCGCGCTGCCCGAATAATTTTTACTGCCGCCGACTACCGCGATTTTGCCGTTCACACCCTTATGCATATTACGCGCGCGTTCGGGGAACAGCGCCGCCGCATCCTTATCGGTTATGCGATTCGCGCAGTTTTCCGTCCACACGCTTATCCCTATATCGCGTGCGACGATTTTGCCCGAATAATCTATCCCTTCGTTCAAAAAATGACCGAGTTTATATTCCTGAATAGCGACCGTAAGGTTTGCTTTTACCGCTACTCCCATAACTCTTCCCGTATCGCCGTTTATACCGCTCGGTATATCGCAGGAAACGATAAAAGCCCCGCTTTCGTTTATCTTCTCTACCGCGGTCTTGTATCTTCCGGTTATTTCCCGATTTAACCCCGTGCCGAAAAGACAGTCGACTATAATATCGAATTTCTTTTCGAAAATCTTGAAAAAACCGACTTCCGCGCTGAAAGTAGATACAGAAAATCCGTGCAGTTTAGCGAGAAGTTCGGCGATAACTTTGCCGTCTTTTCCGTTATTGCCCTTGCCCGTACAGACTAAAACTCTGCCGCCTTTAAAGCGCCTTGCTATTTCTTCGGCAACCGCCGCGCCCGCACGTTCCACGAGTATATCCGAAGAAACGCCGAGAGTATTTATCGTATATTCGTCCGCGGCGCGCATTTCCGCTACGGATAAAATTCTTTCCATAACCTTTTAATCTTCCTTAAAAAGCGCGACGGCGTAATCCGCCTGCTCGTAAGAAAACCCCTTGCCTATAAGATATTT
>ONQV01000099.1:2721-4624 GCA_900320065.1 uncultured Eubacteriales bacterium | reverse complement strand
TTCGGTTTTGTACGTTTTGTTTGCCTATTCGCTCAAATTTCCGTCGTACCGAATATATATGACGCCGGCAACGCTCGGCGGACTTTTCTTATATATGAAAAGTTTTCATATTATACTTGCAATCTTCGCGGAAAAATTATATAATATAACAGTAAAAAAAATATTTAAATATAAAATCGGCAAAAAAGCGAGCAGAGAAAATGCCAAATATAACGAAAGAAGAACAAATCACGGAAGAACAGCCCGTCGCGGCAGAACAAACAAAAACCGATTCGGAAGTCAGGTTTGAAAGAAAGGTCGTAGCCTTTACCGTGGGCGCGGTGGTTTTGCTTGCACTGCTTATAATTTTGATGTGTTATCAACTTATAGCGATAGGCGTTAAGAACAACAGGGTAAAGCAGTTAAAAGCCGATATTTACGCTTTGGAACAGGAATACGAAAGGGGCGAAGATACGCTTGAAATACGCCGAAGAGCCGCTTATATAGAAAGACGGGCAAGAGAACTCGGCTACCATTACGCAGACGATAATTAAAGACCTTTAAATTATGAAATACGGCGTAATCGACGTCGGCTCTAATTCCGTCAGACTGTTGATCAGCGAGAACGGAAAAAGCCTTAAAAAACTTATAAATACGACACGACTTGCGGAAGGAAAAAAAGACGGTTTGCTGTTAGAGCAATCGTCTTTACGTACTTTAAAGGCGATTAAAGGATTTGTCGGGTTAGCCCGCGAAAACGGCGCTGATAAGATTTACGTTTTTGCGACCGCGGCGGTACGGAACGCGAAAAACGGTAAAGACTTTGCGGCCGCTGTAAAAAAAGAGTGCGGCTATGATTTAGACGTAGTGTCGGGTGACACGGAAGCGGAAATAGGCGTTATCGGGGCGCTTAAAGGTAAAGACGGAGCGGTTCTCGATATCGGCGGAGGGAGTACGGAAATTGCCGTCATAAAAGACAGTAAATGCGTTTACACTAAAAGTATTCCGATAGGCGCGGTCGTTCTGACAGAAAAATTCGGACAAAATGCGGAAAAAATCCTTGAATATGCAAAAAACGCGGTGAAAGATTTCGGCGACGTTCCGAAAGCGGAGTTTTATTGCATAGGCGGGACTTGTACGTCGCTTGCCGCCGTAAGCCTTAAACTTGCCGAATACGACCCCGAAAGAGTGGACGGGTATAAATTTACACAGGATACGCTTTTTGCGCTTGCAAGCCGAATTTCGGGGCTCTCCGTGGAAGAAAGAAAAGGGCTTGCGGGTTTGCAAAAGGAAAGAGCGGATATAATACACGCGGGGGCTTGTATTTTCCGAGCGGTGGCGGAATACGTCGGTGCGAAAACTTTTACGGTAAGCGAGAGTGATAATCTCGAAGGCTATTTAGCCTATATAACGGAGAAAAAATGAGCAGAAGAGTTAATTTTATCAACAACGTACTCGTTATGTTATTCACGGTCGCGGGGATTTTAGCCGTGGTGCTCGTAGCAAACGGTAATTTCAATGCAAGTATGGGAACGATTCTTTTCTACTTTGCCGTAAGCGCGGTTATAGCGGGATTTATATGTACGCTCTTTCACGAAGTCGGGCATCTTATAGCGGGCAAAATTAACGGATTTGCCTTTCTTTCAATGACTATATGGTTTTTTAAGTGGAGCGTGGAACGCGGTAAAATCGCGTTCGGGTTCGTTATGATGGGCGACGAGGCGGGATATACCGAAATGGTTGCAAAAACGACGGACGATCTTGCGAAAAGATTAAATAAAATGACGATAGGCGGGCTTGTTGCCACGGCTATACCTATGCTTTTGGGAATAGTTCCTTTCTTTTTTGCGGGTAAATTGCCCCTTTTCGCTTTCTGTCTTTTCGCTATGTTTTTGCCGATAGGAATTTACACTTTTTTCGGAAA
>ONQV01000099.1:0-2697 GCA_900320065.1 uncultured Eubacteriales bacterium | reverse complement strand
GTATGCTCGTCGTTCAATCGGAACTTTTTAACGGTAAAACTCCCGCGGAAATAGAAGAAAAGTATTATTTCGACGTGCCGCAACTTGCGGAAGACAATTTGAATTTCGCTATGCTTTTATCCGCCAGATACGATTATTATCTTGACAAAAAGGATTATGAAAACGCCAAAAAGATAAACGACAGGCTGATTTCCATATCCGATTATCTGCCGAAGTCCTACCTTAATATCGTTAAGACTAACGCGCTTTACGGCGCTTGCACGTTTGCGAAAGACGAAGACGCGGCGGACGACCTTATGGCGGAACTCGAAAAATATCTCGACAAGCATAACGGCTCGCTTGAAATTCGTGCTAAAATCGCCTATATTTTGTATATAAGGAAAGAAAAAGACGCGCTCGACGTCTTTTATAGGAAAGGCGTTAAAGAGGCGAATAAGGCGTGTTTACGGGGCTTGGGGCTTTTTGAAAGAAAACTGCTTGAAGAAATGAAGAAAGATTTTTGATTTCAATAAGACTTTACAAAAAAGCGGAGAAACGTTTCTCCGCTTTTTTGTTTTCCGTTAGGCTTTGAGTTAAACGAAATAATCGAGAGTAGAATAACAATAAGGGCAAATTCCCTGCGTAAGTCCCGCGCAACCGGGGCAAAGCATCGCTCCGCAATTCGGGCAGGCGAGCATTATTCCGTCGTGAGATTGTTTTCTGCAATTTTTACATTCTTCCATAATTTTATCTCCGTTTCCGTTTTATGATAACAGTATTCGCTTATTTCGGCGTTTTATGCGCCGAACGTCAAAGAGAACCGCTTTTCTTTAAATATATATAAATATTTTTAATATATAGTTGATAAATATAAAATTATATGTTAAAATAATAACATATAAAATTTAAAAAAGGATAAATTTATGGAAGAAAACGTTCAGAATCGTTCGGGTTACGGCGAAGGTCAGATTCAGGTTTTAGAAGGGCTTGATCCCGTCCGTAAAAGACCGGGTATGTATATCGGCTCGACCGACGCAAGGGGGCTTCACCATCTCGTTCAGGAAATCGTAGACAACTCTATCGACGAAGCGCTTTCGGGCTTTTGCGATACTATTACGGTTACCGTTAACGGCGACGGTTCGTGTACCGTTACGGATAACGGAAGGGGAATACCGACCGATATCCACCACACCGAAAAAGTTTCCGCGGTGGAAGTCGTGCTTACCAAACTCCACGCGGGCGGAAAGTTCGGCGGCGGCGGATATAAAATATCGGGCGGACTTCACGGCGTCGGTCTTTCGGTCGTCAACGCGCTTTCTTCTTGGCTCGTCGTCGAAGTCTATCAGAAAGGCAAAAAATTCCGTCAGGAATATAAACGCGGTATTCCGCAGGACAGGCTTGCCGTGGTCGGCGACGCGGATATAACGGGTACTTGGGTAACGTTTATGCCCGATCCCGAGATCTTTGAAACGACCGAATTCAATTACGACACGATAAAAACGCGTTTGCGCGAACTTGCCTATCTCAACAAGGGGCTGACCATAAAACTTGCGGATAAACGCGCGGAAAAGGAGCACGAAGACACTTTCTATTACGAAGGCGGTATCGCGCATTTCGTCGAAGATTTGAGCCGCAATAAGGGCGCTATTTTTGAAAAGCCCGTTTATTTCGACGTGTTCTACGGCGATAAGGAAGCCTGGGACGCTTATGTCAGGTGCGCGGACATCACGACGGGCGGCGTCGAAGTCGAGCAGATCTATGCGTACACAACACTGGCGGCGGAGCTCCCGATCCTGAGACAGGGCGCGAAGGGTAACGCGGTCCGGCTGATCCAGATGATCACCGGGGCAGCGGTGGACGGATCCTGGGGCCCGGAGACAGAGGCCAAAGTCAAGGCCTGGCAGACCAGATACAAGCTCGAGGCGGACGGCCTCTTCGATAAGCCGGACTGGCAGGTCGTCCTCGACTGGCTGGCGACAACATAAAGAGAAAGACATCACTGCATGCACATGTTTTTCACTATAAAAACCCCGGAGGGAAATCCTTCCGGGGCTATTTTTTATCTGCGATATAATCCGAGGAGCTCCTGGATCATGAGCTTCGTGTATTCAGGGCACTCGCGAGCGCCTGTGCACCAGTTACCGAAGGTCCTCTGCGGGACGCTGAAGTAGTCGGCCATCGCCGTCTGTGTCATGCCGGCCATCTTGCAGATGTCCTTGACACTGCGGGCCGCAGCTGTGCGCTTCCGGAAGTTGCTGGGCGTGTCGAAGTCGGATCCGTCATAAAATTCGCCGTCATCGTCGACCGTGTAGATCTCTACAGAGTATCTGTCGTCCTTCGCGCCGATGCGGATCAGCTCCGCCGTGATGGCCTCCGCGTTATCCGCCTCGAAGATGTGGAAGTCCGTGACGTCGTCGGATGCGTCATAATTATAAGGTACATTTCTCACTGCATACATTGTTTTCATTTTGTCCTCCTTATTTTAAATCAAATATCAAGCCACGGTGTCCAATTGATGCGGCCCATATAGTCTCTTTCAAGAAAACCATTTTTTTCTTTGCGGGCGGATCTATGCTGAATGGTAAATTTGCCTCCGGGCTTCGCTGATTTCAGCTCCGTCATCTTCTTCTGTATATATTTCCACTCCCTGGACCTAAAGCACTCGCATCCCTTTTTGGTTATCCTATATTCTGTGATGGTCATGTCTGCTACTCTTTT
>ONQV01000102.1 GCA_900320065.1 uncultured Eubacteriales bacterium | reverse complement strand
TGCCCATCACTCGGAGCCAGTTGCCTTTTTCGTCCACGCCGTCCGAATAAACCGTTATTTCGTCGAACGTCATATCAACGTAACAACCGATACGACGGTATAACTGGTCTAACGTATCAAAACGGCTGTTTCTATAATCGCTATACCAATACCGCAACGGTACGGAAGACGTTATAATCATCATTTCACAGCCAAGAACTTTATTCGAAAAACGGCTTTTAACACTTGACGAAGTATCGTTATCTATAATTTTAAGAAAATTATCGAACTCAAACGTCTTATCTCTTAAATCGTCAAGAATAACGCCTTTTTGGCCCAAATACCCGTCGAACGGGTCATTTGACGAAGACGACAAGTAAAAATCAAGGTTACGCGACTGTAATATTTTCTTTGCATAATACGTTTTGCCCGTTCCAGCCTTGCCGCAAATAAACATTACGTCAATTTTTCTATCGCTTTGGAGTGAAAGCCATTGACACCGTAAACGCCACAATTTTTCAAGTTTCGAAAAAGCAGGAACTTTTTCCGACACGGAAAGAGTATTGACATACTCTAATTGTTGCGCATACGAAAAATGTTCAAAATCGCCGAGAATTCTTGCATTTGTAATTTCAGTTTCAAAATCAAAATTCGCTATAACTTCCGTAGGGGAATACTGATGTTTGTTTTTCTGACTATCGTTGCCGTGCGTAAGATATAAATACATATCTGTTGAACGCCCGCGAATTTTGTTGACTTGACTTTCCTGTAATCCGAACCAATCCGCAACTTGTTTTGTATCTACACCAGAATTACCAAAATTTAAATAAATATGATAATGCGGCGCGGTATCATCTTTGTCGTGCAATATGTAAGCATATTTTTTTACAGTCGAATGTGATTTTATAATTTCTTGAATGTCGCCCTTAAAAAATTCGACGCGACTTTCAACTTCACACTGTTTAAGATACATAATTTATATACCCCTTTATCCTAAAAGTGTTTTTTTAATTAAAATGTTTGCACCTTTTGCCTATTTTTGCACCTTTTGCCCGAACCGCTTGGACAAGCCCCAAGCGGTTCGCGTAATCGCAAGGTTTTTGCAAAAGATTTCAACATTTAATATTTTTATGTTTTTGCACCTTTTGCACCTTTTGCCCGTTTTTTAATTTTTTATTTTACAGGGCATAAGGTTTTAACTGAACTCTGTTCCAGACGTTCGCAAAACTGCTCGTACGATTCGGCGAGTTCGAGCGAATCGCCGTCAACGGTAAGTACAACCGCGTTTAACTTTTTGGATTTTGCAATCCAAAGGATATGTAAAACATTAACGCAAACACACTCACCATTAACACGCTTTACAGAAATAAACATTATTATTTCTTCTCTTCTTTTTCAGGAAGAACACTCGCGAACGCCGATAAAACGGTTTTTCTCGCTCCGTACGCTTTATCTACATTGTTTTCATCAGGGAAATACTTAATCTCGATAGGAACGAGAACATCCCCGCAACGCAAATAAAAATTCGTAGCCGTCTTTTCTTTGCCTTCTTTGTCACTGTACTTGACCTGCTTTTTCAACAAATCTACCATAATAAAAACTCCTTCTGCCTATATGGCAATAAAAAATATATTTACAAGCCTAAACGGCATTGTATCAAAGGGGTGGGGAGCAGGGAAGAAAATCTCACTCCCCGAAAAGGAATAAACTTTAAAAATAAAAAAGTTTTATCCTTCCTAATAAGAATAAAACTATACAGGTGTATGAAACGGACAATTTTGTCACGTTCAATACTTGATTTTCACGCTAAAATATGTTATAATGTATGCGTTTTTTTATGCCCGACAGAAGGAGGAGCAACCATGGCGGAAAACAGCAATAATTTATTAAATAATGGGAAGAAATTATGAAGGAAAACAGAAAGTTATTACAGGAAGTACTGAATGATATCCGACAAGATATGACAGATGAGGAGGTTCTGAATCTTTTGTCGGACAGTAAAATTTCCGTCAGTCCCGAAAAGGAAAAGGAAAAATACACACTCGGGCAACGGGCAGCTGACACCATTGCGAAATTTGCGGGCAGCTGGGCGTTTATATTTTCGTTTGCAGGTGTGCTGGTTCTGTGGATGGTCATCAACGCAATTCTTGCGACAAAAGCATTTGACCCCTATCCATTTATTCTTCTGAATCTTGTCTTGTCCTGTGTTGCAGCCATTCAGGCTCCGCTGATTATGATGAGTCAGAACCGTCAGGAGGAAAAAGATCGTCGTCGTGCGGAAAACGATTATAAGGTCAACCTGAAAACCGAGATCATGATTGAGGATCTTTACGATAAGGTGAACTCAATCCTTGCCAAGCAGTCACAAATCGAGAAACTGTTGACGGAGAAAAAGACGAAAGACGAGGAAACAAAGGAATAAAATAGCGGCAAATCAAAAAGTCGGGAAGTGCGAACATGATGTGGTTGTATTTCATTATCCCAGATAAGCATTATCTTTCATTTTGTTGCTTTTATTTAAAATTATTGACATTTGCTCATA
>ONQV01000109.1 GCA_900320065.1 uncultured Eubacteriales bacterium | reverse complement strand
AAATGAAAAAGACGTTTTTATAGGCATTTCTACGTCGGGTAACGCTGAAAACGTTAAACTTGCGACGATTACTGCAAAAGTGAAAGGCGCTTTCAGTATAGCGCTTACAGGCAGAACCGGTGGCAAATTAAAAGAAATTGCCGATTTGAGTATTATAGTAAACGAGCAGGAAACGTATTTAATACAGGAAAAACATTTGCCGATTTATCATTTGTATTGTATGTGCCTTGAAAACGAATTTTTTGGAGAATAAGTTTTTGATTTAAAGGGGAATTTTATGGCTAAAACGTTAAAAATCGCACTCGACGGACCTTCGGGTAGCGGGAAAAGCACGATTGCGAAAAAACTATCTAAAGAACTTGATATTTTATATCTTGATACCGGGGCTATGTACAGAGCAACCGCATTAAAAGCGTTAAAACTCAACGTTGACACGTTTGACGAAAAGGGAGTTTCAAGTTTTATAAATGATTTAAATCTTGAAATAAAATATGAGAACGGAAGCCAGCAGACTTACCTTGACGGGGAAAACGTATCCGATAAAATCCGCGAACCGCAAGTGTCTATGGCGGCGTCAAACATCAGCAGTTTAAAATGCGTCAGATTAAAAATGGTGGAAATGCAAAGGAAAATTGCTTCTTCAACGTCCTGCGTTTTGGACGGTAGGGATATAGGTTCTTACGTTTTGCCCGACGCCGATTATAAGTTTTATATTACCGCGAGCGTCGAAGTGAGAGCGCAAAGAAGATTTAAAGAACTCACCGAAAAGGGATTTAACGTCGATTTTGAAAAACTTAAACAGGAAATAGAGCAACGGGATTACAACGATTCCCACAGAGATTTTGCACCGCTTGTCAAAGCGGAAGACGCTATTTTTATCGATACTTCAAATATGGATATAGACGGTGTAACAAATGCCGTTATGTCTTACATAAAGAAATAAAAAAATGCTTGTAATTAAAGGAAAAAACAACGGTTTTTGTTTCGGAGTAAAAAGGGCGATAAAAAACGCTTTTTCCCTTAAAGGTGAAAGGCGGTTCGTGCTCGGTGAAATAATTCACAACGGAGAAGTAAACGAAAAACTAAAAAAGTCTGGCGTAGAAGTTGTTTTAAGTCCGTCTGACGAAAGGTTAAAAAGCGGCGATACGGTGCTTATCCGCACACACGGTGAACCGAAACGAACTTTTGAGATATTAAAAGAGAAAGGTGTAAACGTAATAGATTGTACTTGTCCTTTCGTAAAAGAAATTCATTCGATAGTGGAAAAGCGTCATAAAGAGGGGTACACTATCGCTATTATAGGGAATAAAAATCATCCGGAGATAATAGGAGTTAACGGTTGGTGCGATAACAGCGCTTATATTTGTGAAAACGGGCTCGATTTGGCAAATATTTCGGCAGAAAAACTGTGTATTGTGGTTCAAACGACCTTTTCCGAAGAAAAATTTGACGATATAATCAAAAAATTTGACCGTAACAAGGTCAAAACAGTTGATATTTTCAAAACAATTTGTTATACTACAACAGAGCGTCAAAAAGAAGCGGACGTAATTTCAAAGCGTTGCGACGCCGTCTTGGTCTTAGGCGGCGAAAACAGTAATAATACCAACAAACTTTTTGAAATTTGCCGTTCTAATTGTGCTAACGTTTTCAGAATTATAAGTCCCAAGGACTTTGATTATGATAAAATAAAAAATTTTAATAAGGTAGGCGTTGTTCTCGGCGCGTCCACGCCCGAAGAGCAATTCCAAGAGGTAATGTCTTATATGGCTAACGTTACAGAAGAAATCATAACAACCGAAACTTGCGAAACCGAAAAAGAAAAGGTTGTCGCTCCCGTTTCGGAAACGGAAAACGTTTCGGCAGAAGCGGCGGTTGAAGAAACTCCGGTAGTTTCGGCGGACGAAGATAAGAAAGAAGAAAATGTGCCCGCTAAATCGGAGATGGAAAAGGCTTTTGACAATATCAAGCCGACTAAGGATTTGCATATAGGTCAAGTAGTGAAAGCCAAAATTT
>ONQV01000104.1 GCA_900320065.1 uncultured Eubacteriales bacterium | reverse complement strand
TCGATTTTTCCATAATAATTGGACATTTTGCAATGTAGTTTATTTGGCTATCCACTGTAAAAGACGCAATAGTAAAATCATTCGTAATAATCTTGCTACCGCTATACCACCCCTGCCACTCAAAACCTAAATCCTTATTAAAACTTGCTGTAATTTGCGGTATAATGTAACCATACTTATAATCACCGTTAAATTTATTACTTAAAGTAACACCCGTATCTGCCGAAATGCTTATGTGATATTTATTACGCATATAATAAACTCTTAAAACCGTGCTACCATCACCATTTATATTTGCTGATGTCGTACTATTCAATAAGCTAAAATGTTCGTACTTTTTAGCGACCGAACTAACCGAAACCTTTGTGTCTGTCGTTCCTGTTAAATTTTCCGTATAATCAAGTGTAAGGTTATTGTCATCCAAATTTTCTAAATAATATTCTACTTTATAAGGAGTATCGGTGTTTACTGTCCAACTTGCGGTTATTTCAGTATTGTTAATTATCGATTTAGTAAAATCGTAATTCCAACCGTCAAAGGTATAGCCTGCTTTTGTAGTAGTCGGTTTAGTAGCGAAACTATTTTCTTCAACTTGTTGATAATCTACCGCCGTGCCGCCGTCGGTATTAAAAGATACTGTATATATAGGTCTGCGGCGCACCGTCATAGTATATAAATTGATATTATTGCCGTCGCCTGACGTTACGAGTAAATAAATTGTATTATCACCGATATTTAAAGGTATGGTTTTAGTCGCTATCGTCTGCAACCCGTAAATATCCGTGCTTATAACCCAAGTCGCCTTTGTATTTACCTGTATCTGATTTATGAAGGAATACGTTTCGGTATCGTTAGAAACCGAGATTTTACCGTTATTTCCGTCAAAAACAAAACCGTTTGCGGAAGGCTATTTGCCGTAAAAGGTTTAGACCAAGTATCTTTATCCCAGAACCAACCGTCGAAAGTGTAGTCGTCTTTTACAGGATTATCGGGCATTTTTACCGTTTCTCCGCCGTTCGTGCTTACTGTTGCATAAATTTCGCCGTCAACGATAAAATTTATCTTAAAATCCACTGCCCCGCAAGCCGAAAATGCAAAAATACAAAATAGTATAATGATAAATAATTGTGCCTGTAATATTTTTTTCATTTCAAATAAATCCCCATTTTAGAAACTAATTATATTATAGTCCCTAAAATAGAAACTGTCAATTATATGAGTTTCCTTTTTTGATATTATCTATAAAAAGAATAATACTAATAAGGGGGCTAATGTGAATTTATTTGTCGTTAGACTTAAAGAACTTCTTACAAGTAGCGGCAAAATGCAAAAGGAAATTTGCGCCGATATGAATATATCAAAGCAAAAACTTTCTAAGTGGAAAACAGGCTACAACGAACCAAGCCTTGACGAACTTATTATGATAGCGCGTTATTTTGACGTGAGCATTGACTTCCTTTTAGGAACGGACGACGATATTCTTACAGAAAGATAAAAGACCTGCTTTTTTAGCAGGTCTTTTTGCGTAATATAAATAAAAATACTTACAATTTCAAGTTTTTAAGGGCAATTTTACAATGCTCGTAAGTAATACCGCCCTGTAAATACGCGATAAAAGGCGGTTTAACGGGCGCGTCGGCGGAGAGTTCGATAGAAGCACCTTGCACGAAACACCCTGCCGCCATAATGACGGGGTCGTTATATCCCGGCATTTCCCACGGCAACACCCGAACGTTACTGTCCACGGGCGAATTTTCCTGTATGCTTTGGATAAACGATATAAGTTTTTCCCTATCCCCGAACTCTATCATAGTAATTATATCGCGCGGAATTTCGTGCGGAGCGGGCGAAACTTTAAATCCCAGTTCGCTTAACACTTTACTAAAAAGCATTACCCCTTTAAGCGCTTGCAAAACGGTATGCGGCGCAAGAAAAAGCCCCTGATAAAAATACTGATAACCGAACATATAAGAACCGACTTCACCGCCTATCGACGGTGCTGTAAGGCGATTTGCCACCATATCGACGTACTTTTTATCGCCGACGACGTATCCGCCCGTCGGCGCAATTCCCCCGCCCGCATTCTTTATTAAAGAACCTGCGGCAAGGTTTACGCCGATTTCCGTCGCTTCTTTTTTTTCGGTAAATTCTCCGTAACAATTATCGAGCATAATACAGCCGTCAAAACCGTTTTCACGCAAAAACCCGACGACTTTTTCTATTTGCGAAACAGAAATGGCGTTTCGCCACTCGTACCCCCTTGAACGCTGGATATATATCATTTTCGGCTTTAACTCTGACAATTTCTGCTTGATAGCGGTATAATCAAAATCTCCGTCTTTTAAGTCAACACACTCGAAATTTATATCGAAATCTTTTAATGAACCGTTATTTTCGCCTTTAATCACGTCGTTTAAAGTGTCATAAACGCCACCCGAAATACTTAACGCGGTATCGTTCGGGCGCAACACTCCGTAAAGACAAAGCGAAAGCGCGTGAGTGCCGGAAACGATATTCGGCGAGCAAATTGCCGCTTCCGCCTTAAACACGTCGGCAAAAAGCCTGTTTAAGGTATCTCTCCCTTCGTCGCCGTAACCGTAACCGCTGCTACCGACGAAATGCCGAAGAGCGATTTTATTTTTCTTGAACGCGTTTAACACCTTTTCTTGGTTAAAAAGCGCTGTGTTTTCCAAAATTTTAAACTCGTCGGCGAGTTCCGTTTCGCATTTATCTATCAGTTTTTCGTCAATCATAAATTCTTAACTATCCTTTCCGCAAGCACGTCCATATTGTCGGGTTTCAGCCACACCAAACCTTGTAAGCGCTTAAAAAACGTTATCTGGCGTTTTGCATAATGTTTTGTGTTTAATTTTATGGCGGCTATCGCTTCGTTGAGCGTACAATAGCCGTTTAAATAGGAATAAATTTCTTTATAACCTATGCCTTGCATACTTTGATTTTTTATGTTTATACCGTTTTTTATAAGTCCGTCGACTTCTTCGACAAGTCCGTTTCCTATCATTTTATCGACGCGTTCGTCAATCCTTTTATATAATTCTTCTCTTTCGTAATCGATCGCAAAAGCCGCGTAATCATACACGGGAATTTGTTGGTCTTTAATGTCGGACTTTTTCGTGCCGCTTTCGTAAATTTCAAGCGCTCTTACTACGCGTTTCAAATCGTTCGGGTGTAATTTGGCCGCGGTTTCGGGATCGACCGCACTCAAAACGTCGAAAACGGCTTGCTTGCCTTTTTCTTCCGCGAGTCTCATATATTTTTCTCGCGCTTTTAAATTAGCGGCGGAATTTCCGTAAGATAAATCGTAAATAATCGAATTTATATAAAAGCCCGTGCCCCCGCAAATAACGGGGATTTTGCCCTTCTCGATAAGCCTA
>ONQV01000106.1 GCA_900320065.1 uncultured Eubacteriales bacterium | reverse complement strand
AGTTTTCCACCGCGATAAAGGTTATAACCTTGTCGAAAGGCCCTTCTCTATACAATTGAATTTGCGAGTGCTGGTCGGTAACGCCTAGCGCTTTGACGGGCGTTTGCCCCGCGTAAACGGTCTTACCGTCCTTATCGACCGCCTTACCTAAACTTTCGCCCCACAACTGACAATACCAGTCGGCAATATATTTAAGACTGTCGGCGTAAGGCATCATTACCGATATGTTTTTGCCATTTTTCATAGAAAGGTATTGTAATAGCGCCGAACAAAGCGCAGGATTCTTTTTGAAATCTTTGGATTTGCAAAGTTTATCCATAAACGCCGCGCCTTTAAGCATCGCTTTAATATCTATACCGAGAACGGCTGCGGGAAGCAGCCCGACGGGACAAAGTTCTGAAAATCTTCCGCCCACTCCGTCAGGAATATAAAAAGTCTTAAATCCTTCCGCTTTGGCTATTTTAATAAGATTACCCCTGTTCGCAGAAGTCGTTGCAATCATATGCTCTTTGGCTTTATCGCCGAATTTTGCCTTTAATATATCCATTATTATAAGATATTGCGACATCGTTTCGCTCGTTGCGCCGCTCTTCGTTACGACGTTGAAAACGGTTTTTTCAAGGTCGAGCACGTTAAGAAGCGAAGCCATCCTTTCGGGGTCTACGTTGTCTTCAACGTAAAGTTTGGGGGCTTTACGCGCCTTTTTGGGCAATTCGTTGTGCCTTAAATGACAAAGCGCTTGAAAAACCGCTATCGGACCAAGTGCCGAACCGCCTATCCCAAGCACAACGAAATTATCGAATTTCTTTCTTATATCCTTTGCCGTTTCGTTTATATCCTTTACTATTTCCGCTTGATTATACGGAAGTTCCGTCCACTCCATCATACCCGTACCGCGACCGGCGGCAACAGTAGCGTAAGCGGCTTCTGCAAAAGATTTATTTGACGAAAGATCCTTTTCGGTAAAACCCTGTTCGTTTCCGATAAAATCTGCCATCATGTTATTGTAGTCAACTTTGATTTGCATAGTTTTTTGCCATTTTGAGTTCAAATTGTTCATAAAAGTCTCCAAAAATAAAATTATAGTATATTAATATAATATTCTTTTATTATAATAATATAAAAAAAAAATAAAGTCAATTTATTATCGGAAATTAACTTTATTTTTTAAGTTTTTTTATCAAAATCGGAAATAATAATTATTTTTTAGCGCATTATTGCAAATCTTTCAGTTGTTTGTTAAGTTTTTCGCGCATATCGATAAATTTATCGTATTTGGCGCGTTCGGCGTCCACGAGCGCTTTCGGCGCTTTATCTAAAAACCCTTTGTTGGCGAGTTTTCCGCTTGCACGCGCTATTTCGTTATCCACGTTTTCGATCTCTTTTTTAATTCTTTCGATTTCCTTATCAAAATCTACGAGTTCGCCGAGAGGAATAAATAATTCCGCCTTATCGATAACTTGCGAAACGACTTTTTCGGTAAGTCCCGACTTGTTTTTGATAATTTTCACTTCGGAAACGCCGGCAAGTTTTTTAATGTAAGAAGCACCCGCTTTTATCGCAGCGGTTTTTTCGGTAGAGATATAAAGCGTTATTTTTTTGGAAGGCGATGCCCCCGTTTTCGCCTTAACGTTTCTAACCGTTTTGATTATTTCCTTAACCATTTCGATTTCGTTTACCGCGACCGAATAATTACATTTCGCTTCGTATTTCGGGAATTCCGAGAGCATCAAAAATCCTGTTGAATTTGGCAAATTATTATATATTCGTTCGGTAATAAACGGAATAAACGGATGCAACAGTTTAACGATCTTATCCAGAACGTAAATAAGAACGCTTACCGTGTCGCCCGTCGCCTTTTCGTCTTCGCCGTATAAAACCGGTTTCGTAAACTCTATATACCAGTCGCAGAAGTCGTTCCACACGAATTCGTAAAGGTTGGCGAGCGCCACGCCCATTTCGAATTTTTCCATATTCAGCGTTACGTCTTTTACCGTTTTGTTGAGTTTCGTTATTATCCACTTGTCCGCAAGCGTAAGTTTGCAGTCTTTTAACGGGCTTATCTTCTTATTTTCGGAATTTAAGAGCACGAAACGCGAAGCGTTCCAAATCTTATTCATAAAGTTGCGCGCGCCTTCGATTTTTTCGTCCGAAAACCGCATATCGCTACCGGCGGCAACGCCGTTGATGAGTGAAAATCTTAACGTGTCCGCGCCGTATTTTGCTATAATTTCCGTGGGATCTATGCCGTTCCCCAAGGACTTACTCATTTTTCTGCCCTGCGCGTCGCGCACGAGCCCGTGGATAAGCACGTTTTTGAACGGTATGCGTTGCATATGTT
>ONQV01000107.1 GCA_900320065.1 uncultured Eubacteriales bacterium | reverse complement strand
TAACGCAAGCGCCCGCGCCCGTTACCGTCCACTGCGCCTGCGGCGGACGGGTACAGCCAAGTTCCAACGGATACCTGTACTGTCTTTCAGCCGAAGAAAAATGGCTGCTCGTGCCACACACGACGTTTTTAAGGTAGCCGCCGTCTATCATGGTCGCACCTATCGTTATCGCTTCCGTAAAGGTCGCACAAGCATTGTAAACACCAAGATACGCGCTATCGAAACTTCTTGCGGAAAAGGTCGCGGATATTATCTGGTCTAAAAGGTCGCCCGCAATAATCGCGTCGATATCTTCCACGGTTTTATCGGCGTTTTTTATACTGTTGCCTATAGCGGTGTAAAGCATTTTCTTTTCCGCCTTTTCAAAAGTCTTTTCACCGAAGGTGTCTTCTTTTGCCTTCGTTTCTATATATTCGCCGAGCGGTCCCGCGCTCTCTTTCGGTCCGCCGACCGACGATGCCGCGATTATCGACGGCGAGTTTTTAAAAAATATCGTTCTCATATCCCACCCTTAAAAAATATTGAAAATTCCGTAATAAACGAGTCCTATAAGCACGCTCGAAGCGACCCCGAACACGATAATAGGTCCTGCGATTACGAACATTTTTGCAGCCAGACCGTAAATATAACCTTCCGTCTTAAATTCGATTGCGGGAGATACGACGGAATTCGCAAATCCCGTTATAGGCACTATCGACCCACCGCCCGCGAATTTTCCTATTCTGTCGTACACTCCGAGCCCCGTTAAAAACGCGCCCAAAAATATAAGAACTGCCGAAACGTACGCGGAAAGTTCATCTCCTTCAAGCCCAAAGCCGTACTGAAACATATATCTTAACCCCTGACCGATACAACAAATCAACCCGCCCACGGCAAACGCGCGTATAAGCGACCTTGTTTCGTTGGTTTTCGGCGAAACCGACTTGACGTAATTAAGATAATTGTCGTTGATAAAATTTTCGTTGTTATTTTTCATTTTTATACCCCTTTACTCCGAAGTCTTTTGCAAAAGTTTCCCGTTCGTCGTTGTTTTTAAGATAAACGAATTCTTTTTCCTTTCTCATGACGATTTTAATATGCGCAAACGACTTTTAACTATGCAAAAAACGACCGAAAATTCTCGGCCGCCTTGATCGTATTATTATATTGATTTACTTTTGATACTCTATCCTTATTTTATCTATGATTTTGTTTTCAAGCCTTGATACCTGAACTTGCGAAACGCCTAAGTCTTCCGCTATTTCCGTCTGCGTTCTGTCGCGGAAAAACCGCATTACTATTATTTTCCGCTCCCTTTCGTTTAAGTGTTCGATTATATTCGACAGATGGATTTTATCTAAAATTTTTTCTTCCCCGTCGGTACAGGTTATTTTGTTGATAAGTTCCGAACCTTCTTCGTCGTCTTCAAATTTATCGAAAATCGAAACGGGCATCCGCGCGCTGTCTATCGCGACGACCACTTCGTCCTGCGTTACTCCGAATTTTTCCGCTATGTCTTCCACGGAAGGTTGTACGTTATGTTCCGCGCTGAAAGCGTCGATATATTTATTTATCTTATTTGCAAGGATTTTAAGCGTTCTCGACACCTTTATCGCCCCGTTATCGCGCATATAACGCTTTATTTCACCGATAACCATAGGCACGGTATAGGTCGAAAATTTAACCCCGAAACTTTCGTCGAAATTGTTTATCGCCTTTAAAAAACCTATGCACGCTATCTGATAAAGGTCGTCGTATTCCACGCCCTTGCCCGTAAACCTTCGGATTATGCTTTTAATAAGCGGAGTATTGTTTGTAAAAATTACGTCTTTGGATTTTTCGTCGCCCTGTTTTGCTCTTCTTAAGTGTTCAAGTAGTTCGTCAGGCTTCAACATCTTTCTATTTTGCGTCGATTCCGAGTTTTTTTAACATATAAACCTTCGTCCCGTTGCCTTTTGCCGATTCCACCCTTATATCGTCCATAAAACTCTTCATTATGGTAAAACCCATACCCGAACGCTCTTCTTCGCTTTTAGTGGTATAGAAAGGCTCCAACGCTTCGTCCACGTTTTCGATTCCGACGCCTTCGTCGAAAACGTTTATATGTAAAACGTCGTCGTCTGTATAACCTTCCAGCACGATCTCTCCG
>ONQV01000108.1 GCA_900320065.1 uncultured Eubacteriales bacterium | reverse complement strand
GTCTGGCGGAGTAATGGACAGTGCTTTCGCCGTCGAACACGCCAAAACGCTTATCGCAAAAGCGCGAGACTTTAAGACTATGCTCGGTTAATTTATTTTTATTATTGTTTAAAAAACTCCCGTAAGATTTCGATACTTGAAATTTTAAGGGAGTTTTTTATTTACGCATAAATACCCTGAAAATACGCATTATAAAACGGACGGAGTGTTTATGAAAAAGAAAATCGTTATATTTTTACTTATTGCTTTTGCCGTACTCGGCGCTTTCGGTGTGAACGGAAATATCGCGTTTGCTGACCAAGGTAGGCGAGTTATTCTCGGCGGAAATCCCGCGGGATTTTATATGCAGACGCGCGGAGCGTTTATTGCGGGGCTTTCGGACGTTATTACGAAGGACGGTATAGTAAGTCCGTCGAAAGACGCAGGCCTTTCGGCGGGAGACGTGATTTATTATATAAACGATCTAGAAGTAAATAACGCGGCAGACGTCGAACGCGTAGTAAAACTAACGGATTCTTCCGTAGAGATAGATTATATGCGCTGCGGGAATTCTTATACCACTATAATCACGCCGGCAACGGATTTAAGCGGCGAGAAAAAACTGGGAATATTCATAAAAGACGACGTAAGCGGAATAGGAACCGTAACTTTTATTGCCGGCAATAAAATCGCGACGCTTGGGCATCCAGTACTCGACGAAAACGAAAAATTATTGCAAATCACTATGGGCACGATATACGGCTGCAATATTACGTGATATATAAAGGGGGAACGCGGCACGCCGGGGGAACTTCGCGGGGTGATTATGAAAAACGAAGAAATCGCTAAAATCGATAAAAACACCGAAAACGGAGTTTTCGGAACTTTAAGCGGGAATTATGATTTAACCAATAAAACGGAAATAGAAATAGGCGAAGGGAAAATGGGCGATGCTTTTATTTATACTACCATAAGCGGTAGAGAGCCGAAACGATATTCCGTTTCAATCGTGAAAGCGGAGAACGTTTTAACGGACACAAAAAATTACGTGATTAAAATAACGGATAAAGAACTGCTTGATACGACGGGGGGGATAGTTCAAGGAATGAGCGGAAGTCCCATAGTTCAGGACGGAAAACTTATCGGCGCCATAACTCACGTTTTTATTAACGATCCTACACGCGGTTTTGGTATTTCTATAAATAATATGTTAAATAAATAGGTTTTTATATTAAATTATGTCTGACATAATGAATAAAAAACCGTTTGATACAGACAATATTGTTAAAAGGTGGTTTATTATGAGAAAAAATTTTTCCGTATTTTTTATCGCTCTCGCGTTTATTCTTTCTTGTAGCGTGTTTTTCGGTTATACAATGGTCGGAAAAGCGTTTGCGGACGAAACTCGCGAAGTAGAAACTTGTAACACAGAAAACGTCGGTAAAGTCAGCGACGTAAAATGCAAATCGGCGATACTCGTCGACGCGGATTCGGGCGAAGTTCTTTTTTCAGAAAACGAAAATTCAGCCTATCCCATTGCAAGCATGTGTAAAATTATGACGCTTTTACTGTGTTTTGAAAGTATTGATAACGGCGAATTCGGTTTTGACGATAAAATAACCGTAAGCGAAAACGCCGCTGGTATGGGCGGTTCGCAGGTGTTTTTGGAGACAAACGGCGAATATCCCGTCAAGCTGAAGGTGACGAAGGGGTCGGAGACGAAGACGATCGAAACACAGATCCTTGTAGCGAATCATTACAGCACGCTGACGGTGGACCCCAACGGCGGTACCTGGGGCGGTTCTACGTCCTCCCAGACGTTTACACAGAATTACAACACCACCAAATCTATCGCGAATCCCACTCCACCCAGCGGCAAGCATTTTACCGGCTGGACGCTGAGCAGCGGCGCCAACGGGTCCCTCTCCAACGGTACTTACACCTTCGGTCCCACCAAGGACGCCACCGATACGCTGACAGCCGGCTACACCAACCACACAGAGAGCGGCTGGCAGACGGACGCCAGCCAGCACTGGAAGGTCTGCACGTCCTGCGGCGTCATCT